>JBBQZE010000058.1:0-15070 GCA_038207985.1 Solirubrobacterales bacterium
GTGACCGTGCTGTCGATTCCGCGTATGTCACGGAAGCGACCGCACGGTCATGCCCTCGCCGCCCCCAAGGCGACCCGCTCCGGCGCGCGAAGGGGGCGAAGATGGGACGGACCCCGGTTGCCCGGGGCCCGTCCGACAGCAGGTCGGTAAGCCGGATCCTGTCGTTGGGCAGTCATCCATCTCTGCGGCCTACCTGGACCTCGGCGGGCAGCCTGCAAGCGGTCCTGCTTGGCCTAGCACCAGGTGGGGTTTGCCTGGCCGCCGTGTCACCACGACGCCGGTGCGCTCTTACCGCACCCTTTCACCCTTGCCTGTGCGCGCGTGCGCGCCATCGGCGGTTCGTTTCTGTGGCACTTTCCCGCGGGTGTCCCCGGGTCGGGTCCCCGACCACCTCGCCCTGTGGTGTCCGGACTTTCCTCGAGGGCCCGAAGGCCCCCGCGACTGCCTGACCTGCCCGCGGGACGGTAGCGCGCCAGGGCCCTAGAGGTTGTCTCGATACCCGTCGGCGGGGCGTGGCCAAGGTATTGAGACAGCCTCTCAGCGCAGGTGCGCCCCGCAGTCGCCGCAGGCGCCTCCGGAGGCGCCGGAGCGGGGGGTCATCGGTCCGGCGCAGACCGGGCACGCGACGGAGCGGTGGGCCGACAGGCCCTCCCAGGCGCCGACGAGCAGCTCGTCGAGCGTCGCCTCACCGCCCCGTCGTCGTCCGGCAAGCTTGGTGTGGCCCCCACCCGCGAGCCCCTGCGGGGCCATCATCGCGGCGGCCTCGGCCGCCAGCCGCTCCGAGAGCGGCGCCGGCCGCGGCCCCAACGGGCGGTCGAGGATCGACGGGCGCTCGACGTCCCACAGCAGCGTGGCCATCACGACACGCTCCGGAAGAGGCCCACGACGCGGCCCATCACCTGCACGTCCTTGCTGAGGATCGGCTCCATCGTCGCGTTCTCGGGCTGCAGGCGGATGTGGTCGGGCTCGCGGAAGAAGCGCTTGACGGTCGCCTCCTCCCCCACGAGGGCCACGATGATCTCGCCGTCGCGAGCGGTCTCCTGCGGGCGCACGACGACGTAGTCGCCTTCGAGGATGCCCGCGTCGATCATGGACTCGCCGCGCACCCGGAGCACGTACTCGCCCGTCCCGCCGCCGCCGGCGACCTCCGGGACCTGCACGTACTCCTCGATGTTCTCCTCCGCCAGGACGGGCTGGCCGGCGGCCACGGAGCCCACCAGCGGCAGCCCCTGGCGCCCGACGAGCGAGCGTACGTTGTCCACGACGGACTCGGACACGCGATCGAGCAGCTCGATCGCCCTCGGCTTGGTCGGGTCGCGCCGCAGCAGCCCGAGCTTCTCGAGGTTGGCCAGGTGGGCGTGGACCGTCGAGGACGACGCCAGGCCCACGGCCTTGCCGATGTCCCGCACCGTCGGCGGGTAGCCGTACTTCGCGCTGTAGCGCTTGATGAAGTCGAAGATCTCCTGCTGGCGCTTGGTCAAGTCCATCAGTGGGACGCCTCCGGGCTGGGCGGTGTGTCGAACATGTGTTCGCACAAGCTAGCGGGGGGCGTGGACGGAAGCAAGGCGCGGTGCCCGCGCGCCACGCCTCCGACCCCGCCCGGCGCCCACCGCCGTCGCGCCGCTATCATCGCCAGCCCCCGGGCGCCGGTGGCGGAATTGGTAGACGCGCAAGGTTGAGGGCCTTGTGAGGTAACACTCGTGGAGGTTCGAGTCCTCTTCGGCGCATGTGGACAGAAAGCCCTGCATTGGCAGGGCTTTCTGCGTTTCAAAGACCACCTCCGCCCGTCAGGTCACGCAGGTAGAGGGACTGCCATCCCACGGGATCATCCCACGGACGCCCGTTTCCGGTGCGCGCTGACTGCGGATCTGATTCCGATGGCTCGTCGCGGTGTGAAGCGACCCACTCCTTCGGGCGCAGGTCATGACGCAATAGAGACCCTGCTTGATCAGGGAGAGCATGTCGCGGGCCGAATGATGGGCGGCGGCCGGCGGGTCGAGGCAGCCCCGCGAGATCGACGGAGCTGAGGTAACTCGAGGTGCTACCTCCTGGGTGCGACCGAGTACGGGGGGAGAGGTACGAGAGAACACGACGGTCAGGGAACACTCTTCTGAGCAGGGCTTTTGCGGGCCGCCTGACGGTCGCATCCGGCGGAAGTCAGCCTGATGTTCGCGTCATGCCTCGACTACCTACCTGCGGCGCTACGATGAAGACTGGAGGGCCTCCTCGCGAGCCTGATTGATCCCGTTTTTGGGGGCAGGCGCGTGACCGGACTTCCTTGTTCTCGCCCATTTCTGCGAAACGAGGAACGACGTGTCAGCGAATCCTCTTAGCACCGTGCTGTGCGCGGTTGGCTACCACAGCGTCGAGCCTATCGACGACCACTTGAGGTTTCGGCCGCTCTTCAGCTGTAGACGCTGCCGGGCCGTCCTTGACGACGACGGGCAGATCCTCCAGAAGGAAAACCCCCGGCGGCCGGCTATCCCACCGCCCGGCTGACGCAAAGGCCGCTATGTCACTCCCGGAAGAGCCGTCGATGAAGACGGTGCAGCTGGAGGCCATCAACGACGAGCTCGTCGCACTGCATCGCCGCTACCACCACCGCAAGCCCGTGAGTTCCAAGACGCAACTGCTGGGTGACGATCTCGTCGCCTGCGTGATGGGCGGGGTCTACACCGAGGTTGAGAAGACGATGATCGAGCTGCAGCGCTCACCGATGGTCCGTGACGTGCGAAGCGCGTTTCAGGTCGCGATGGAGGACCGGTTCATCGAAGTCGTCGAGCGGTTGTCTGGTCGCGAGGTGATGATGTTCACCTCCGACAGTCACGTCGGCCCAGACCTCGAGATCGAGCTGTTTCTTCTCTCGGCCGAAGTTCCCCACCAACCTTTAGCTCGTTAGAAGTCCCAGGACGGAAGCCGTCGGCAGGTGTACGCTCGGGGTAACGCAGCTCTGGATGAACGGCTGTTCGGAGATGCTCGCCCCGTTCCTAATCGAAGAGTGAGAGTCGTGGCCCCAGACGACGCACAACCCGCGAAAGCAGCAGAACACGCACTCGGCACCGTCATCGCGCAGCACGGTGAGCAGCTGACCGCGATCTCCGACGGGATGGTGGCGCTGCTGAAGGAGTTCTACGGCCGTGGGCCGACGCGCGCGAAGTCCTACTACCAGGATGACCTTGTCGTCTGCGTGCTGCGGGGCGGTTTCTCGCGCGTGGAGCAAACGCTGCTGGAGGGAGGCCGCGGCGCGGCGGTCATCCAGCAGCGCATGGAGTTCCAGGAGCTCATGCGCGAACGTTTCACCGACGTCATCGCGCAGGCCACCGGCCGGCCGGTGATCGGCTTCATGAGCGGCAACCAGCAGCACCCCGACCTGATGTGCGAGGTCTTCATCCTGGGCCTGGCTCCGAGCGACCTCGTCCAGGATGAGAGCACAGGTCTCGAGGCCGGTGCCGGCTCGTCCGGTGGCTCCTCGCTGGGTCACAACGCGAGCCGCCTCGCAGGACCCATCGACCGGTAGCGCCTCGGCCGCTTGCTTGGAGGCGCCGTCACGGCTAGCCTTCGCCCTGGAGGGCTGATGCGCCGAAGCCACTGCCTGAGCTGAGAGCTCGGGCCGGAAGCGGAGCAGGACTTCCTTGTCTCGCCAACGCATCGCGACACAAGGAAGGGCCCTTGCCCGAAGCGCCTCCCCCATTCTCCTGCCGCGCTACCCAGGTGCAAGACGCTCAATGGGTGCTCGCCTTCGGCGAGCTCGACCTGGTGAGCGCGCCCGCGCTCGAAACGTCGCTTGGCCGCGCGCTCACCCACGGCACGCCCGTGGTCTTCGACCCGCGCGGACTGAGCTTCTGCGACCTCAGCGCCCGACGAGTCCTCGAGACCGCCGATCGCCAGGCCACAGAGACCGGAAACCGCTTCAGCGTGCTTCGCGGCTCCCTCGTGCTCGACCGGCTCGTCGACCTCGTCCCCGACTCCGAGTGGCCTGAGTTCGTCGACCCACCGCAAGGATCGACGCCCACGCCCCCATCCACAGCGAGCAGCGACGAGCCAACGCTCACACCAGCAATACGGCTCGAGCACGCCGCCGACCGCGACACCGTCACCGATCTGCGACACCGGGCCGCTGTGTTGCTTGACGCCGGGTGGCGCCGGCTCTCCATCGATCTTGAGGAGGCCGAGGCGATCGGCCCCAAGACGCTGGCCCGGCTCTGCTGCGCGCTACGCGAACTCACCGACCGCGGGGCGCAGCTGAAGATCGTCGGCCTTAGACGCAACCCACGGGTGCACGCGATCGTGCGCCTCTGCGCCATCGACGGGCTCCAGCTTGGCCCCTCCGCCGCGGCGGGACCCTGGAGCTTGTTCGATGCTCGGTCGGTCGCTGCATGAGCCAGGCCTCCCCCGCCGCGGCGCAGACGACCGGTTCGAGCTGCCCGCATTGCAGTAGCGCGCTTCCCGTCAGCTGGTCTTCCCGGCACGCCGGGCGTTGCCCGACCTGTCGGCTGATCGTCGGCGCCGGCCGCGGACAGCCGGCCGACGCCGTCACGCTCGGCAGCGCCGCCAACCTCCTCGCCAATCAGGCGCGCCGAGCCGATGCCGCCCCCGAAGACCCCCAGGAGATTGGCCTAGCACTCGCGCGCGCAGCCTCGATGCTGCGGGCCAATCCGGCGCGGATGCGGATGACCGACTACCTGCGCCTCAGCAACGCGCACCCGAGCCTGCCGTCTCTCGAGGTCGTGATCGCCACCTTCTCCACATGGAAGGCTGCGCGGGCCTACGTGGAGAGAAACGCGCTCGCGGTCGAGGGATGAGTGGTCGTCTCGAACACGCTGAGCTCGAGACCGTCTCCGCGCCCTTTGTGATCGACATCGTCGAGGAACTCGATCTCGCCTCCCTCCCGGATTTTCGGTTGGTGCTCGAGGAGGCGACATCGGCGGGGGTGGACGTGATCGTCGACCTCACCCGGTGCGAGTTCGTCGACGGCGCCTGCGTGCGCGAACTCCTGCTCACCCAAGCGCGCGTGGGCCTACAGGATCAACGACTCGTCGTCATCAGCAAACCCGACACGGCCATCTTCTTCATCCTGCGCCTCATCGAACGACAAGCCCTGACCCTCTACCCGACCCAGCAGCTCGGGCAGATCGCCCTACAGCTGCCATGAGCAGCCCCGGCCGCGCAGGTGGAGGACCAAAAGCCTGGCGTTCGCGGATAGTGCCAAGCGGTGCCGCGAGACAGCGACGGACTTCAGCTCGAACTTCGTCGAAACCTCGTGGGCGAGCTTCGTACCACAGGCAAAAGCTCAGGTCATCCGGTCGTCGCGGAGCTTTTCGAGGCCGAGGCGGATGCGGCCCTTGACTGTGCCAAGCGGGAGCGACATCCGCACGGCGATCTCGGTGGCCGAAAGCTCACCGAAGTAGGCCAGCGCAATAACGTTGCTCTGGGCCTCGGGCAGTCTGGCCAACGCGCCCCGCAGGCGCGCGGCCTGGTCGCGTTCGGCGACGCCGTCGGTCAGGTCTCCCGGCGCAGGCACGTTCTCCGTGATCCAGGCGTCGTCGGCGCGTCGCTCGTCGTGGCGCCGGTGGCTGCGAATGGAATCGATGGCCCGATTTCGCGCCGTTCCCATGATCCACGAGCTCACGGTCCCCCTGCCCGGGTCGAAAGTGGCGCGGCTTCGCCAGACCGACACAAACGCCTCCTGATGGGCATCCTCCGCGCGGCCGGCATCGCGGGCGACGCTGAGCACGACGCGGTAAACGCGACGGGCAAAGCGGTCGTACAGGGCGTTGAACGCGTCGGGGTCGTCGCCTTGGACGCGCCGCATCAAGTCCTCGTCACTGATCTCGGCGACGGGGGCCTTCGCGCCGGTCATCGACCCGTGCATGACGTCGTGGTTTCTGGGGGCTCGAGGAAGAACAGCTCGCAGGCGACGCCCGGGGTCGTCTGGTTGGCGCTCATGAACGCCGTGACGCGACGGCGGGTCAGGCGCTCGATCTCCTCGGTGAACTCGTCCTGCATGCCCTTCTGGAAGGTGACGCGTCCGTCGATGACGTCACCGGCGCCACCCTCGGCCACCTGAAAGGACTCGGCGGTGCTGAGGATGTCCTCGAGCACGCACACCACCACGTTGTCGTTGAGGTAGGTGGAGCCCGTCGTGCGGTCATGGCCGTAGTGGCGGGCGTAGAGCGCGACCATCGACGCCGAGATCGCCTCGGTCAGCTCCACCCCAACAAGCCCGTCGTCGATCATGCGCGGCCCTCGACAGCGGCGGCGTGCCACCGCGACGGTGGATCGATCACGAGCCGGACCAGCGCTCCGCCTCGGCGCGCCCAGAAGCGCGGAAGGTGCTGCGCTAGCGGTGTGCTGGTGCGTCGGGCCACGCGTTCTCCTGAATTCGCTCTTGAATCGGCGTCTCAGAAGTCCGGGTCCGCTGCCCGCCTCGCCCGCAGGCCCGGCAGAACCCCGGTACCGCAGCCCTCGGGGTGGATTGCCCGAATGCTCTTGGGCCCAAACGCCAGCAGTCGACCGCACTTGGCCCCACCCACGCCGCTTTCGGGGCGCTAGTCCGGGTCAGACGTCGCCGCGGGTCGTCCCGTCACCGGCTGCCGCTTGGCGCTCGGCAGCACTGCGGCCGGGATGCGCCTTGGGCAGGTCCTGCGGGATGATCTCGTCGTGTGCCTCGGGCGTGTCGCCGATTGGTGTCTGCCCGTCGCGGGTGAGTGGGCCGAAGTGCTCGCGCTGCGTGCCGTCATGCGGGGAGCGTTGGCGACGAGCGTGCTCTGCGGGTCTCGTTGAGTTGTTCATCTGAGGGGTTGCGAGGCGACCGGCGCGAGCGGACCACCGCACGTGCGGCAGATCACACTCTCGCCTCGGCCGCATCACGCCCGCCTACTCCGGCGACCTGAGCGCTGCCGAGGCCCTCGCCCTCTCGCTACCGCTGCGTACGCCACCAAACGACGCGAGTGCCTTGAGCTGGGGCGTGTTGCAGGGGCCACCGGTGAACGGCGCTCCGCTCTGCTGACGCGCCCCCCAACCTTGTGACCCCGTTGCAGCGCGCCGTCGAGCGGCGTTCGGAGACCGCGTCGAGGACTAGGCGGGGATGGTGGTGACGTCGCCGTCGAGTCGGTCAGCGGCGCCGGCCCTGGCGAGCTCGCGCCAGTCGTGGAACTCGGCCTCGGAGACGCCGTGGCGCTCGCACAGCTCGCCGATCAGCCGCGCGTCGCTAGCGCCCTCGAGCACCAGGCGCAGCTTCTGCTCGCCGCCCAGCGGGCCGTCGCCCCTGATCGTCGCGGTCGGTGCGAGGTCACCGCGCACGAGGCGGCCACCGCGAAAGGTCGCGGCGGCGATCACCATGCCGGCCGCGACGAGGATGATGTCCTTCAGCACGTACTGGCCCTCGAGCGTCGGGGCGTGGTACGGGCCAGCGAACAGGCGGCCGGGGAGCAGCACCACGGGCGAGAGGATCCCGACGAACTCGGCGGCCAGCAGCCAGATCGCCAGCCGCATGAAGCGTCCCGAGAGCAGACAGAGGCCGATGAAGCACTCAAGCGTCGCCACCGCGACGATGCTCACGCCGTCGGGCACCAGCCCGAACGTCAACAGGTTCGTTGTGACCTTCGCAAGGTTCTCGGCGGGGCTGACACCGGGGAAGTACTTGAGCAAACCAAAGCCCAGGAAAACCGCGCCGACGGCAACCCGGAGCGCGGCGATGCTGTGAGCAACCAGCTCGTGGTGGATCCGGTTCTCGAGGTGCAGAAGGTGCTGCCGTAAGCGATCGATGAAGGTGACTGCGGTGGCCCGGGCGCCCCAGATCAGCACGGCGGACGGCAAGCTCGGCTACCACGTCGTCATCTCCCCGACCATTGGCCACCCGCCGTCTGCCAGATCGATCGCACCTACGCCGCGACGGGCGTCTACCCCCCGTTCCCGGCGGCTAGGATCGAATCCAGCCTCGAGGAGACCTCATCAACCTGGGCAGTCAGCGATGCCCGGGGATCGACCGCGAGATTGGCGGCGTCTCCGATGCTGGCGATCTCCACGAACGGCGCGCCGGCATCGGACCGGTCGCGGCGCTCGGAGGCGACCGCCAAGCGGCCGTCGGCTGGGGCGCGGCACTCGATCACCAGTGACACGGCGTCACCGCGGTCGGTGAGCTGCTCGGCAAACGCCTGTTCCAACTCGTCGTCGCCGAAGGTGGCGTCGACGATGGCAGCCCGTTCCTGGCCGACACGTCGTGCAAGGTCCGCGTATGCCGCCGCGCGTCGGTCTGAGCCGTCGTCCGGCGCTTCTGGCCCGCGCTCGCGCCAGGCGCCATCCGCGGACAGGACCGGCAGCCCGGACGTACGGCCGAGCGCCCGCGCTAGCGGCGACGTCCCGGTGGCTGGGTGCCCGGTGACAAGGATCAAGAGCGGTCCCCGCGCCTGCCAGGCCAGCCGGCAGCTCAAGGCGAACAGCCGCTCGGCGTGTGCGCGGCACGAGGAACGCTCGGCGCCTCCCGATCGTTTAGCTCGCAGCAGAGCGACCTTGGCCCGGACCTGGGCGCGGTAGGCGCCAAAGAAGGCCAGCAACGCCTCGGGCTGCACGTCCCCGCCGGCATCCTTGTAGCCGGCGAGCACCGCGTCGCCGAGGGTCCGTTCGCCGGTCGCCTCCTTGAGGTCCATGAGCAGAAGGCTTAGCTCGTCGGCGACGTCGACGACCCGGAGAGCTTCGAACTCGAGGCGGTCGACGACGAGGACGTCTTCGCCCTCGAACAGCACGTGCTCGGCCTTCAGGTTCCCGTGGCCGTCAACGACGCTCCCGGCCAGCGCCCGGGCCTCAAGGACGCCGTCCCAGTCGTCCAGGAACGCGGCCGCGAAGCGTTGAAGCGCGAGCGGCTCGCCCCCCGGAAGCAGGGCGTCGGCCAGGGGCCGCAAGGCCTCGAAGTTGCGATCGACGAGCTCGCGGTAGTCGCCTCCGCCCGGTCGCCGCCCCGCGCCGCGGTGGAAGGTGGCCAGGCGTACGCCGGCGGCGTGGGCCTGCTTGGTCGTAAGCGTGCCGTGCCGCAGTAGCGCGGCCATGGTGCGGTCCTCGTCAAAGCGGCGCATCTCGACGACGTGATCGAGCGCGTCGACGTCGTCCTCGTCGCCGAGTGCGTAGCCGTCCCCCTCAGCGGCGGGCACCACCGCGCGCACGCCGAGCACAACGCCCGGAGCAAGAGCCAGGTTGAGGAAGACGTCTCGCCGAGCAAGCTCTGCGCGCTTGGCCGCGGAGCGTTGATCGCGGAAGTCGAATTGGACCGGCTTGCGCAACCTGTAGCCACGATCGCCGACCAGGAAGACCGTTGAGCCATGCGTCTCACGGACCTCGACGCGCTGACCGTCAGCGGCGAGGTGGTGCCTCAGCCGGGCCACATCGACGTGCGGCGCTGCGGCGGGGTCACCGGTCATCGGCCCGCGACCAGACCGCCTCGAAGGCGCGTGGCGCACCCGGAACTGCTGGTAATGAATCTGGCGCTGGGGACGACCTCACACGTCATAGCGAGCCTTCTTCCTTTAGGTCGACCTCCAGTCTTTCAGGGCCTACGGAGCCTGCCATCGGGTGATGCCCGCGATCTGCTTCCGTAGTCCCCCACCGATGGGACGAGGGCCATGAGTCGCTGATCGGTCGCTTTTTACAGGCCGGGTCAACCGCAGCCACCGATCTAAAGGTGATCCTGCGACACGTCGAGCCCGCCGGGCGCATGCGCCGAACGATGCAGATCTTCCAGACGCACGGGCGGGCCTCGTAGCCCTCGATCCTCTCCTCCGCAATATGCGCCAGCTCCGCGACGCGCCGAGCCGCTCCCCCAACAAGGTCTCTCCAACGTCACCTCGCACCTTCCGACACCACCTCCGACAGCCGCTCTCCACGCCCCTTCTCCTCCAGCCGCCGTACCGCTCCACCCCCGGGCCCAAGCTCGGCCCTTCCTCGCCTCCAGCTCGACACCCAACCGCCACTCACCAACAGCAAGCACAGACTTGCATTTCCTAGATCCCGCTGAAATTGGGTGGGGGGTTGTTGGGGACTTGGGCGACATGACAGGTAGATGCTGTCGATCGGAAAGCTCAAGGGCGGTGGCCTGGCTGCGAGGTATTACGAGGAGCAGGTGGCCTCTGGCCGTGAGGACTACTACTCCGGTCAGGGCGAAGCCCGGGGCCGGTGGATCGGGCGGGGCGCAACGGCGACCGGCCGGGCCTGCGAGCTCGATGACGGTGAGCTTGAGACCCTGCTGGACGGTGCTGGTCTGCGGCGGCCACCGAGTGACAAGGCGGTCGCCGGCTTCGACCTCACCTTCCGGGCCCCGAAGTCCGTGAGCGTGCTCTGGGCGCTCTCAGATGACGCGGTCGCACTGCAGGCACGGGAGGCACACGACGCCGCCGTCGAGCAGGCGATGGGCTACATGGAGCGCCAGGCATGCAAAGCGCGCCGCGGCCGCGACGGCGTCGTTCAGGTCGAGGGCAGCGGCTTCGTCGCCGCCGCGTTCCGGCACCGTGTGTCGCGGGCGGAGGACCCGCTGCTGCACACCCACGTCGTGCTCGGCAACCTCACCCAAGGGCCAGACGGCCGCTGGACCGCGCTGGACGCACGACACCTGTACCGGCACGCCAAGGCCGCCGGCTACCTCTACCAAGCCGCGCTGCGGGAGGAGCTGACCGAGCGCCTCGGGGTCGACTGGACGCTCGTGGAGAAGGGAACCGCGGAGATCGCCGGGGTCGACCGAGAGGTGATCGAGCACTTCTCGCGCCGTCGCCAGCAGATCCTCGCCAGCCTCAAGGAACGCGGCCTCACGTCAGCCAAGGCCGCGCAAGTCGCCACGCTGGACACGCGGCCAGACAAGGCGCCCGACCCGCGACCGCTTGAGCGGTTGCGGGAGGAGTGGCGTGCTCGCGCCGCTGAACTCGGCCTCGATCAGCGCGAACTGGCCGGCCTGCTGGACCAGGAGCCGACGACCGTGCGTTACATGCGGGTCGATGTGGAGGGCTTGACCGAGCACGACAGCACCTTCGGGCGCCCCGAGCTCATTCAAGCCGCCGCCCAAGCCTTCCCCACCGGGGCGCCTGTACGGGAGGTCGAGCAGTACGCCGACGAGCTGCGCTCCCAGACCGAAGTCGTCGATGTCGGCCAGCGGGCCGCGCAGGCAGGCGCCCCGGAGCGCCGCTACTCCACCCGGGAGCTGCTGGACGCCGAGCGCTCACTGCTCGCTGCGGCCGACCGCCGGGAAGAGACCGCCCGCGTCCCGGTCGCTGAGGAGCACGTGCAGGCCGCGATTCAGGCGCGGCCAACGCTGGGTGAGGATCAGGAGCAGATGGTCCGCCGGCTTTGCGCCTCCACCGACCCGGTAGAGGTAATTCGGGCACCCGCGGGAACCGGGAAGACGTTCGCGCTCGACATCGCTAGAGAGGCGTGGCAGGCAAGCGAGGTATCCGTCCTGGGCTGCGCACTGTCCGCACGTGCGGCTATCGAGCTAGGCGAACAGGCCCATATCCCGTCATCGACCATCGCCCGTCTCCAGAAGGGCCTGCGTGAGGGGCACGGGATCCCGCAGGGCGGGGTGCTGATCGTCGACGAGGCCGGGATGGTCGGCACCCGCGCCCTCGCGGATCTGGCCGAGCACGCCGCGCGGGCTGACGCGAAGCTTGTGCTCGTCGGCGACGACCGTCAGCTCCCCGAGATCCAAGCCGGCGGAGCCTTCCACGCTCTCGCCGAGCGCGTCGAAACGATCGACCTGCGCGACGTGCACCGACAGACCCATCAGTGGGACCGCGACGCCTTGACCCACCTCCGCGACGGCGACCTCGAGCAGTGGGCGCAGGCCTACGTCGAGCATGACCGCATTGTCATCGCCGACCGTGCCGACGCACTCCGTGAGCGACTGGTGGAGGACTGGTGGGAGCAGCAGCGCCCGGGTGAGGACTCGTTGATGCTCGCCCTGCGCCGAAGCGACGTCGCCGAGCTCAACCAAGCCGCCCGCGAAAAGCTGCGCGACGCCGGTCGGCTCGATGGACCCGATGTCCGCCACGGCGACCGGGCCTACGCCATCGGCGACCGCGTCCTGCACACCCGAAACGACCGCCTGACCGGCGCCATCAACGGACAACGCGGCACCGTCACCGAAGCGCACAGTGGTTATCTGATTATCACCAACGACGGCGCCGACGCCCGCCAGATCTTCGTCCCCGGACGCGACGCCGAGCAAGGCGTCGACCACGCCTACGCCATGACGGTGCACCGCGCCCAAGGCGCCACCGTCGACCGCACCCATGTCCTCGCCGACGACGCCAGCCACCGCGAATGGGCCTACACCGCGCTGAGCCGCCACCGCGACACCACCACCCTCTACGTCACGCAGGAAACGCTCACCGGTGACCGCGACCGGCCGCCGCAACCGACCGCTGACGCGCTCGCCCAGCTGATGAGCCGCTCGAATGCCAAGCAGCTCGCCGTCGAACCCGACAGGCCCGCGGCTGAGGTGACCGACTGGCGCGGCGCTCGCGACATCGGCCTCGTCGAAGGACCCGACCTCGACCGCGGCATGGGTATGTAGCTGCGGATATCCCCCCGCCCTTGACAGCCGCGCGCCGCCGCAAAACTGGGAGGGGGGTTTTCGGGGACTTGGGCGACATGACAACTAGAACCCCCGCAACAGGACAGGACCATGCGCAACCAACTCGCTTTGAACGTCGACCGTCCGCCAGTCAATCTGCAGCAGCCTTTGCTCACCGCCGCCGAGGCCGCACGCCTGCTCTCCGGGCGCGTCTCCCGGGTGCCCGCCGCGAGCCGCCTCGACGGATTCAACGCTCGCATCGCGTTCGACCTCGAAGCCCTCCGCCGCGACCCTCTGCCGCGACCCGACCCCGACTTAGGCACGGAGACCGGACCCCGACCATGACCCAGCTTCGTCACGGCAACGGCCGCCAGCTCCAGCCGGCGCTGCCCTTTGCCGCGGGCAGCCCAAGAACGACCGTCCCTCTCAGCCCCGGCCGGCCTGTCGACCTAAGCTCGCAGCCGCTCGTCGACGCCGATCACGTCGCTGCCGTCCTGTGCGTCAAGCGCAAGCGCGTCTACGAGCTCGCACGCCGAACCCGCGACCCGCTGCCATGCGTTCGCATCGGTGGCGCCGTGCGCTTCGTTGTGGCGCAGGTCGAGGAGTGGGTCGCTGCTCAAGCACCGCGCTGAGGCGCTGCCTCGAGCGCCGCCGTCCCGACCGCGAAGGCGGCGGAGATGAGCGCCGCGTCCTTGGAACGCGGCATGTGGGAGGCATACCGCTCCGTCGTGACGATGTTCTCGTGCCCCATCCATTCCTGGATGGTCCGCAGCGGCACCCCTGCGCTCGCGCAGACCGTCCCGAACGTGTTTCGCAGCTGCCGGAGCTCACGGCGCGGCGCCACGTCCGCAGCGTCCTGCGCCACGTTGAACCGCGCGCGGAGGGCAGCAATGTCGACATGACCGGCGTGCTTCCCCACGAACACGAGGTCGGCCCGCTGTGTGAGGACACCTCTCAGCCCGAGCTTCGCGATCGCCTGCGCAGTCTCCGGGGGCATCGGGACCGAGCGGCCACTTCCAGACTTCGGCGTTCCCGTCACGCCCATCGTTCGGCTTTCGACGATCCTCAGGCTCGACCCCGCAAGGTCCACGTCTTGCCACCGCAACGCAAGCGCCTCCCCCGGGCGCAGCCCGCCCATCGCCATCACGGCGACCATCGCTCGGTCCTGCTCGTGGCGCAGGACCGACAGAACGCCCGCCACCTCCTCCGGCGTCAGGTACTCGTCGCGCCGCATCGGGTCGGCGGCACGTTTGCGCTTCGGCTTATAGCTCGGCAGCCCGGCCGCGACGTCTTCGTCGACCCAGCCCTCACGGAAGGCCAACGCGAACATCCCCTTCAAGGGGAGCGCGTACTGCCGCAGGAAGCCGCGCGTCGGCCGGCTGCCCGTCGGCTTGCCGCGACGCGCCGGAACGAGCTGCCCCATCAACGCGATGACGTCCGCGTGCGTCAGCTCCCTGATGGCCTGATCCTCCCCAAGTTCGCGGGCGAGCCGGCCGACATACGCGCGCACGTTCGTCCTGTGCGAGTGCTTCCAGCCCTCACGGTCTGCGTGCGGGTCGTCTCGCGCGCCCCACTCGAGGTAGCGATCGGCAAGTTCACGAACAGTCATCGCCGCCTCGGCGACAGCCTCTCCCGCTTGCGGCGACGTCTGCGACTGGCGCCAGTGCGCTTCGACGGTCGGAAGCTGTTGGGTGGCCGACTGGAGGTTGAAGCAGTCCGCAGGCACCTTCCCCGAGCGCTCTCGCCACCTGCCCACTGTCTTGCCGTTCGGCTTGCCGCCACGCTCGCCCTCGCGCACAAGCCACCCCGGACCGATCGGACGTTCGACGACACGGTCGCCGTCGCGCCAGCGCCCGTAAAAGATCGGTCCTCCGCCCTGGTCCTTCACCCGCAGCGACGCCATACGTACCTCTCAATGATCTGGGCCTTGTGCGGAGACATCATTTCACACCATCCCACGGACCATCCCACGGACTGGGTGGATTTAGACGGTCGACTACGGCCCATTCCGTAGCCGTTTTTCTGATTCAGCCTGGGTTCGGAACCGCTTCTTCAAAGTTGAGGGCCTTGTGAGGTAACACTCGTGGAGGTTCGAGTCCTCTTCGGCGCATAGGAACGAAAAGCCCTGTTCCTGCGGGGCTTTTCGCGTTTCAATCGCCTTCGAAAGGGTCGCGGATGCCCGACACCACCACCTGCCACATGTCGATCTCGCTCGACGGTTTCGTCGCCGGGCCGGACCAGAGTCGCGAGCACCCGCTCGGGAAGCGCGGAAGAGAGGTCCACGCCTGGCACCTCGGCGACGAGCGCGCCAACGAGGCCGACGAGACCGCGACCGGCTGGCTCATGCGCCCGCGCGGCGCCTACCTCATGGGCCGCAACATGTTCGGGCCCCTCCGCGGCGCGTGGGACGAGGACTGGCGCGGCTGGTGGGGGCCGGAGCCGCCCTACCACGCACCGGTGTTCGTGCTCACCCATCACGCCCGCGAGCCGATCGAGATGGAGGGCGGGACGACCTTCCAC
>JBBQZE010000059.1:0-14860 GCA_038207985.1 Solirubrobacterales bacterium
TCGCCAGCCCGTGTGGATCGCCATCACTCCCTGATGCTCGCACAGCTCACCGGCGCTCCTCCGTCGCTAGGTCGCCGGGACGCCGTCGGCCGCCGCGAGGAGCGCGGCGAGGTCGAGCTTGCCCATCTGGAGCATCGCCTCCATCGCGCGCCGGGATCGTTCGGGTTCGGGATCGGCGAAGAGCTCGTCCATCCCCTCCGGGACGACCTGCCACCACAGCCCGTGGCGATCCTTCAGCCAGCCGCACGGCCCCTCTCGACCGCCGGCCCCGAGCTGCCCCCTCCGCCTCGGTGTCGAACCACAGGTTGGGGACGATCTTGGTGCGCATGCAGCCCGGACGCCGGCCGGTCGGGAAGCTCAGCGCCGCACGCCGTGCCTCGATCCTGCGTCGTCAGGAGGCGAAGTCCGGCTGCGCCGCCCGCACGTCGGCGGAGCGGCCCGCGGGCTCCTCCCACTCCTCCTGGCGCCCCAGCGGGGTGAGGTCCAGCCAGGCGTAGGAGCCTCCCGTCCACTCCGCGCCCCGGGCGTAGCTCGAGTAGCTGTGGAACACCGCGTCGCCTTCGCGGATGAACACGCTGGTCCCGGGGACCTCGTACGGCTGCTCGCCGGCGACGTTCGCGCCCTTCCCGGCGGCTTCCCACTCCTCGCGCGTGCGGAAGTTCGCGCTCAGCGGCGCCACCGACTCGTCGATGGTGACGTGGAAGTCGTAGTTGAAGCTGCTGCCGTGCGAGGAGTACCAGGGGAACGTCCAGCGCTTGCGGCGCTTGTAGTCCTCGATGGTGACCAGCGGGGCGCGGGAGACGTAGACCAGGCGGGTGTCGCGGACCTCCAGGTGCGCCAGCAGGCCCGGCGCGACCTCGTCGGCGCCGGCCGAGCAGCTCGGGCAGCCGTCCGTCCAGCGCGGGTCGAACATGAAGTGGCCGACCACGAGCTGCAGGCGCCCGTCGAAGAGGTCGAGCAGTGAGGCCCGGCCATCCGGACCCTCGAAGGCGTAATCGGCGTCGACCCGCACCATGGGAAGGCGACGACGCTCGGCGCTCAGCGCATCCCGGGCGAGGGTGAGCTCCTTCTCCTTGGCCAGCAGCGCCTCGCGCGCGGCGAGCCACTCCTCTCGCGTGACGACTTCGGGCAGCGACATGCGTCTCCTCGTGTCGGGGTCGTGCTCGTGTCTACCCACAGGACCGGCTGGGCGCCTTGAACTCATCGCGGGCCGTCAGGTGACGCGGCGGCCGTGCTGCGTCACGGCGAGCCCGGCGGGGAGCGGAGCCGCCGGCACCTCCGCGAGGCGGCCCAGGAAGGCGCGTGCGACCCGCTGCGCGTGCGACTTCGCGAGGTCGGCCCGCTCCCCCGCGAAGAGCTCGTCAACCGTCGCGCGCCAGAGCACCAGCCAGCGCTCGAAGTGCCCCGCCCGCAGGCGCACCCGGGCGTGCAGCGCGGCGTGTGGCGCGAACGCCCCGCCGCCGTACGAGCGGGCGTCGAGCAGGATCGTCTCCCAGAAGGAGGCGATTACAGGCACGTGCGCCTCGAGGTCCAGGTGGGCCACGTCGGTGAAGATCCAGCCGATGACCGGGTCGGTGAGCGCGCGCCCGTAGAACGCGCGGACGAGCCGCTCGCAGTCGGCGCGGTCCTCGATGTCGGCGCCTGCGGGCATGGGAGCATGATGACGCGCGCCGCGCCCCTTCCCGCCCCGACCCCAGGAGCCCAGATGACCACCACCCCTCCCAGCCTCATCACCGGCGTCGACTTCGTCACCGTCCCGGCGAAGGACTTCGAGGCGTCCGCGCACTTCTACGGAACCGTGCTCGGCCTCCCGGCCGGCAAGCGCTGGGGCGACCGGCCCGCGCAGGAGTTCCAGGCCGGGAACCTGACCCTCGCGATCATGGACCCGACCGCGTTCGGGCAGAGCGAGGCCCAGCCGCACAGCCTGCCGATCGCCCTGCGGGTCGACGACGTCGCCACCGCCCGGGCCCAACTCGAGGCGCAGGGCGTCGAGTTCGTCGGGGCGACGATGGACAGCGGCGTGTGTCACCAGGCGATCTTCCGCGACCCTGCCGGCAACACGCTGGACCTCCACCAGCGTTACGCCCCCGCGAACGGGTAGCGGGCTCGCGGGCCGCCCCGGAGGCGCTCAGACGGGGCTCCAGCCCTCCTGGTAGCGCTGGGAGCCCGGCGTCGTCAGCTGCTCCCCGGTCTCGAGCAGCGTCTTGAGGCCGGAGAGGATCATCGGCCAGCCGCCGTAGAGCTCGCCGTTCGCGCCGTCGCGGAGCTGGTCGTGGACCACCGTGAGCCGGCAGGAGTCGCCCACCGGCTCGATCTCCCAGGTGACCCGGGAGGGACCCTCGGCCTCCACGGCCTCGCTCCAGTGCGCCGTCATCGTCTGCACGAGGCGGCGGGGCCGGTCGACCTCGAGGTTCTCGCCGTCCACGAGGACCCCCTCGGCCCGCGGGTGACTCGCCTCGTAGCGCGAGCCGGCGGTCCAGTCCGACGTCGTCACGACGCCGAAGTTGTACGTCGCGCGCTGCTCCGGGTCGGTGATCGCTTCCCACAGCCGCTCCGGCGTCGTCTTGATGTAGATCTCGAAGATCTTCTCCATCGTGCCCTCCAGTCGTGTCTTGAGGGTGCTCAGCCCGGCCACCCACGGCTCTGCGTACTTGCTCACCCAGCGGTCGTGGACCAGGCGGATGGGGACGGCGTTGAGGAAGTGCAGCTTCTCCCGCCCCTGTCGCCGCGTGACGACCAGCCCTGCGTCCTCGAGGACCCGGAGGTGCTTCATGACGCCGAAGCGGGTCATGGGGACCCGTGCCTCCAGTCCACCCAGCGTCTGCCCGTCCTGCTCGAACAGCGCGTCGAGCAGACCGCGCCGGGTCGGATCGGCCAGCGCCTTGAAGACCTCGTCCACCGCCCGCACAATAGGTGACCTAATAGTCACCTGTCAAGGTCCGCCTAGGGTGGTCGGGTGGACGCCGCCGTCGCCTCCGACCAGCGCCTGCGGCGCGGCGAGCCGGGCTACCGGCGGCTCGCCATCGCGATGTTCGCGGCCGGCCTGGCGACGTTCGCGCTGCTCTACACCACGCAGCCGCTGCTCCCGCTGCTCTCGGACGAGTTCGGCATCAGCGCCTCGGCCTCGACGTTCACCCTGGCGGCCACGACGCTCGGGCTCGCGGCGGCGCTGCTGCCGGCCGGGTGGCTCTCCGACGCCTGGGGCCGCACCCGGGTGATGAAGACGTCGCTGCTCGCCTCGGCGACCCTCTCCCTCCTGGCCGCCGCCGCGCCCAGCTTCCCCGTGCTCCTCGCCCTGCGGGCGCTGCAGGGCGTCGCGCTGGCCGGGCTGCCCGCGGTCGCGATGGCCTACCTCGTCGAGGAGGTCCACCCCGACTCGCTCGGCTCCTCCATCGGCCTGTACATCGGCGGCAACGCGATCGGCGGCATGGCCGGGCGGCTGGTCTGTGGCGTCTTCGCCGACATCGGAGGTTGGCGGCTCTCCCTCGTCGCGGTCGGTCTCTGCAGCCTGGGCTGCACCACCGTCTTCCTTCGCCGGGCGCCCGCCTCGCGGTACTTCGTCCCCCGCGCGTTCGAGGTCCGCCCCACCCTGACGCGCCTGCGCGACCACGTCCGCGACGCGGGGCTGCTGCGTCTTGACGCCATGGCCGCGCTGATGATGGGGACGTTCGTGGCGGTGTTCAACGGGCTGAGCTTCCGTCTGGTGGCGCCGCCGTACGACCTCGGCCAGACCGCCGTTGCCGCGGTGTTCCTCGTCTACCCGCTCGGCTCGCTGTCGTCGGCGGTCGCCGGCCGTCTGGCCGACCGCATCGGGCGCCGTGCGGTGCTCCCCATCGGCGTGCTGATCGCGGGTGCCGGCCTCGCGCTCACGCTGCTGCGCCCGCTCGCCCTGGTGGTCGTGGGGATCGCGGTGCTCACGGTCGGCTTCTTCGCCGCGCACTCCGTCGCTTCGAGCTGGGTCGGGCGTCGCGCCGTCCACGCCCCCGCCCAGGCCTCGGCGCTCTACCTGCTCGCCTTCTACCTCGGCTCGTCCGCCGCGGGGCCCCTCGGCGGCGCGGCCTGGCAGTCCGGCCGCTGGGACGAGGTCGTCGTCGTCGGCGCGGTGCTGCTCGGCCTTGCGCTCGTGGTTTCTCTGCGCTTGCGCGGCACGCCGCCGCTTCGCCGCGCGGCGGAATTCGAGCCGCCGATCACGGTCTGAGACCCGGGGCGGCGCTACTTCCGAGGCACGCATCCGTTCCCGGTGCACCATGCGCCCACGCCGCTGCCTCGTCCTCTCGATCGCCGCCGCGGCCCTCCTGCCTGCGGGGGCGTCGGCCGCGCAGCCCTGGAGCGCGCCCCAGGACCTCTCGGCGGCGCATCGGTTCGTCGATGCCCCCGCGGTGACCTTCGGCGGCCGCGGCGACGCTCTGGCGAGCTGGCGCTGGACCGACGGCGCCGGGGCGACCGCGAGCGCCGGGGCGTCCGTCGCCTCGCGTTCCTCGGGCGGCTCCGCCTTCGCTCCCGAGCGCACCGCACCCGCGACCCTCGCAGCGCCTCCGGCGCCCTACGCGACCTCCCGGGTCGTAGCCGTGACCCGGAGCATCGGCTCCGCGGGGAGCGAGACCGACCGCCTCTCCGCCGTGTTCGGCGACACCGCCGGTGCGTTCGGCACCCCGCGGACCATCGTCACGCGGCCCGGCATCGGGGTGCCGCAGATCGCCGCGGACACCGCGGGTGACGCCGCGATCGCCTGGTTCGAGAACCGTGGCGTCTTCAACGACCGGGTCTACGTCTCGCTACGCAAGCCCGGCGGACGCTTCGCGACGCCGATCCTGTTGGCCACGGAGCGCATCCGCTCGGTCTCCGTCGCCGTCTCCCCGCGCGGCGACGTCCTCGTCGCCTGGGACGCCCGGGGAACCGTCCGCACGCGGATCCGCTACGCCCGCAACCACGGCTTCCACTCGGCGCAGACGATCGCCTCGGAGCCGACCTTCTTCGCGTCGCTGCACACCGCCATGAGCGCCCGCGGGCGCGCGTACGTCGCCTGGACCGCGCAGCTTCTGACCGAGGGCGGCAGCACCGGGCCCTTCTACGCCGAGGCCGCCGTCCGCACGGTGGGTGCCGCCCGCTTCCGCTCCGCGCAGCTGCTGGAGAAGTCGCAGACCTCCCAGGCCGGCGCCGACCTCGCCGTCGACGGCGAGACGGCGGTCTTCGCCTGGGCCGGGACCTTCGCGTCCCATCCCCGCGTCCGCGTGGCGAGCACGGACGCGCGGGCGCGCTTCGGGGCGCTGCAGGACGTCTCGGCGCCCGACGCGAACGCGACCGAGCCGGCTGTGGCCGCGCGCGACGGGCGGCGGGTGCTGGCCTGGACGCAGAGTCCGGGCGACTCCGGCGGCCGGATCCTCGCCGCGGTCGCGCCGGCGGGCCAGCCCTTCCGGATGCCGGAGGAGGTCTCCGCCGGGCCCGAGGCGCGAGTGCCCGACGTGTCGCTCTCGCCGTCCGGTGCCCCCACGGCGGTGTGGAGCAACCGGCCCGCCGGCAGCAGCGTGCCGGTCGCGTCGATCGCGACGCTCGCGCAGGCTGCCAGCCGACCCGCCCCGTAGCCGCGGACCCGCGGGAGGCTTGCGCCGGCCGACCGATCAGTCGGCGGTGCCGGAGGACTGCCGCAGCAGCGCGCCCGTCGTCTGCTCGAGGATCTTGCGCCAGGCCCGCGTGTGCTCCTTCTCCGCGCCGAAGTGCTTGATGACCTTGCGCACGCGCGTCGGCGAGATCTCGATGCCATGACGGCCGCAGATCTCCGCGAAGTCGTCGTACTGGGAGGCCAGCTTCAGCGTCACGGACTCGAATCCGTGGCGCGCGACCTGGGTCCGCGAAGCGAAGTCCATGATCGACGTGCGGAACATCAGCTCGTCGTCGGGCTCGGGCTCGATGAGGACGATGTCGACGCCGGGGTAGCGCTCCTCCCACTGCTTGGCCATCTCGTGGAGGCGCTGGTAGGCCAGCAGCTTGAACGACTGGTAGCCGATCTGGGGGAAGCCCATGTCGGACACGTGGCGCGTCTTGGTGCCGAACAGCGTCTGTCGCTGCTCGGTGAAGGGGTTGACGTAGGGCACCAGCGGGTTGACGACCACGACGAACTTCGCGCCGGCCTCGACCGCGATGTCGAGGTTGGTGGTCGAGACCAGCCCGCCGTCGACGAGCTCGCGCTCGCGCACCTGCACGGGCTTGTAGACCATGGGCAGCGCGGTGGAGGCCGCCACCGCCGTGGAGATCGGGATGTCGTCCCACTCCGGGCCGCCGAGGACGATCCGCTCGCAGGTGTCCAGGTCGGTGGCCGTGAGGTAGAGCTCGCGGGAGAGCATCCGGAAGTCGTCGGTGCGGTCCGGGTCGGAGAGCACCGTGCGCAGGTAGCGCTCGATGCCCTTGCCGGAGTACAGGCCGCTGGGCAGGCCCTCGGCCAAGCCCAGGGCGAGGTCCATGACCGAGACCTGGCCCAGGCGGCCGACGAGGCGGCTGGCCAGGATCGCGGCGCGCAGCGGCATGAGGGCGCCCTTGGCCGCGAACTCGAGAAGGTTCGGCCGCAGCAGCTGCGCCAGGTCGATGTCGCGGAACGGCGTCGGCACCTGGGAGTTGACGACGCGCATCATCTCCTCCGGCGTGACGCCGTTGGCGGCGAGGGCGGCCACGAAGGAGCCGGCGCTCGTGCCGACGTAGACGTCGAACTCGTTGACGGTCTTGTTGACCGACAGCAGGTCGAGCGCGCGCAGCGCGCCGATCTCGTAGACCCCGCCCGTGAAGCCGCCGCCGCCCAAAACGAGCGCCGTGCGGGAGCGCGGCTTGCGGCGTGGGGCGCGGCTCCCGGCGGGGCGCTTGGCGCCCCGCGCGCCCGGCGGATCGAGGGAGACGACCTTGCCCATCCGCGCCGGAGCATAGGGCCGGCGACCACTTCGCGTAGCGTTCCGGCGATGCACGACACGGCTCCGGACCACCTCACCCGCATCCCCGTCCCGCCGCTGCGCCGGCGGCTGACCTCCACGGCGGCGTTCCGCCGCGAGCTGGCCGCGGCGCTGCCCGAGCGACCCTTCGAGCTCGCCTTCTGGGACGGGAGCCTGCTCGACGCCACGCAGCCCGGTGGCCCGCGCTTCACCGTCAACTCGCCCGCGGCGGTCTCGCAGCTGCTCTTCGCCCCCGGGCAGCTCGGGCTGGGGCGGGCCTACGTCAGCGGCATGCTGGACGTCGACGACCTCGACGCCGTCATGCCGCTCCTCGGCACTTGGAACCCGCCCACCCCGGACACCCGCACCCGCGTGCGCCTCGCCGCGGCCGCGCTGCGCGCTGCGGGCCCCTACCCGCCGCCGCGCGCGCCGGCCGCCGAGATGCCGCCGGACGGGCTGCGGCACAGCATCGTGCGCGACCGCAAGGCGGTCCGCCACCACTACGACGTCTCCAACGACTTCTTCCGGCTCTTCCTGGACGAGTCGATGACCTACAGCTGCGCGATCTTCTCGCGGGGCGCCACGACGCTCGAGGAGGCGCAGCGGACCAAGCTCGAGCTCGTGTGCACCAAGCTGGCGCTGCAGCCCGGCGAGCGGCTGCTCGACATCGGCTGCGGCTGGGGCGCCCTGGCGCTCCACGCCGCGCGCGAGCACGGCGTCGACGTCCTCGGCATCACGCTCTCCAAGGAGCAGGCGGCGCTGGCGACGCAGCGGGTGCGCGACGCCGGCCTCTCCGACCGCATCGAGATCCGGATCGCGGACTACCGCGAGCTCCCGGAAGCGGGCTTCGACGCGATCTCGAGCGTCGGGATGGTCGAGCACGTCGGCGCCGAGCAGATGGACGTCTACGCCCGCCGCCTCTCGACCTACCTGCGGCCGGGCGGACGCCTGCTCAACCACGGCATCGCGCTCCTGCGTCACGACGACCCGCCGGCCGGCCCGTTCTCCGAGCGCTACGTCTTCCCCGACGGCCACCCGGTGCAGCTCTCAGGCGTGCTCGCCTCGCTCGAGCGGGCCCACCTGGTCACGGAGCACGTCGAGGGCTTCGCCGACGACTACGCCGAGACGCTGCGCCACTGGTACACGCGCCTCGACGACCACCTCGAGGAGGCGGCACGGCTCGGCGGCGAGGACCGCCTGCGCGTCTGGCGGCTCTACCTGCGCGCGGCGCGCAACGGCTTCGTCAACGGCATGACGTCGATCTACCAGGTCCGCGCCCGCAAGCCCGGGTGAGCGTGGGCCACCGCAACTTCCGCGGCCGCCGCGGTCCTGAGGAGGCGATGCGCGCGCTCCGACGCCTCGCCCTCCTCGCGGCCCTTCTCGGCATGGGGCTCGCCGCGCCCGCCCAGGCGCTCGACGCCAGCGCCCTGCACCGGGCGCTGTCCGCCCAGGCGGCACGGCTCGGCCCGGCCTCCGGCGGGTACGTGGCCGACCTGGCGACCGGCAGGACGCTGTGGACCCGGCGCCCGGACGTCACCCGCGTCCCCGCGTCCAACGAGAAGCTGTACACCACCGCCACGGCGCTGCTGACCCTCGGAGCTGACGCCCGGCGGGCGACGACGGTGCTCGCCGACCCTGTCGCGATCGGGCCCAACACGCTCCCGCCCGACGACCTCTACCTGGTCGGCGCGGGCGACCCGAGCCTCTCGTCGGCCGGGCTGGAGGACCTCGCCGACCAACTTGTCGACGTCGCGGGCCTGACACGGGTCGCGGGCGGCGTGGTGGGCGACGAGGCGCTGCTGGACGCCCGGCGCGGCTCGGTCGACTCGGACTTCGCGGCGGACCTCGACCTCGGCGGCCAGCTCGGCGCGCTCGTCGTCGGCCACGGCGCCACGGACGCCAAGGGCCCGGCCCACCTCGCCGCCGCCCGGCTGCAAGCGCTGCTGACCAAGCGCGGGGTGCGCTTCTCGCGCGCCGCCCGGACCGGCCGCGCGCCGGCGGACGTGCGCGCCGGCACCCCGCTGGCCTCGGAGGCCTCTCCCACGATCGCCGCGCTGATCCGCGCGACCAACGCGCCGTCGGACAACTTCTACGCCGAGCTCCTGCTGAAGGTGGTGGGCGCCGAGGCGGGCGGCGCGGGCACGACGGCGGCCGGCGCTGCGGTGGTGCGCCGTACGGTCGCCGGTCTTGGCCTCCGGCCGACCGTCGTCGACGGCTCGGGGCTGTCGCGCGGCAACCGGACCAGCCCGCGCCAGGTCGCCCGGCTGCTCACCATGATGGCCCGTCGCCCCGACGCGAGCGCCTGGCGCTCGTCGCTGGCCCTCGCCGGGCGCAGCGGCACGCTGGCCAAGCGCATGCGCGGCACCAGCGCCGCCGGCCGCTGCCGAGGCAAGACCGGCACCCTGCGGGGCGTCTCGGCGCTGTCGGGCTACTGCACGACGACCGCAGGGCGATCCGTGGTCTTCTCGTTCCTGGAGAACGGTGCGACCTACACGGCCAAGGCCGTGGAGGACCGGATGGTCACCGCGGTCGCGCGCTACACGGGCTAGCCCGGGGCGCCTAGGTGGTCGGCGGCAGGCCGGGCTCCTCGTCCTCAGGGGTCGCCTCGTCGGCCGCGGGCGCCTCTCCGCGGAGCAGCGCCAGCAGGCCGGCCTCGTCGAGGACGCGGACGCCGAGGCGCTCGGCCTTCTCCAGCTTGGAGCCCGCCGACTCGCCCGCCACGAGGTAGTCCGTCTTCTTCGACACCGTCGAGGTCACGCGCCCCCCCGCCGCGACGACGCGTTCGGTCGCCTCCTCGCGGGTGAGATCCGGCAGGGTGCCGGTGAGCACCATCGCCAGGCCGGCCAGCGGCCCCTCGCCCGGCGCGGCGCCCTCGGCGGTGAGCTGCAGCCCGGCCTCCCCCAGCTCGGCCAGCAGAGCGCGCATCTGCTCGTCGGCGAGCTGGGCGACGATGACCTCGGCCATCTTCGGCCCCACGCCGGGCGTCTCGGCGACCTGCTCGGGGCCCGCGGCCAGCAGGGCATCGAGGCTGCGGAACTGCTGGGCGAGGTTGCGGCCGGTGACCTCGCCGACCTCCTCCAGGCCCACGGCGAACAGCACCCGCCCGAACGGCCGCTGCTTCGACCGGGCGACGTTGGCGACGACCCGGTCCGCGCTGAGGCGGCCGTAGCCCTCGAGCCCGACGAGCTGCTCGGCGGTCAGCCGGTAGAAGTCCGCGGCCGTGTGGACCAGACCCGCGTGCTGCAGTGCGCCGACCTGCTTCTCCCCGAGGCCGTCGATGTCCATCGCCCCGCGTGAGACGAAGTGCTTGAGCAGCTGCCACTGACGATCGGGGCAGGCCCGGTTCGGGCACTTCGTGAAGACCGCGCCGTCCGGTTTGACCGTCGGCGTGGCGCAGGAGGGGCAGGCCGTCGGCGGCCGCGGCGGCTCGGCGCGACCCTCGCGCTCGACCGCATGCGGGGCGGGCGACAGCACCTGCGGGATCACGTCGCCGGCACGCAGGACGATGACCTCGTCGCCCGGGCGCACGTCCTTGCGCGCGAGGTCCTCCTCGTTGTGCAGGGTCGCGAGCTTGACCGTCACGCCGCCGACGACGACCGGCTCGAGCACCGCGAAGGGGTGCAGGTCGCCGAACTTGCCGACGTTCCACATGATCTCGTTCAGCGTCGTCACCTTCGTCGTCGGAGGGAACTTCCAGGCGATGGCCCACCGCGGGTCCCGGCCGACGACGCCGAGCCGCCGCTGCAGCTCGAGCTGGTCGACCTTCACCACCACGCCGTCGATCTCGAAGTCCAGCGCCCCCCGCCGCTCCTGCCAGGCCAGGCACTGCGCGACCACCTCGTCCTCCGAGCCCAGCCGGACGATGTCGTCGTTGACCCGGAAGCCGTGCTCGCGCAGCCAGTCCAGCGAGGCGTGGTGCGAGTCGAACGCGAGGCCCTCCACCACGCCGACGGCGTAGGCGAACATCGACAGCGGGCGCTCGGCGGCGAGCTTCGGGTCGAGCTGGCGGATGGTCCCCGCCGCGGAGTTGCGGGGGTTCATGAACGTCGACAGGCCCGCCGCCGCGCGCCGCTCGTTGAGCGCGGTGAAGTCGGCCAGCGACATGTACAGCTCCCCGCGGACCTCGAGGAGGGGCGGCGCGTCGTGGATCGCGATCGGGATGGACCCGATCGTCCGGATGTTGTGGGTGACGTCCTCCCCCACCTCGCCGTTGCCTCGCGTCGCGCCGCGCTCGAGGACACCGTCGCGATAGAGCAGCGAGATCGCCAGCCCGTCGATCTTCGGCTCGCAGACGAACTCGAAGCTCGGGTCCTCGATGCCCTCGCGCGCGAGGTGGTTGCGCATGCGCCCCACCCAGGCGCGCAGCTCCTCCTCGGTGCGCGCGTTGGCCAGCGAGAGCATCGGCCGCAGGTGGTGGACCTTCTCGAGGTCGGACACCGCCTCGCCTCCGACGCGCTGGGTCGGGGAGTCGGGCGTGAGCAGCTCGGGGTGCGCGGCCTCGATGCCCCGCAGCTCGTCGAGCAGCGCGTCGTACTCGTCGTCGCCGATCTCGGGGTCGTCCAGGACGTAGTAGCGGTGCCCGTGGTGGGTGAGCTGATCCCGCAGCTCGGCGGCCCGCTCGGCTGCCTCCGTCACCCCTCGACCTCCTCGGTCGCGGGGGCCAGCAGCCGCTCCAGCGCGACGGTGGAGAGGGGCCCGATGCCGTCGTGGTGGGTGAAGTCCATGTGGATCGGCGTGACCGCGATGCGCCCCTCGTGCAGCGCCGCGAGGTCGGTCCCGGGCTCGTCCTCGAACGACGGAGCCGTGCCGTAGATCCAGTACCGGCGCACGCCGTCGGCCTCGGAGTCGAGCCGCAGCTCGTCGCGGTAGATGCGCTTGCCGAGGCGGCAGACCTCGACGCCCTTCGGCGGCCCGCCACCGGGGACGTTCACGTTGATCAGCACGCCGGGCGGCAGCGGCACGTCCTCGATGCCCTCCACCAGGCGCGCGGTGAACGGCGCCGAGTGGCTGTAGTCCAGGACGTCGTCTTCGCCCGCCCACGCCTCCTCGCCGTCGCGCCAGAAGCCCTGCGACACCGCGACGGCGGGCAGGCCGAGCATCAGCCCCTCCATCGCTGCGGCCACCGTGCCCGAGTAGGTGACGTCGTCGCCGGCGTTGGCGCCCTGGTTGATCCCGGCGACCACGAGCTCGGCCGACCAGCCCTCCACGAGCCCGAGGCCCGCGAGGCGGACGCAGTCCACCGGCGTGCCGTCGGTCTGGAAGCCGTGGGTCCCGTCGTCGAAGTCGACCCGCTCGACCGAGAGCGGCGCGCGGGTCGTGATGCCCCGCCCGATCGCGGACCGGTTGCCGTCCGGGGCGATCGTCACCAGGTCGATCCCCGGAACCTCGAGCAGGGCCCGGCGCAGCGCCTGGAGGCCGTCCGCCTGGATCCCATCGTCGTTGGTGAGCAGCACGCGCATGCTTCGATCCTAGTTCCGCCCCTGCGCCAGGACTGCCCCGGCCCGCGGACGACGACGCGCGGATGTCAGTCGTAGGCCACCGACGCCAGCGCCAGCCCGTGCGGCTCGGCCGTGTGGCCGGCGTCGCGGCGGTGGGCGCCGTGCAGCAGCGCCTCGAACTCCGCCACCGTCCGGCGGCCCTGGGCCACTTCGAGCATCGTCCCTACCAGCGTGCGGTTCATGTGGCGCAGGAAGGCGTCAGCGGTGATCCAGAACTCGAGGACGTCGCCGTGCTCGCGCCACTCCGCACGGGTGATCGTCCGCCGGAACCAGCGGTGCGAGGTCTCCGTGAGCGTAAAGGCGGTGAAGTCCGGGCGGCCGACGAGCAGTGCGGCGCAGGCGTGCAGCGCGTCGCGGTCGCACCGCTGGGGCCAGTGCAGCGCGGTCAGGCGCGTGAACGCGCTCGGCGCCCGTCGTGCGAGCACCCGGTAGCAGTACGTCCGCGACGTGGCGTCGCCGCGCGGATCGAAGCCGTCGGCCACCGCCTCGCTGGCGAGCACGACGACGTCGGTGCCGGTCAGCGCGTTCAGCGCGGCGACGCCGGCGGCGGGCCCCGCGTATGCGGCCACCTGCCCCCACGCGTGGACACCGGCATCCGTCCGCCCGGCCACCCGGAGCGGCACCGGCTTCTGAAGCACCCGCGCCAGCGCGGCCTGGAGCTCCCCCTGGACGGTCCGCAGCCCGGTCTGCGCGGCCCACCCGGCGAACTCGGTTCCGTCGTACTCGATGATCAGGCGGGTCGCCACGGCGCGGCGAGGCTAGCGCGGACGCTGAACGAGCCGCCCCGACGCCCGTTGGGGGCATCGGCTCCAATGTGGAGCCCGTCCCCCCACAGGGCGTCGCGCGGTTCGACAGACGCCCGAAGGCGGGTGGGGCCGGAAGCCCGCACCGACGCGGGCGTGCCGCCGGGGCACCTCCCCGGAGTGGCTTCGTGCCCGGGGAACGAGTCACACGGATGAGCGCTGCGGCCGACGCCCGGGCGCGGAACGCAGGGGAGGCGCCACGGCGGCACGCCCCACACCGCAAGACCCCCGAACTACACCAGCTCGAGGAAGACCATCTCGGTCGAATCCGACCGCCGCGGCCCCAGCTTGAGGATGCGGGTGTAGCCGCCGGGACGCTCCGCGTAGCGCGGGGCGACCTCCTCGAAGAGCTTGTGCACGGTGAACTTGTCCTGCCCGAGAGCCGAGAGCGCCTGGCGCCGGGCGTGCAGGTCGCCGCGCTTGGCCAGCGTGATGAGCTCCTCGAGCTCCGGCTTGACGGCCTTGGCCTTCGCCTCGGAGGTCTTGATCCGCTCGTGCTGGATGACCTCCTTGCAGAGGTTCGCCAGCAGCGCCTTGCGGTGCGCCGTCGAGCGGGAGAGCTTGTTGCGGGTCTTGGCGTGGCGCATGGGTCAGTCCTCGCGGAGGTTCAGGCCTCGGCCGTGGAGGGTCTCGATGACCTCGTCGATCGACTTCTTGCCGAAGTTCGGGATCGCGTTGAGCTCGCCCTCGGACTTCGTGATCAGGTCGCCGACGGTCTGGATGCCGGCGCGCTTGAGGCAGTTGTAGGACCGGACGCCGAGCTCGAGCTCCTCGATGAGGATGTCGTGCATCGGGCCGCCGGCGGCCGCGCCGCCGTTGGTCGCCGCCGCGCCCGCGACGCCCTGGTCCAAGGTGTTCCCGCCGCCCATCCCGGCACGGAGCTCCTCGACCCGGTCGGGGTCGGTGAAGATCGCGAGCTGCTGGATGAGGATCTCGGCGGCCTCGCGCAGCGCGGCCTGCGGGTCGACCGAGGAGTCCGTCTCGACGTCGAGCGTGAGCTTGTCGTAGTCCGTGCGCTGCCCGACGCGCGCCTGCTCGACGGCGTAAGCGACCCGCCGGACGGGCGAGAAGATCGAGTCGATCGGACTGACGCCGATCGGCTGGTCCGGGCTCTTGTTGTCGTCCGCCGGGCGGTAGCCGCGGCCCTGACCGATCGTCAGGTAGAGCTCGAGCTTGGTCTTCTTCTCGAGCGTCGCGATGTGCACGTCCGGGTTCAGGATCTCGACGCCGGCGGGCAGGTCGATGTCCTTCGCGGTGATGTCTCCGGGACCGGTGACGACGAGCGGCGCCTCGACCTCGGTCGCATCGGAGTGCATCTTGCAGACGATGTCCTTCAGGTTCAGGACGATGTCGGTGACGTCCTCGGTGACGCCCTTGATCGTCGAGAACTCGTGGGCGACGCCCTCGATGCGCACGCTCGTGACGGCGGCGCCCTGCAGCGAGCTCAGCAGCACGCGGCGCAGCGAGTTGCCGAACGTGTAGCCGAAGCCGCGATCGAGCGGCTCGATCGTGAAGGTGCCGCGGTTCTCCTCGACGGATTCGCTGGTGATCCGGGGAATCTGGAAGTCGAGCATGTTGGGGTTCTCAGTTCTTCGTGGTGGCCCGCGGGTGGAGGTGGCGCGGGGGGTTCGGGCCCCCGCCGCGC
>JBBQZE010000060.1:0-14772 GCA_038207985.1 Solirubrobacterales bacterium
CTCGCGCACCAGCAAGGGCCGGGCGCTCGTCAACGTGCTGCCCCTGCGCGAGGCGGAGCGCATCCAGTCGGTCGTCTCCACGCGCGACTTCCGCGAGAGCGAGTTCCTGCTCTTCGCGACGAAGTCGGGCACGATCAAGAAGACCGACTTCCTCGCCTACAACACGCCGATCAAGGCCGACGGCATCATCGCGATCAACATCCGCGAGGACGACGAGCTCGTCGCCGTGCGCCGGGTCGACCAGGGCGACGAGGTCATCATGATCTCCAAGGCCGGGCTCACCGTCCGCTTCGAAGAGGAGCAGACGCGCGCGATGGGCCGCGACACCTCCGGCGTGCGCGGGATGGACGTCGGCAAGGGCGGCCAGGTCATCGCGATGGACGTCGCCCGCGACGAGATGGAGCTGCTCGTCGTGACGGAGAACGGCTACGGCAAGCGCACGAAGATCGACCAGTACCGCAAGACGTCGCGCGGCGCCAAGGGCGTCAAGACGATGGGCCTGACCGACACGAAGGGCGGCCTCGCCGGCGCCCTCGTCGTCCGCGGCCATCAGGACCTCGTGTTCATCTCCGAGGGCGGCATGGTCCAGCGCACCGGCGTGCGCGGGATCTCGCAGCAGGGCCGCTCGGCGACCGGCGTCCGTGTCATGAACGTCAAGGACGACGACCGCGTGTCGGCTGTGGCGCTCGTGGTCGAGTCCGAACAGGCGACCGAAGGTGCGGTCGACCCTGTGTCGGCCGGGCCGCTCGACCTCTCGGCCGACTCCGGCGGCGCCGAGGACGTCGTGCTCGACCCGTCCCCCGCAGGCGCGCCCGAGGACGCCGCGTCCGGCGATCCGGCGCAGGAGATCGTCCCCGACGTCGCCGACAGCGAGGCTGCGTCCGACGTGGAGGAGGACCCCGAGGCCGACGCGTGACCCCTGGGCGGCCGGCCGCCGTGCCCGCGGCGTCGCGGGCGACCCCCGCGATCCTGGCGCTCTACGTGAAGGTCGGTGCGTGCCTGCTGGCGATCGGCGCCGACGTGCGCCGGATCGTCGTCGCCGGCGAGCTGCGCGACGGGCGGGTGCTCGTCGACCAGCTGCTGGGCGCCGACCAGCTCGTGACGGTCGCGACCGTGCTCGAGGTGGTCGCGCTCGTGGTCGCCGCGGTCCTCGTACTGCGATGGGCGCTCGCGGTCCGCGCCGCCGCGCGGGCCCTGGCGGGCGTCTCGCCTTGGAGCGCGGACGCGCGGGTGCGGCGCGTGATGCGCGCCTGGTTCGTCGCCCTTGGCTTCGCGGTGGCGGCGGTCGTCGCCTCCCGGCTCCTCCACGGCGTCGCCGAGGACGTCGAGGCCCGCCAGACCATCGACGTCCTCCGGGCGCTCGCCACCGCGCTCTCCGGCGTGGCCGCGGGCCTCACGATCGCGGTCGTCTCCGTGGTGACCGCCCGCCAGCAGGAGCGAGCCGCGGAGATCGGTCTGCCGGGCACCGAGTTCGCCGACGCCGACACCGGGCGCGTCTCGGAGGGGGGCCTCCGGGTGGTCAGCGAAGAGCAGGCGCGAACGGGTTCGGATCGACGTTGAGTGCGTCGGGTGCGGTTGCTAGATTTTCCGCACCAGAGAAAGGAGGTGGTCCGAATCTGTAGTCACAGTTCTGTCGGGACCCTGGAGGTGCTCGGCCGCTAGGTCGGGAAGGCTGGATCCGCTAGCGGAATCCAACCCGGGCCACCGTCGACGCTGCCCACCGGAGCTGGTCCCCCCGGTGCAGGACGGACACGTCGATCTCGTTCCAGTCGAGATGCAGCGAAGGGCGCTCCGTCGAGGGCGCCCTTCGTGCGTCCGGGGACGCTTCAGGCGTGCGACGCGTCAGGCGGCGCCGGCCACCGAGGCCGTCGCGGTGCTGTTCGCCCCCGGGAGCCACGGGCGCCAGGCCGCGGGGATCGTCGGGCTGGCGACGTGGATGAACACGTCGGGGTGGGGCGCCGCGGGCTTCATCCGCGGGTGCATCCCCGCCCGCGCCGGCAGGAAGTCGCCCTTGCGGCGGTTGCACGGCGCACAGGCGGCGACGATGTTCGTCCAGTCGCTGGAGCCGCCCTTCGAGCGCGGGATGACGTGGTCCACCGTGAGCTGCTGGCGCGAGCCGCAGTACTGGCAGGTCCAGTCGTCGCGGGCGAAGACGGCGCGGCGGGTGATCTTCCGCCGATGCGTGTCGCGGGGCACGTTGACGTAGCTCACGAGCCGGATCACGACCGGTCTCGGCATCGCGGTGTGCTCCGAGCGCAGCTCCCAGGCCGCCTGCTCGACCACCTCGGCCTTGAGCTTCAGCAGGAGCACGGCGGCACGCCGCACGGTGCAGACGTTGATCGGTTCGTAGGTCGCGTTGAGGACGAGCACCCGGCCACCGTCACGCCCGCGCCGCCGGTACCCGGCTGCCGGCGCGAACCCCATCGGGTCAGGTGGAGTTCGGACCCCCATGGCGCTTGGGAAGTGTAGCGACGGCCCCGGAGCCTGTTCCGGAGAGGCCCGGTCGACAGGCAGTCGCCTCGTGGCAACCACGATCCGGCTACCTGTCGACGGCGCCTCGATCCGCACCAGGCTCCTGGACGGACGTCGCTGCCTCGTAGGCCCCCAGGACCCGCACCTCCTCGCAGTGCGAGCGCAGCGCGGCGATGGCGTCGTCGACGGGCGCCTGGCCCGGAGCGCCTTCGAGGTCGAGGTGGAAGAGGTAGTGCCCGAGCACCGAGCGCAGCGGCCGCGACTCGATCCGGGTCAGGTTCACGCCGCGGAAGGCGAACTCCGACAGGCAGCGCACGAGCCAGCCCGGTGAGTCGTCACCCGCGCCGTGGAACAGCACGGAGCATTTCGTCGGCTCCCCGTCCGGCGGCGTCCCCGCGCGGGCCAGCCAGACGAAGCGCGTCGCGTTGTCCGGCTGGTCCTCGATGTCCTCCGCGAGCAGCTCGGCGCCGTACCGCGCGGCGGCGGTGCGCGTCCCGATCGCGGCGGTCCCGGGCTCTTGGGCGGCGCGACGCACGGCCACCGCGGTGGAGGCGACGGGGGCGACGCGCGCGTCCGGCAGCAGGCGGCGCAGCGACCCAGCGCACTGGGCGAGGCCCTGGGGGTGGGAGAGGACGGTGTGCAGCGACGCGAGACCGGAGCCGGGGGCGGCGACGAGGCAGTGGTGCACGGCGTGGACGAGCTCGCCGACGATGACCACGTCCGCAGCGGAGAAGGCGAGCGCGTCGACGGTCGCGTTGATGCCGCCCTCGAGCGAGTTCTCCACGGGCACGAGGCCGCGCTCGACGCGCCCGTCCTGCACCGCGAGCACGACATCGTGGATCGCGTCCAGCCCGACGGCCTCAGGGGCGACGGACGGCACGGCCGCGAGCAGCGCCTCGTGGGAGACCGTGCCCTCCGGCCCCAGGTAGCCGACCCGCACGAAGGCCCTCAGCGTCGCCGGCCGCGGGCCGCCGGCGCCTCGTCCTGCGCGCCCGGATCGGTGGCGACGCGGACGGCCTCCTCCTCCTCGGGCGAGAGCTGGAGGTCGCTCTGGCCGGCCACCACCTGCTTGACGTACAACCGGGCCTGGTCGCGGTGGTGGATGGAGCTCAGCACGAGCCCGGAGCGTTCCTCGTCGAGCAGGGCGATGGTGGTCGACTGGCGCCCGGACATCTCGTTGTAGGCGTCGTAGCGCACCAGGCCGCGGTGGGCGATGCTGCCGTCGAGCCGCCCTTCGGCCCGGCCGAGCCGCGCGTCGAGGCCGGCGGCGACGTCCTCGACGTAGGCGTGCAGCGCCTCGAAGTCGTGTTGCAGTCGCGCGGCGTGCGCGATCAGGTCGGTGTCGCCGGCGGCGCCGAGCACCTTGCTCTGGGCCGCGCGGGCCCGCCGCAGCCCGACGGCGGCGATCACGGCCACCACGAGGGCGACGACCGCCACGGCGCAGGCCGCGAGCGCGACGATGCCGAGGGTCGAGGTCAGGTCTGCCACTGCGCCTGAGGATACGGCGGCTAGCGCGTGAACAGCACGGTGTACGTCTGCTTGTTGTTCTCCAGCGCCTTCTCCCCGGGGACGCCGGCGATGGAGACCGTCACGCTGGTCGCCCCCGTCGGCGGGGCGCTGGCGAGCGGGATCGTGACCGTCGCGTCGGTCTTGGCCTTCGTCCGGGCGAGCGTCTTCTTCCGGACGATGGCCTTGCCGCCGTCGACCGCCACCCGCAGGGTCACGGCGACGTCGCTCTCGTCGCTGTCGCCGCCGTTGGCGAGCTTGATCGTGAACTCCGGTGGCGGCGACGCGGGGACGGTGTTGCTCGTGCTGCCGGGCTGCAGATCGACCGATCCCACCGAGACGCTGGTGAGCGCGTGGCCGTGGAGCCCGGGCGTCGGGTTCGGGTTGCCGCCCGTCCCGCCGCCGAGGCGCTGTGCCCCGAGGCGGTCGGCGACCGAGTTCGGATTCAGCCACGCGAGGCTCGGCAGGAAGCGGGACACCGTCACGCGCTGGCCGGTGACGTCCGCGCCGTCGAGCGCCTCGCGGATGTAGGGCGCGACCCGCTGCGAGTAGATGACGTCCGAGGCGAGGAACTGCTCCATCTGGCCGGCGATCTGGGTCAGCGCGGTCTCGACGGACTGCGCGCGGTCGCGGCCGGTGACCAGAGCACTAGGGAGCTTGTCGGCGATCTTGCGCAGGCCTTGGGCGCGGAGGTTGAGCACGAGCTCGAGGGAGCCCTGCGCGCGCTGGAGCTCGTCGCGCGGACCCAGGCCCTTGGCTCGCTTGACGAGCTCGTCCGCGGTCAGGCGGAGCTGGTTGACGCGGACCTCGACGTCGCTACCGGTCCCTGAACTCGCGCCGTTGATGGCCGTGAAGAAGTCGCTGCCGACCTTGTCGGAGTCCGCCGCGATCTCGGTGACCGAGCGGTTGTAGCTCTTCAGCGCGCGGTCCTTGCGGGCGCCCTGGCAGGAGGAGATCAGCAGGATGAGCAGCAGGAAGACGACGAGCGCCGCAACGCCCAGGATGAGCTGGCGCTGGCGCACCGTCGCCGGGTCCGGGCGCCGCGCGCCGCCCCCGCCACGGCTTCCGCCGCCCCCGCCCCCGCCGGCTACGCGGGTGCCGCCGGTGCCGGCCGCCGACGCCCGGGGACGGGCGGGTCGCGTGCGGCTGGCGCGGATGGGCTCGTCGTCGTCGAAGAAGGACATGCTGCAAAGGGCCGGCAACCAGGAGCAGCCAAGTATGACCGGGCCGCCGACGGACGTGTCGATGCGTGCAAGTTCGGTGTCATGGCCCGGGTCTCCTGCCCGCGTGGAAGGCGCCGGTGCCGGGGCGCCGAAGTCCGGAGGCGGTGGAGTCCACGGCCCCGCGCACCCACGCCGCCCCGGGCGACCAGGAGCTCGTGCTCGGGCGCTACCGCCTCGCCCGCCGCCTGGGCAGCGGCGGCATGGGCACCGTCTGGCTCGCGCACGACGAGCGCCTCGAGCGAGCCGTCGCGGTCAAGCGCATCGCGGTCGAGGACCCCGAGGTCGCCAAGCGCGCGCAGCGCGAGGCGCGCGCGGCGGCGCGGCTCGCCCATCCCGGCATCGTCGCGCTGTACGAGGCGGGCCAGGACGAGGACGCGGTCTTCCTCGTCTCCGAGCTCGTGCGCGGGCGCACACTCGCGCGGCTGATCGCGGACGGCCTGCTGTCCGACCGCGACGTCGTCGACATCGGTGTGGTCCTCTGCGAGGCCCTGGCCCACGCGCACCAGCGCGGCGTAGTCCACCGCGACGTCAAGCCGGCGAACGTGATGGTCCCGGACGGCGACGACGACCAGCCGTGCACGGCGAAGCTCACCGACTTCGGCATCGCGCAGCTCTTGGGCGACGACGCGCTGACCCGGACGGGCGACGTCGTCGGGACCCTCGCCTACATGGCCCCGGAGCAGGCCGAGGGTCGCGCGGTCACGTGGTCGGCCGACCTCTACGCGCTGGGGCTCGTGCTGTTCGAGGCCCTCGCGGGGGTGAACCCCGTGCGCGGCCGGACCCCCGCCTCGACCATCCGGCGCGTCGGCGAGCGGCTGCCGGCGCTCGGGCGGCTGCGGCGCGACCTGCCGCTCGAGCTGTGCGCCGCGATCGACGCGGCGGTGTCGCCCCACCCGGAGCAGCGCGGCAAGCTCAGCGACCTCAAGCGCGCGCTCAAGGCCGCGCGGCGGGAGGTGGAGGACGAGCCGGGGACGGTCGAAGCCTCCCCGCTCGAGCCGTTCACGCGGGCGGGCCGCCTGGCGCAGGACGTCGGGGTCGTGGAGCCCGCGACCCGCGCCCGCCGGCTCGGGCGCCGCGGCAGCGCAGCCCTCGGCGCGGCGACGGTCGCCGGCGCCGGCCTCGCACTCCTCGGGCCGCCCGCGCCCGTGGCGCCGCTGGCGGCTGCGGCGGCGGCTGGGGCCCTCGCCCTCGTGCTGCCGCGCGCCGGCTGGTGCGCGATGGCCCTGGCCCTGGTCGCGTGGACCGCGACGGCGCAGCCGGGGCTCGCGGTGCTGGTCGCGGCCGGGCTGGCGCCCGTCCCCTTGCTGGTCCGCCGCGCGGCGCCTGGGTGGTGGAGTGCGCCCGTGCTCGCACCGGCGCTCGGCGCGCTCGGCCTGGCGGGGGCATGGGTCGCGGTGGCGGGCCAGGCGCGGCGCGCGCACCAGCGGGCGGCCCTGGGCGCGCTAGGCGCCTGGTGGGCACTGCTCGCGGAGCCGGCCGCCGAGCGGGTGCTCGTGCTCGGACGCTCGCCGCACACGGGTGCCCGGGCGGCGTGGGAGTCGTCGGCGGGTGCCGGCGCGGCCGACGTGCTCGGCCCGCTGATCGGTGGTGGAGCACTCGCCGTGGCCGGGGTCTGGGCGCTCGGGGCGGTCGTCCTGCCGTGGGTCGTGCGCGGCCGCGCGGCGGGGCCGGACCTGGTGACGGCCACCGCGTGGACCGCCGGGGTGGCCGCGGGGACGCAGGCCGCCTGCTCGGCCCTCGCGTGGCCCGGCGGCGCGCCGGCGCCCCACGGCCTGGTCGCCGGGGCCGTCGTCGCCGGGGTAATCGCGGTCGGAGCGAGGGCTGCGGGCTCGGGCAGCCCCGTGTCGTGGGACGCGTGACCGGGGACGCCATACGGGCGTCACCCCGTACGATGGCGTCCCCCGCCCGAGCAGCACCCCGGCACCCATGAGCGTCCTGCGCAACCTCGAGAGCAGAATCGCCGGCCTCGTCGAGGGGACGTTCGGCCGCGTCTTCAAGTCCGAGGTGCGGCCCGTCGAGCTCGCCCGCAAGCTCGCGCGGGAGATGGACGAGCACAAGACGGTGTCGCTCAAGCGCACCTACGTCCCCAACGAGTACGTCATCTGGCTCTCGCCCGAAGACCGCGAGCGCTACGACGGCATGGAAACCGAGGTCGGCGAGGAGCTCGGCGCGCACCTGCTCGAGCACGCACGCCGTGAGCGCTACGCGCTCGTCGCGCGCCCCACGATCGGCTGGGACACCGACGACCGCCTCGGCCTGGGCGAGTTCGGCATCCAGGCGCGGCTGGTCCGCCCGGCGGGCGACAGCCCCGAGATGGAGCAGGCCGCCCACGGCCGCACGATGGTTCACTCCACCGCCGAGCGCGTGCAGGAGCCGCTGGCCGAGGAGCGTCGCGCGCGTCGCGGCCGGGCCTTCGTGGTGGCCGAGGGCAAGCGCCGGCCCGTGCCGGCTGCCGGAGCGGTGCTCGGGCGCTCGCGAGACTGCGACGTCGTCCTCGCCGACACGAACATCTCGCGCCATCACGCCGAGATCCGCCCCGCGGGCACCGGCTGGACGGTGGCCGACCTCGGCTCCACGAACGGCGTCCGTGTCAACGGCCGTCCCGCGAACGGGGCCGTGCCCCTGGCCCCGGGGGACCGGCTCGAGCTCGGCACCGTGCGCGTCGGTTTCGAGGTCGAGTAGCCCATGGCCCTGGACCCCGTCGCCGTCGCGCTCAAGTTCGGCTTCCTTGCCGTCCTCTACCTCTTCCTGTTCTGGATCGCCCGCTCCTCCTTGAAGGACCTGCGGCGCGCCGGCGACGCGCGCGGGCTCGCCCCCCCGGCGGGACTCGCCAGCGCGGACGCCATCGACGACGCGACCGGCCTGCACGCCGCCGCGGGCGGCGTGGGGCGCGACCTCGAGGGGCTCGACCCGCGGCTGGTCGTCGAGCGCGCCCCGGGGCACACGCCGGGGATGGAGTACGAGGTCGGCGACGGCGCCGTGATGGGCCGGGGTGACCAGGCCGAGATCCGCCTCGAGGACCCGTTCGCCTCCTCCCAGCACGCCCGCCTCGTGCGCCAGGGCGGCGCGGTCGTGCTCGAGGACATGGGCTCGACGAACGGCACCTACCTCAACGAAGAGCTGCTGAGTGGGCCGCAGCCGCTGCACGCGGGCGACCGCGTGCGCATCGGCGACTCCGAGTTCACCTACCTGGAGCGCTGAGGCGTGCTGCGCGTCGCCGACTCCTTCAAGGTGTCCGACACGGGCAGGCGGCGCAGCCATAACGAGGATCGCCTCTTCGCCCGCGCGCCGTTGTTCGCGGTCGCCGACGGCATGGGCGGCGGCCCGGCGGGCGAGGTCGCGGCGCAGATCGCCATCGACGTGCTCGAGCGCGGGCTTCCGGACGGCCCGGGCTCGCCCGAGGAGCGCCTGGCCTCCCTCGTGCTCGACGCCAACCGGCAGATCCACGCCCACTCGCTCTCCGATCCCGGCACCGCCGGCATGGGGACGACGATGACCACCGCCTGGGTCGCCGACGACGAGCTGGCGGTCGCGCACGTCGGGGACTCCCGCCTGTACTGCCTGCGCGGCGGCGAGCTCGTACGCATCACGCGCGACCACTCGCTGGTGGAGGACCTCATCCAGGACGGGCGCCTCACCGAGGAGGAGGCCGAGGACCACCCGCAGCGGTCGATCGTGACCCGGATCGTCGGCGCCTTCGAGGACGTGCTGGCCGACCACTTCACGTGGCGCGCGCACGCCGGCGACGTCTACCTGATCTGCTCCGACGGGCTGACGGACATGATCCGGGAGACCCGTGTGGCCGAGGTGCTGCGGGAGGCGGGCTCGCTGGCGCAGGCGGGCCGGGCCCTCGTCGCCGCCGCCAACCAGGCGGGCGGGCGGGACAACATCACGGTGATCCTGTTCCGCTTGGAGGACGTGCACGTCGCCGGGGCCGACGATCCCGGCGAGGCGACGATGGTCGGGCGCGGGCCGACGACACAAGAGGTCCGCGACGCGCTGGCCGCGGAGGAGGCGGCCGGGCGAACGCCCGAGGCACCCGCCGGGCGCGCCGCCGACCCGCGCGGGGACGCCGCCGTCGCCCGGCGGATGCCGACCGCGGGCGCCGCCCGCCCCGCGCCGCCCAAGCGGCGGCGCAAGCGCCGGCGCGGCCTCCGCGCCCTGGGCTTCTTCACCGTGTTCGGGATACCGGTGCTGCTCGCCGCGTTCATCGCCAGCCAGAGCGTGTACTTCCTGGGCACGAACGACGACGGCTTCGTGACGCTCTACCGCGGGTTGCCCTACGACCTGCCGGCGGGCATCGTGCTGTACCAGCCGAACTACGTCTCCGGCGTCGCCACGGGCGAGCTCTCGCGCGGGGTCCAGGGCACCGTCGCGGGGCACGAGCTGCGCTCCCGCGAGGACGGCGCGGACCTCGTCAAGCAGCTCGAGCGCGGCACCCTCGAAGGGCAGGCGGCGCCGCGGTGAGCGCGCGCACCCGCGAGCTCTTCGCCCTCATCCCGGCCGGCCTGCTGACCACCGCCGGGCTGGTGGCGATCGTCCTGTCGAAGGACTCGCTGCGCGGCGTGGGTGGGCAGGACCAGCTCACCAACGCGTCGCTGACCTACGGCGCGATCTTCCTCGGGCTCTGCTTCGGCGCCCACCTGGTCATCCGCGCGCGCCTCAAGCACGCCGACCCGTACCTCTTCCCGCTCGTGGCGGTGCTGGCCTGCTTCGGGCTGGTGATGATCTACCGGATCGACGCGGAGCTCGCGCGTCAGCAGGCGCAGTGGTTCGTGATCGGACTGCTGCTCTTCGCGGCCACGATCATCGGCCTGCGCGACTACCGCGTGCTCGAGCGCTACCGGTATCTCATCGCGCTGGCCGGCACGAGCCTGCTCATCCTGCCGCGCGCCTTCGCTCCGACCAACGGTGCCTACCTGTCGATCCACGTGGGCTCCCTGACGGTGCAGCCCGCGGAGTTCGCGAAGATCGCGATCGTCATCTTCCTCGCGAGCTACCTGCGCGACACGCGGCAGGTACTCGTGCTCGGCGCCCGCCGCGTCCTGTTCGTCACCCTGCCGCCGCTGAAGCACTTCGGCCCGGTGCTCGTGGTCTGGGGCACGGCGATGCTGCTGCTCTTCTTCATCCAGGACATCGGCTCGTCGGTGATGTTCTACGGCGGCTTCCTGGCGATCCTGTACGTCGCGACCGACCGGCTGTCGTTCCCGGCGATCGGGATGGGCCTCTTCGCCGCCGGGTCCTACGTGCTCTACCAGGTGCGACCGACGATCGAGAACCGCGTGGCGGCCTGGCGCGACCCCTTCGACCAGGCGCTCTACGACAAGGTCGGCGGCTCCTACCAGCTCGCGCAGTCGCTCTACGCGCAGGCCGACGGCGGGGTGCTCGGGCAGGGCTTCGGGCAGTCGATCCTCCAGCTGCCGGGCGGCGGCGCGGTGCTCCCGGCACCGCAGACGGACTTCATCTACGCCGTGGTGGTCAACGAGCTCGGGCTCGCGGGCGGCCTGGCGCTGCTGCTGGTCTACCTCCTGGTCGTGCAGCGCGGCTTCAAGATCGCGATGCTCGCCCGGGACTCGTTCTCCAAGCTGCTGGCGGCAGGCCTCACGAGCGTCTTCGCGCTGCAGGTCTTCGTGATCGTCGGTGGGGTCACGAAGCTCATCCCGCTCACCGGAGTGACCCTGCCGTTCGTGTCCTACGGCGGCTCGTCGGTGATGGCGAACTTCATCCTGCTGGCGCTGCTGCTGCTCGTCTCCGACCGCGCGCGGAGGGAGGCGTGAACCGCCCGATCACCCGGCTGTTCCTCGTGGTCATGGTGCTCTTCGCCGGTCTCGCCGGCGCGACCTCGTGGTGGACGGTGGTCAAGGCCGACGAGCTCGACGGCCGCACCACGCAGAACAAGCGCGAGCTGCTGCGCGGCCTCAAGGTGCGGCGTGGGCTGATCCGCGACGCGGACGGCGGCGTGATCGCCCGCTCGGTCCGCGACGCCGACGGCGTCTACGAGCGCCAGTACCCGCAGGGCGCCCGCTTCGGCCACCCGGTCGGATACTCGCGGGCCCGCGCCTCGCTCGGGCAGACCGGGCTCGAGGCCTTCCGGGACGACGCGCTGAGCGGCCGCAAGAACGGGCTGACGACCTTCTTCGACCAGATCACCGGCAAGCGGCCCGAAGGCGAGGACGTGCTGACGACGCTCGACCCGGACGCGCAGCAGCAGGCGACCGACCTGATCGCCAAGGCGGGCCGCAGCGGCTCGGCCGTCGCGCTGGACCCGCGGACCGGCGCGGTCAAGGTGCTCGTCTCGACGCCCGGCTACGACCCCGGCAAGATCGTCAGCGCGAAGGCGCTGTCCAGCCTGAGCACCGACGAGCAGAACAAGCCGCTCGTCGACCGCGCCCTGCAGTTCGGCGAGGCCCCGGGCTCGACGATGAAGGTCGTGACCGCCACCGCGGCGATCGACTCGGGCAAGTACACCGCCACGTCGCAGGTGAACGGCGAGAACGACAAGCCGATCTCCGGCGTGCCGCTGGCCAACGACTTCAACGAGAGCTTCGGCTCGATCGACCTCGTCACCGCGCTGGCGAAGTCCGTCAACACCGCGTTCGCCCAGGTTGCCGAGGACCTCGGCAAGCCGACGATGCGCAAGTACATGCGCCGCTTCGGCTTCGAGTCCAAGCCGCAGCTCGACTACCCGCGCGACGCGATGTCCTCCTCGCAGGAGTACTCACGGCGGACGGGCAAGCCGATCCCGGCGACGAGCCGCTTCGTGGACGTCGGGCGGATGGGCATCGGGCAGGACCAGCTCTCGGTCACCACGATGCAGATGGCGCAGGTCGCCGCGGCGGTCGCCAACGGTGGCCGGCTGATGCGCCCGCACCTCACCGACCGGATCGTCGATCGCGACGGGCGGACCGTGAACCGCATCGAGCCGAAGCTGCAGAGCACCGTGATGAAGCCCGGCACGGCGGACCAGGTGCGGACGATGATGGAGGCGGTCGTCGAGCGCGGGACGGGCACGCAGGGGGCCATCCCCGGCGTGCAGGTCGCCGGCAAGACGGGCACCGCGGAGACGCAGATCGGCAAGACGATCAACGACGTGTGGTTCATCGCCTTCGCCCCGAGCAAGGACCCCAGGGTGGCGATCGCGGTGAACGTGCAGAAGGTGCCCGGCTTCGGCGGGGGGATCGCCGCACCGATCGCGCGCGACGTGATGATGACGCTGCTGAAGAAGGTCCGATGAGCGAGCCGGTGCAGAGCGGGACGATCGTCGACGGCCGCTACGCGGTGAAGCACCGCATCGGCGCCGGCGGCATGGCGGAGGTCTACTGCGCCGAGGACCTCCAGCTCGGCCGCAAGGTCGCGCTGAAGGTCCTCTACGACCGCTGGGCCGAGGACGAGGAGTTCGTCGAGCGCTTCCGCCGCGAGGCGTCGAGCGCGGCGGGGCTGCAGCACCAGAACGTCGTCTCGATCTACGACCGGGGCGAGTTCGGTGACACCTCGTACATCGCGATGGAGTTCGTCGACGGTCGCACGCTGAAGGCCATCGTGCAGCAGGAGGGGCCGCTGCCGCCGGACCGGGCGATCGAGTTGACGCTGCAGATCCTGAAGGCGGCCCGCTTCGCGCACAAGCGCGGTGTCATCCACCGCGATTTCAAGCCGCACAACGTCATCGTCGACACCGAGGACCGGGCGAAGGTCACGGACTTCGGCATCGCCCGCGCGGGCGCCTCGGACATGACGCAGACCGGCTCGATCATGGGCACGGCGCAGTACCTCTCGCCCGAGCAGGCGCAGGGCCTCCCGGTCTCGGCGCAGTCCGACCTCTACTCCATCGGCATCACGCTCTTCGAGCTGCTCACCGGCCGTGTCCCCTTCGAGGGCGACTCGGCGGTGGCGATCGCGCTCAAGCAGGTCTCCGAGACGCCCCCGCCGCCCTCGACCCTGAACCCCGCCGTGACGCCGGAGCTCGACGCCGTGGTCCTGCGCGCGCTGGAGAAGGAGCCCGCGCGGCGCTGGGCCGACGCCGAGGAGTTCGCCGCCGCGCTCGAGGACGCCAGGCGCCGGCTGCCGCTCGCGGCCGCGGCGACCGGGGCGACCGCGGTGGCGGACGGCGCGCCGCAGGCGTCGACGCAGCTGACCGGGATCGCCCCGCCGGTGCCGCTCCCGTTACCGCTCCCGGTCGCCGGGAGCTACGCCTACCCGCCCGCCCCGCTTGCGCTCGAGGAGGAGCGCGACCACGAGCGGCGCTGGTGGATCCCGGTGCTCATCGGCCTGCTGGTCGCGGCCGCGGTCGTCGGGGCGCTGCTGCTCTTCTCCGGCAAGCAGGTCACCGTCCCCGACGTGGTCGGTGCCTCGCAGTCCCAGGCCGAAGAGACCCTGCGCAACCGCGGCTTCGACACCGATGCCCGCCTCACGACGGCGAAGGCCACGACGGGGACGGTGCTCGCGCAGGACCCCGGCGGCGGTGCGAAGACCGACAAGGGCGCGACGATCCGGCTGACGATCTCCTCGGGGCCGGGTGAGGCCGCGATTCCCGACCTCACCGGCCAGGGCCGCGTGGCGGCGCTCAAGCGCCTCGCGGGCCTCGGCTTCAAGACGACCGAGCGCCGGCAGGCCGACACGACGATCACGGACAACCGCGTCATCGAGACCGTACCGGCGGCCGGCACCCAGCTCGAGCGCGGCCAGTCGGTCACCGTCGTCGTGTCGACCGGGGCCGAGCGCGTCGCGGTGCCGGGGGTCAAGGGGCAGACGCAGGAGGCGGCGAGCACCGCGCTGACCAGCGCCGGCTTCCAGGTCGCGGTCAAGGAGCAGGAGCGCGAGGGCACCGATCCCGGCACCGTGCTCGCGCAGGACCCCGCGTCGGGGACCCGGCGGCCCAAGGGCTCGAAGGTCACCATCACGGTCGCCACCGCGCCGAAGCAGAAGGCGGTCGCCGACGTCACGGGCCGCAGCGAGGCCGAGGCGACGCGCATCTTGTCGGCCGCGGGCTTCGAGGTGCGAACGACCGACCGGGCCTCCGAGAACCCCGCCGACGACGGGAAGGTCCTCGCGCAGAGCCCCGCCGGCGGAAAGGACGTAAAGCCCGGCAGCGCCGTCAGCATCACGGTCGGCCGCTTCGACCAGTCCCAGGTCCTGCCGCCGACCACGACCTCGACAGACACGACGACGACCGCGCCCCCGCCGGGCGTGACCGCGCCATGAGGGTCGCCGTGCTCGCCGGCGGGCGCTCCTCCGAGCATGAGGTGTCGCTCGACTCCGCGGCGTCCGTCCGCGCGGGGCTCACCGCCGCCGGCCATGAGGTGGTGGCCGTGACGCTGGAGCGCGACGGCACCTGGTGGTGCGACGACATCGAGGTGGTACTGCGTGCGGGCCGCGGCCTGCTCGGCTGCGATGTCGTCTTCCCGGCACTGCACGGGCCGTTCGGCGAGGACGGCACCGTCCAGGGGCTGCTCGAGCTCCTCGGCACGCCCTACGTCGGCTCGGGCGTGCTCGCCAGCGCGGCGTGCATGGACAAGGTCGTCTTCAAGGACCTCATGGCGGTCGGCGGGCTCGACCAGGTCGGCTACGTGTTGGC
>JBBQZE010000061.1:0-14401 GCA_038207985.1 Solirubrobacterales bacterium
CCTCACGCCTCACGACCCGCGCGGCGAGCTGGACGCCGCCGGCCTCGTGCTCGAGCGGGCCGTCGCGCTCCGGCGCGGCTACCCCAGCCTGGTCGTGCTCGCTCGCCGGCCCTGACCGCGGCCACGGCCGGCGAGGTCTGACCGCGTCACAATTTATACATCGGTAACCTCACGCTCGACGTGGTCGCCGGCACCTCCACCCCGAAGTCGCGCCTGCCCCGCGCCGAGCGCGAGCAGCAGGTCGTCGCCACGGCGCACGCGATGTTCGCCGCACACGGCTACGCGGGCGTGACGATGGACGCGGTCGCGGCATCCGTCGGGGTCACGAAGCCGCTGCTGTACGCCTACTTCGGCAACAAGGAGCAGCTCTACGTCGCGTGCATCGGGCGCTCCGGCGAGGCCCTGGTCGCCGCCGTCGAGGGCGCCGTTGCGAGCGCCCCGAACCCGGGCGAGGCGCTGAAGGCGGCGCTGCGTGCATTCTTCGCGTTCGTGGCCGACGACCGGCCGGCGTTCGCGGTCCTGTACGGCGAGGCGCTGCCCGCGGTCGGCGTGGTGGCCGACGTGGTGACCGAGTGCCGCAGCCGGGTGACGGCCACCATCGCCCGCGCCTTCGCCGCCCTCGGCGGCCCGGGAGCCTTGGCCGGAGAGGCCGAGGCGCTCGCCCACGGCCAGCTCGCCGCCGCGGAGGCGATGTGCCGCTGGTGGCTGGCCACCGGCACCGGCACCGCCGCTGCGCTCGCCGAGCTGCTCATCGACGTCCTCGAGCCCGGGCTGGCGCGTCGCGCCGCGGCCCACCGTCCCTCCACCCCCGGAGCCCCATGACCCAAGCCCTGCGCCGCGCCTGCATCGTCGGCGGCAACCGCATCCCGTTCGCCCGCTCCAACTCGACCTACGCCGACGCGAGCAACTCGGACATGCTCGCCGCCGCGCTCGACGGGCTCATCTCGCGCTTCGACTTGGAGGGCGAGCGCCTCGGCGAGGTCGTGGCCGGCGCGGTGCTCAAGCACTCCCGCGACAGGGACCTCACCCGCGAGGTCGTCCTCGGCAGCCGCCTGGCCCCCGAGACCCCGGCCTACGACGTGCAGCAGGCCTGCGGCACCGGCCTGGAGGCGGCGATCCTCGTGGCCAACAAGGTCGCGCTGGGGCAGATCGACGTCGGGATCGCCGGTGGCGTCGACACGACCTCCGACCCGCCGATCGCGGTCAACGCGGACCTGCGCCGCGTGCTCCTGGAAGCCAACCGCGCCAAGACGGCCGCGGGCCGCGTCAGGGCGCTCGCCGGGATCCGCCCGGGCCAGCTGGTCCCGGACTTCCCGCGCAACGCCGAGCCGCGCACGGGCCTGTCCATGGGCGAGCACCAGGCCATCACCGCCGCGAGGTGGGGGATCACCCAGGCCGCCCAGGACGAGCTCACCGCCGCGAGCCACCACCACCTGGCCGCGGCCTACGAGCGCGGCTTCCAGCAGGACCTCATGCAGCCGTTCCTCGGGCTCGAGCGCGACCAGAACCTGCGCCCGGACTCCACGGTCGAGAAGCTGGCCAAGCTCAAGCCGGTCTTCGGCGGGCCGGGCGGCACGATGACCGCGGGCAACTCGACGCCGCTCAGCGACGGAGCCTCCGTGGTGCTGATCGCCAGCGAGGAGTGGGCCGCGGAGCACGGTCTCCCGGTCCTCGCGACCCTGTCGCACGCGGAGACCGGCGCAGTCGACTACGTCAACGGCGACGAGGGCCTCCTGATGGCGCCCACCTACGCGATGCCGCGCATGCTGGCCAAGGCCGGCACCGGCCTCGAGGAGTTCGACCTCTACGAGATCCACGAGGCCTTCGCCGCCCAGGTCCTCACGACGCTGGCGGCCTGGGAGGATCCTGTCTTCTGCCAGCAGCGCCTCGGCCTCGACGGCGCCCTCGGCACGGTCCCGCGTGACAAGCTGAACGTCAACGGCGGCTCGCTGGCCGCCGGCCACCCCTTCGCCGCCACGGGCGGGCGCATCGTCGCCTCCCTGGCCAAGGCGCTGCACGAGCGCGGGGGCGGGCGCGGGGTCATCTCGATCTGCGCCGCCGGCGGCCAGGGCGTCGTCGCGATCCTCGAGTCCGAAGGAGCCTAGGTCCGTGCCCGACCTCTACACCCAGCTGGTCTCCAACCCGCTCGGCAAGCTCGTCGCGAGCAACGTCGGGCTCCCCCAGCCCGTTCCCCTCGAGCGATGGGCGCCCGGTGCGCCGGTCGTCGACGGCCAGGTGCTGCTCGGCGCCGCGGGCGGCGGCCGCCTGGCGGGCCCGGTGGCCGAGGTCCTCGCCCTCGCCGAGGTCGCCGTCAGCACCGAGCTGCGCGACGACCTGCGTACCGCGGCCGCCCACGCCCACCTCGACGCCGCCGTGTTCAACCCGGAGGCCGGTGGCGACCAGCGCTTCAAGGCGCTCGTCTTCGATGCGACCGGCATCAAGCAGTCGGCCGAGCTCGCGCAGCTGCACCACTTCTTCGCCCCGACCGTCCGCCGGGTGCAGCCCTCGGGTCGCGTGGTCGTGCTCGGCACGCCGCCGGACGCCGCCCGGTCGCCGAAGGAGGCCGCCGCGCAGCGGGCGCTGGAGGGCTTCGTCCGCGCGCTCGGCAAGGAGCTCCGCCACGGCGCCACGGCGCACCTCGTGCACGTCGAGCCCGGTGCGGAGCCTCACCTCGCCTCGACGCTGCGCTTCACGCTGTCGCCGAAGTCCGCCTACGTCGACGCCCAGGTCATCCGCGTCGGGGCGGGGCAGGCCGTGCCCGACGTCGACTGGCAGCGGCCGCTGGACGGCAAAGTCGCGCTCGTGACCGGCGCCTCTCGGGGCATCGGCCTGGCGATCGCGGAGGTCCTCACCCGCGACGGCGCCCACGTCGTCGGCCTCGACGTCCCCGTGCTGGGCGACGACCTGCGCGACGCCATGGACGGCCTCGGCGGCTCGGCGCTCGAGCTCGACATCACGGGCGAGGACGCCGGCGAGCAGGTCGTGCGCCACCTCGGCGACGAGCACGGCGGGGTCGACGTCGTCGTCCACAACGCGGGAATCACGCGGGACAAGACGCTCGGGCGCATGAGCGCCGAGCAGTGGGGCCTCGTGCTGGCGATCAACCTCACCGCGGAGGAGCGCCTCGACGACGCGCTGCTGCACGCCTCCACGATCCGCCGCGGCGGCCGCATCGTGTGCGTCTCGTCGATGAACGGCATCGCCGGGGCGGCCGGGCAGACGAACTACGCCACGTCGAAGGCGGGCGTGATCGGCATGGTCGAGGCGATGGCCCCCGTCGTCGCGAAGCAGGGGCTGACGATCAACGGGGTCGCCCCCGGCTTCATCGAGACCGCCATGACCGCCGCGATGCCGATCGGTCCCCGCGAGGCGGGCCGGCGCATGAACTCCGTCTCGCAGGGCGGCCTGCCCGTCGACGTGGCCGAGGCCATCGCCTGGTTCGCCAGCCCGGCCTCCACCGGCCTGAACGGCAACGTCGTGCGCGTGTGCGGCCAGAGCCTGCTGGGCGCCTGATGGCCCTCCGGGTCATCCCCGCCCCCCCAGGCGCGCTCGGCGCCTACGCCCGGGCTGTCGCGCCGCTGGTGCCGGGCGCCTCGCGGCTGCCCTGGGTCGCCGGGCGAGGGGACAGCGTGCCCGAGCGCGAGCTCGTGCTCGAGGAGGTCGCGATCGACCCCGCGCACCTGGCCCGTTACGCCCGGGTCTGCGGGTTCCGGCTCGGGGGCCCGCTGCCGGCGACCTATCCGCACGTCCTGGCCTTCGGCCTGCACATGGCACTGATGACCCGCGGCGACTTCCCGTTCGCGCCCGTCGGCCTCGTGCACACGGAGAACAGCATCACCCAGCACCGCCCCATCCGGACCACGGAGCTGCTCGATCTCCGCGCCCGCGCCACCCAGCCTGAGGCCCACCCCAAGGGCCGCACGTTCACGCTGGTCACCGAGGCGCGGGTCGGTGGCGAGGTCGTGTGGGAGGACGTCTCGACGATGCTCCGGCGCGGCGGCGGGAGCGACGTCAAGCGCCGCGGTGGGCGGTCGCCGGCGGTCGAGCTGCCCGCGCGGGCGCAGTGGCGGCTCCCCGGGGATCTCGGCCGCCGCTACGCGTCCGCCTCGGGCGACCGCAACCCGATCCACCTCACCGGCCTCACGGCCAAGCTGTTCGGCTTCCCGGACGCCATCGCGCACGGCATGTGGACCCAGGCGCGGTGCTTGGCGGCGCTCGAAGGCCGGCTGCCCCGCGCCTACCGGGTCGACGTCGCCTTCCGCAAGCCGATCGGACTGCCCGCCACCGTGACCTGGGCGACCGGGCGCAGCGCCGCCGTGACCCGGTTCGCGGTCCGCGACGCCGAGCGCGGCACCCCCCACCTGGACGGCTCGATCACCCCCTTGACCAGGAGCACCCGATGAGCATCGCCGATCGCGGGATGGGCCTCGGGCTGCGCGCGCTGCGCGGCGTCGCGGGCCTCGACGTCATCGACCGGGTCGGCCTCCGCCGGCCGGCCGAGCGGGCCCTGTTCCAAACGACCAAGCAGGGCTTCCGGTCCGCCGCCGCCGCCAACCGCACCTTCGCGGCGGCCACGCGGCTGGCCAGCCCCCGCCGCCAGGCACCGCGGGCGTCGAGCGGTCTCTTCGACCTCACGCCGGACGACGAGCAGGAGATGCTCGTCGAGGCGGTCCGTGCCCTCGCGGCGGAGCGCCTGCGGCCGGCCGCGAGCGCGGCCGACGCCGCGTGCGCCGCGCCGGACGACGTGCTGGCCGCCGCGAACGAGATGGGGATCGCCATGCTCGGCGTCCCCGAGGAGCTCGGGGGCTTCGTCGCCGAGCGCTCGGCGGTCACGTCGGTGCTCGTCGCCGCCGAGCTCGCCCGGGGCGACGTCGGCCTGGCGGTCGCCGCCCTCGCGCCCGGCGCCGTGGCCACCGCCCTGGGGCTGTGGGGCGACGCGGACCAGCAGGCGACCTACCTGCCGGCGTTCACGGGCGAGCAGATCGTCCCCGCCGCCCTGGCGGTGCTCGAGCCGCATCCGCTCGCCGATCCGTGGGCACTGCGGAGCGTGGCCCGCAGGTCGGGCGACGGCTTCGTGCTCGACGGCGTCAAGGCGCTCGTGCCGCGCGGCGCGGACGCGGAGCTGCTCGTCGTCGCCGCCGAGCTGCAGGACCGGGGCCCCGTGCTGCTGCTCGTGGAGTCGGGCACGCCGGGCATCACCGTCGTCCCCGAGCCCGCCATGGGCCTGCGCGCCGCCGCGACGGCCACCGTCCACTTCGACGGCGTCGTGCTCCCCGCCGCCGCGCTCCTCGGCGACGGGGCGCCCGAGGTGCACGCGGCGTGCGTGCACCGCAGCCGCATCGCCTGGTGCGCGCTGGCCGTGGGCTGCGCGCAGGCGGTGCTCGACTACGTCATCCCCTACGTCAACGAGCGCACCGCGTTCGGCGAGCCGATCTCCAACCGGCAGGCCGTCGCGTTCATGGTCGCCGACGTCGGCATCGAGCTCGAGGGCATGCGCCTCACGACGCTTCGGGCCGCAAGCCGGGCGGACCAGGGCAAGTCGTTCGGGCGTGAGGCGGCGCTCGCCCGTGTCCTCTGCAGCCGCGAGGGGATGCGGATCGGCTCGAACGGGGTCCAGCTGCTCGGCGGCCACGGCTACGTCAAGGAGCACCCGGTCGAGCGCTGGTACCGGGACCTGCGGGCGACGGGCGTCATGGAGGGCGCCCTGCTCGTCTGATCCGCAGGGTCTGACCGATCTGGAGAATCCCATGGTGAACCTCGAAGTCCCCAAGAAGTTCGGCGCCCTCATCGGCCAGGCCCACCAGGTCGCCGAGGAGGTGCTGCGCCCCATCTCGCGCAAGTACGACCGCGACGAGCACGTGCGCCCGAAGGAGCTCGACATGCTCGCAGCGCTGATCGACGGGCTGAACGCCGGCGACAGCGCGGGCGGTGCCGGGGCGTCCGGCGTCCGGCGCGCCGCGGGTGAGTCCAAGGATGGCGGCACGCCCGCCAACCGCAACGGCTCGAACCTGTCGACGGCGCTGAGCATCATGGAGATGTGCTGGGGCGATGTCGGCCTCCTGCTCTCGATCCCGCGCCAGGGCCTCGGCAACTCGGCCATCGCCTCCGTGGCGACCGACGAGCAGCTCACCCGTTACGAGGGGCGCTGGGCGGCGATGGCGATCACCGAACCCGAAGCCGGCTCGGACTCCGCGGCGATCCGCACCACCGCGCGCCTGGACGGCGACCACTACGTCCTCGACGGCGAGAAGATCTACGTCACCGCCGGCGAGCGGGCGGACCTCGTCGTCGTCTGGGCCACGCTGGACCGCGACGCCGGGCGCGCCGCCATCAAGTCGTTCGTGGTCGAGCGCTCCAACCCTGGCATGGTGCTCGACCGCCTCGAGCACAAGCTCGGCATCCGCGCCTCGGACACCGCGGCGTTCCGCCTCGAGGGCTGCCGCGTCCCGAAGGAGGACCTCCTCGGCACGCCCGAGGTGAACACGGGCGCGGGCTTCGGCGGCGTGATGCAGACGTTCGACAACACCCGCCCGCTCGTGGCCGCCATGGCCGTCGGCGTCACCCGCGCGTGCCTGGAGCTGACCTACGACCGGCTGACGGCGGACGGCGTCGTGGTCGACCGCGAGCGGCCGGCCCCCACCCAGGTCGCCGCCGTCGCGCGCTTCCTCGAGATGGAGGCCGACTACGAGGCCGCGCGGCTGCTCACCATGCAGGCGGCCTGGATGGCCGACAACGCGCGCCCGAACTCGCTGCAGGCGTCGATGGCCAAGGCGAAGGCGGGCCGCACCGGCGTCGACGTCGCGCTGGGCTGCATCGAGCTCCTGGGGGCGACGGGCTACGGCGAAGCGGAGCTGCTCGAGAAGTGGGCACGCGACGTGAAGATCCTCGATCTCTTCGAGGGAACGCAGCAGATCCAGCTGCTCATCGTGGCCCGTCAGCTGCTCGGCAAGTCGTCGGCGGAGCTGAAGTAGCGTCCAGGTGCCCCACACCGCCCGCACCGTCCGACGCCGCAGCAAGCTGGCCGCCGCCGTCGTCGCCCTCACCGGCAGCGCGGTGTTCCCCGCCGCCGCCTCCGCGCACGGCCTCGTCGGCCGCCAGGACCTCCCCATCCCGCGCTGGCTGTTCGCGTGGGCCGCGGCGATCGTGCTCGTCGCGTCGTTCGTCGCGCTGGCCACCCTGTGGCCCAAGCCGCGCCTGGAGGAGGTCGAGCCCGGTCGCCGGATCCTGCAGGTGCCGCGGCCGGCGGTCGTCTTGGCCGGCGCCGTCGGCGTCGTTTTGCTGGGGCTGACGCTGTACGCCGGGTTCCGCGGCTCGCAGACCCCGACCGCGAACTTCGCCCCCACCTGGGTCAGCGTCATCTTCTGGGTCGGCACCCCGCTGGTGTCGCTGTTCCTCGGCGACGTCTTCCGCGCCTTCAACCCGTGGCGCGCGATCGGGCGCGCCATCGGCTGGGTCGTGCGTCGTGTGGGCGGTGACGGCACGCCGGAGCCGCTGCCCTACCCGAAGCGCCTGGGCCGCTGGCCCGCGGCGGCGGGCATCGTCGGCTTCGCCTGGTTCGAGCTCGTCTACTCGGGGTTCGAGGACCCGAACGCGGTCGCGACCGCCGGCGCGCTCTACACCGCCGTGCAGCTCATCGGGATGAGCCTCTACGGCGCGGAGCCCTGGTGCCGCAACGCCGAGGCCTTCGGCGTCTCGTTCGGCCTCATCTCCCGCCTCGGCGTCCTCGACTGGCGCGGCCGCGAGCTGCGCACGCGCCCGCTGCTCAGCGGCGCGGCCGGCATCGTCGCGGTGCCGGGCACGGTGGCCCTGCTCGTCGCGCTGATCGGCACCACGAGCTTCGACGGCTTCTCCCAGGGGCCCACGTGGAACTCGATCGCCCCGGGCCTGCAGGGTCGCTTCGGCGACCTCGGCGCGTCGCAGTCGACGGCCCTGCGGCTGGCGTTCACCGTCGGCTTCGTCGCGATGATCGGGCTCATCGCGCTCCTGTACCGCCTCGGCGTGATGGGGATGCGCTCGATCGACCGTAAGTCCACGACCGAGGAGCTCAGCCGCCGCTTCGTCCACACGCTGCTGCCGATCGCGCTCGCCTACCTCGTGGCGCACTACTTCTCCTACCTGTTCGTGCAGGGACAGGCGATCGGCTACCTGGCGTCGGATCCGCTCGGGGACGGCTCGAACCTCTTCGGCACCGCCTCGGCGACCATCGACTACAACCTCTTCAGCGCCAACGTCGTCTGGTACGTCCAGGTCGCCGCGCTCCTGGCCGGGCACGTCGCCGGCCTCGTCCTGGCGCACGATCGGGCGCTGGTGACGTGGCGTGACGCGCGCGACGCAACCCGCTCGCAGTACTGGATGCTCGCCGTGATGGTGTCCTTCACGAGCCTCGGGCTCTGGCTGCTGAGCGCCCAGGCCTCGCAGTAGGCCGTGCGTCCGGTCAGACGGACGTGCCGGGCGCGTCGCGGCGCACGGCGGGCTTGCGCCGCGGGAGGTGCGACCCGCAGACCACGTGGAGCAGGACGAGCGCACCGAGGACCAGCACGACGTCGCCGACGCTGAACACGTTGGCCAGCGGGACCCCGGAGGGGATCGCGAACGTGTCCCCGAGCCATGGCAGGTGCGGGTGGGCGACCGCCGTCGAGTTGCGGTAGCGGCCCTCCACGACGGGCCGGCCGGCGGCCTCCAGCGCCCCGACGCGCGCGGGCATGACGCCGCCGTTGGCAACGATCGCCGTGGCGTTCAGGGCGCCGCCCAGGCCGATGAGCGGCACCCCGGGGATGCGCCGGTTGACGACCAGGAAGACGCCGGCCGCCGCGAAGGTCGCGACGTAGACGGCGCCGAGCAGCGTCCGGTCGCCGCCGGAGAGGACCGCGAGGATCGCGACCTGCACCGCGAGGACCACCAGGAGCAGCTTCACGCCCCGGAAGCGCAGGTCCGCGAGCGCCCCGAGGCGCCCGCCCGCGAGCGGCACCGTCGCGGCGCACGCGAGCAGGACGACGAGGAAGAGCACGCAAGGAAGATCACAGGTCCCGGCGCCGGACGCGACCTCTTGGTGCGAATATCCGTCCAGGAGTTGGCATTCGCACTCAAGTTCGGGCAGGGTGCGCGTTCTCACCCCGAGTCAACAGTTCCCCTAGTACTCGAAAGAAGGTTCCCCATATGCGCAAGTGGCACCGTTTCATCCCGGCTGCGTCCGCAGTCGGCGCCGTTGCTGTCGTCGTGGAGGTTCTGACGGCAAGCCAGAAGTTCTAGCTGGCTGAGGGACGTCCGTCGGGCTCAACTTCTTGGGCTCAGCGGCCGACAGGTGTCAGGACGGTGCGATCCCGATCCGACATCCTCCTCGCAAGGTACATCGCCGCCGTTTCCCTTCTGGGGATCGGCGGCGCCCTTGCGGTCATCATCGCCGACGCGCGGCAACTCGACTTCACGCTCGTCGCAGTTTCCCTCTGCGTGGTCACCGTCGTGGCCGAATGCGTCCCGATCCGCATCCCGCGGCGCGACATCGCCGAGGAGATCACGACGTCCTCGACGTTCAGCTTCGCGCTGCTGCTCGTCTCAGGGCTCCCGGTCGCACTGGTGGGTTACCTCGTCGCGTGTGGGATTTCGGAGTTCCGCCAGCGCAAGCCTCGCGCGCGACTCCTGTTCAACGTCGGCCAGTACGGCGTCTCGATGCTGGTCGCCGGCGGCGTGCTCGCGATCCTCGCCGACCTTCCTCGAACCGGAGCGGCGTCGCTCGCCCCACGCGACATACCGGCCATCGCCGTGTCCGCCGCCGCCTTCTTCGTCTGCAACAACGTCCTGGTCGGCGTCGCATCGGCTATCAACGAGGGCGTTCGCCTCCGGAAGCTGATCCGTCTCGACAGCCCGTTCCAAGCGTCGATCGCCATCCTCATGCTCGGCATCGCGCCGATCGTGGTGTTGATCTGCGATTTCTCCTTGCTTCTGCTTCCCGCGCTGCTGCTCCCGATGGTGGCCGTCCACTACACCGGCGTCGCCGCCGTCCGCGACCGGCACCGTGCGCTGCACGACGACTTGACGGGCCTGCCGAACCGGACCCAGTTCGCCCTTCGCGCCGAGTCGTCGCTCGAGGTCGCCGTCGCCGAGGACCGGTCGGTGGCCTTCCTCGTGCTCGACCTCGATCGCTTCAAGGAGATCAACGACACGCTCGGCCACCAGCAGGGCGACGACCTGCTCTGCTCCGTCGCGGCCCGGCTGGCCGGCGTCATGCGCCCCGAGGAGACCGTCGCGCGCTTCGGCGGCGACGAGTTCGCGATCGTCTGCCCGCTGCCGGGCGGCCACGCGGACGTCATGTCGGTGGCGGACCGCCTCCTGGGTGCCTTCGAGGCGTCCTTCGAGCTCGACGACCTGCAGTTGCGCCTGGGCGCAAGCATCGGCGTCGCGCTCTGGCCCGAGCACGGCGCGGACGCCAACGGCGTGCTGCGCTGCGCGGACGTCGCGCTCTACCAGGCCAAGGAGTCCCCACTCGACGTCGTCCTCTACGACGCGGACGACGATCGCGCCAACCTCGATCGCCTGACGCTGCTCGGGGAGCTGCGCGACGGCATCGAGCGCGGGGAGCTCAGCCTCGCCTTCATGCCGAAGGTCGCGCTCGACACGGGCGTCGTGCTCGGCGTCGAGGCCCTCGTCCGCTGGAAGCACCCGGTCCACGGCTCGATCGCCCCCGGCGCGTTCATCCCCCACGCCGAGCGCACCGGCCTGATCGGCGCGCTCACCCTGGAGGTACTCGATCAGGCGCTCGCGCAGGCCGCCGCGTGGGCGGCCGCCGGCACGCCGACGCAGGTGGCCGTCAACATCTCGGCTCGCAACCTCCTGGACCGCGGGCTGCCCGAGTCCGTCGCCGAGCGCCTGAAGCGCTGGGATGTCCCGGCTACGAGTCTGGAGCTCGAGATCACGGAGTCGACGATCATGGCCGACCCCGAGCGGGCGCTGGCCGTGCTCGAGGAGCTCGCCGCGATGGGCGTCCATCTCACGATCGACGACTTCGGCACGGGCTACTCCTCGTTGGCCTACCTCAAGCGCCTGCCGGTCACCACACTCAAGATCGACCGCTCGTTCGTCACCTCGATGCTCGAGGACGACCAGGACGCGCTCATCGTGCAGTCGACGATCGACCTGGCGCGGAACCTCGGCCTCTGGGTGGTCGCCGAGGGCATCGAGGACGAGGCGACGCGTCTGGCGCTCGCCGAGCTCGGCTGCCACGCCGGCCAGGGCTTCTTCTTCGGCGTCCCCGCCCCGGCCGACTCCATGCAGACGAGGCCGGCCAAGCGCCGTGTAGCCCGGGCCTGAGTGTGGCCAATTGTCAGATTGCTTACAATATTGCGTGCGCGACCGTCAACCTTCGGGCGCGGGCCGTGTTCCGTGGTGTGCGAGGTGCGTTACCTCCTCCCAACGGCCGTTGCGTACCTCGCTGAACTTTTACCTGGCCGACATGTAGGTTTGAGCCGCGGCCAAGCACGTAGCCGCAACCTCGCCATTGAGGAATCGAGAGACCTCAAGACATGCGGAGTTCCAATGACGGCGCGGGGCCCACGCCCCGCGCCGTCGCCTTTGCGGTCACAGGAGCCGTATCGGTCGCATCCGCGAGGGAGGTCAAGCGCGCGGCGCAACGCGCCGATGCAGGACCCATCATGGAACGCGCCGCGTCCCCCGCCGGCTCCCAGCAGGACGCGGAGCACCTCTTGCGAGCGCGAGCCCAGCAGCTGCTCGCGCTCTACGCCACGATGCCTCCGGAGACGCTGGAGCAGCGGCACATCCGGGCGTTCGTCCAGCGCCTCGAGGCGATCGCGAGCGCCGCGCCCGTCGTGGAGATCGGCGCCGCCGGCGCGACCGTGGAGCACCGCGAGCGGTCCGCGGAGCCCCGGCGGCTGCATCGCACCGCGTAGCAGTCAGCAGCCGGGCGCCGCGCCCGTGACGGCCGGCGGGCAGGACGCGCTCGGCTCTCAAGTGCTGGGCAGGACCGCGATCGCTTCGATCGAGACGAGCAGGCCGCGGGGCAGCCGGACATGAGCCGGGGCCGAGCGGGCCGGCGGCGGGTCGGGCATGTGGCGGGCGTAGACCTCGTTGAGCCGGCCGAAGTCGTCGACGTCGGCGTAGAAGATCGTGGTCTTCACCACGTCGCCCATGGAGGCACCGGCCGCGGCCAGCACTTCGGCGAGGTTGACCAGCGCCTGCTCGGTCTGCGCCTCGATCCCCTCCGGGATCGTGCCCGTCGCCGGCTCGATCCGGGGGCGGCACTCCTCCCGCGTGGTTGTCGTCCGCGAGCGGTGACCAGCGCTCCCAGCAGGGTCAGGCGAACAGCGCGGCCAGGACCTCGTCGATCGCCGCCGCGGCCATCGCCTGCAGCTCCTCGTCGGTGCGGTCCTGGATCGGGTGGGCGACCAAGACCCGCCGCAGGTCCGGCGCGCCGAGCAGCTTGGCCTGGTCGCGGGCGGCCTGCTCGAAGACGCTCGAGGCGACGAGCACCGCGGGGCGGCCCTGCGATTCGAAGCTGAGGACGTCATGCAGACCGCACGACACGCAGGAGCCTCAATCGGCGAGCGCTTCGATCACCGCGTCGCAGCGCTCGGTGATCTCGCGGCGGAGGTCCGGCGGGGCGGGCTTGGTGAAGGTCGGCTTGGCGGTCCGCTCGACGGTGTGCCCTCGGGCGACGAGCTCCTCCTCGAGCGCGTCGAAGAAGACGTCCCCGCGCGGCTTGCGGATGTCGAGCAGCGCGATCCGGGAGGGCTGTCCGGCGGGCAGGCGCGAGGCGAGCGGGCGCTCGACGAGGTCGTGCTCGCCCGTCGGGTCGAGGACCTCCAGGGGGGCGGCGATCATCGCCAGGGCTCGACGCTGCGCGTCACGGGGGACGAGCCTATCTCCCCACTGGCCCAGCCGCCGAAGACCATCGAGAAGAGCCCGGCATCGCCGCCCGCATAGGCAATCAGGATGCGCTCGGGCGCAGCGAACTTTTGCACCGGCGCGGCCAGGTCGCTGACCCACCGCGCCTCGATCCCCTCCGGTGAGCCGCCCGCCCCGCGCACGAGCTCGCCCGCCGGGGACATCGTCCGGTCGAAGAGCTCCTGCTGCAGCCGCTCCCGATCCCAGCCGGCCTGCGCGAAGACCCGCCCGTGCTCGGGGCCGACCAGCAGCAGCGCGTCCCAGACCAGGCGCTGCTTGCGGTGGGCGACCCCCTCCAGTGCCTCGGCGAAGCTCGCGGCGAGACCGTCCGGGTCGCGGGCGAGCTGGTCGACGATCAGGCGCGGCGCCTCGGCGGCCATGAGCGTCACGCCGGTCTCACCCTCCGGGAGCCCGCGCGCCTGCGCGAGCGGGGGCCAGGGCATCCCGTCGAGCCGCTCCGCGAATGCGACGCCGACCTTCCCCGCCTGCCCGTGCGCCGCGCGGTCCTCCACCCCGGGCCGCCCGCCGCCGACGTTCCGCACGGTGAGCTGGAGCGCACGGCCGATCGTTGCGTTGGCGCGGTTGCCCTGCCCGAGGCAGTTGCCCCCTGCGTTCATGCCGATCTCCGCGGCGTAGGGGCCGGAAACGACGACCACCGGGCCGGACGGGTGGGTGGTGGCGAGCAGCCCGTGCAGCGCGAACGCCGGCACGCACGCGGCCTCCACCGCGGCGAGGACGACCGGGAGCGCCTCGGGCGGGCAGCCGGCCATGACCGCGTTGATCGCGACCTTCTCCACGGTCGCGCGGCCGTCGTACGGCGGCAGGATCCCGACGAGCTCCTGCGGGTGGCGGCTCGTGTGCTCGAGCATCGCGACCACGCGCTCGGCGGTGGGCGGCACGACCGGCAGCCCGTCGGTGACGCCGCGCTCGTGCAGCGCCTCGATCGGGTCCTCGAGCGCACCGAGCGTGAGCTCCCGGGCCTTCAGCCGCCCGTCCGCGCGGGCCGCACGAGCGGCCAGGCGGGCGGCGACCGCCGGGTCCCGGGTGAGTGAGGCACAGCCCGGGCGCCGCTCCGGCAGCCCGGACAGGTCGACCTGGGCGCCGACCCGCTCGAGCAGCGCCCGCAACCGCTCCCGATCCAGCCCTTCCACACGCCCGCGTTCCTGCCCGTCCTCGACGAGCACCACCGCAGGAACGGCGTCGACGTCGAGGCGGACCGACTCGCGCAGCTCGTCATCCAGCGCGGGAACGCGCCCCAGCCCGAGGCGGCGTGCCTGCTCCGCCGTCTCGGCCTTCGGGGACTGCGAGAGCACGCGCACCGCGGCCCCCCCGTTGCCGGCGGCGTCCAGGGCGGGCAGCACCTGGTCGCAGACCGGGCAGTCGTGCTTGACCAGGCAGACCAGCTCGAGCGACACGGCGCGAGCCTACGCCGAAACGTTCCCCGAGAGCCGCTGTGGGAGCATCGGGCGATGGGACGCCTCGACGAGCTCGACCTCTCGCTGAAGCT
>JBBQZE010000062.1:0-14355 GCA_038207985.1 Solirubrobacterales bacterium
CGTTCGCCGGGCCGGCGCGGGCGGACGGCGACCCGGCCAGCGACGTGCTGCTGGCCCAGGACGTCTTCACCCCGTACGCCCCTGCCCGGGTCTCCCGCCCGGTGCGCTCCGCGCTCGAGGGCGTGGTGGCGGCCGCCGCGACGGCCGGATGGCCTGTGAAGGTCGCGCTCATTGCCAACCGCGCGGACCTCGGGGCCTACCCGCAGCTGTTCGGGCAGCCACAGCGGTACGCCGACCTGCTGGCCGTCGAGATCTCGTTCAACGAGAAGCCCCACATCCTCACCGTCATGCCGGGCGGCTTCGGTGGCAAGAACCTCGGGACGCGGGCCCGGCCGGTCCTCGCCGGGGTGGGCATCGAACGCGACGCGGGCGGTGACGGCCTCGCGCTCGCGGCGGCACGCGCCGTGGCGGGCCTGGCCACGGCGGCCGGGCACCCGGTCGCCGTCGGGACCCTGCCGCCGGCGGCCGCGGCCGCGGCGACCGGCGGGGGGTCGGCCGTCAGGACGGCGGCGCTTTTCCTCGCCCCGCTGGCCGTCCTCGCGCTCGGAGCGGGGGTGGTCGCGCTCCGCTCAAGGCGCCGCGAGGCTTCGGACCGACCCCCCGCGGCGCGTTGAGGACCGGGGTCCAGCCGCCATCGGACCGGAATTCTTTTCCTGGAGGGCGCCCCCCGGCATATGCTCGCGCCCATGCCGCCCCGCCTGTGCCCCGCGCTCTTGGTCCTCGCCGCGCTGCTCGGAGCCCCGGCCATCGCCGCCGCCCACCCCGAACGGCCCACCGTGTTCCCGGTCGCCAACGGCGTCCCGCCGCAGCAGGAGATCCCGGTCTACCGCTCGCGCGGGCCGAGCGTGGTGATCTGCAAGGCGGACTCCTCGGCGCGCCTGAAGCAGGAGTTCAAGGGCGACAAACGCGTGCTGGCCAGCCGCCTGAAGACCCTCGAGCGCTGCAAGTTCCGCGACATTCAGGCGGGGATCAACCAAGCCAAGAGCGGCTACCGAGTCCTGATCATGCCCGGCGTCTACGAAGAGATCCCGAGCCGGAAGGTCGCTTACGGCAACTACCACGAGGGCCCGTGCGCGAACGACTACGCGCTGACGGAGGGCTTCCGTCAGGACCAGCCCCCGCCGGTGGGGCCGCGGTCCAACGACCCACCGGTGCGCCCCAACAGGAACTTCCAGATCAACTGCCCGAACTCGCGCAACCTGATCTCGGTCATCGGCGACCCACGGCCCGAGCCCGACGACCAGAACCCGCTCAAGCCGCAGTGCACCCAGCTGTGCAACCTGCAGATCGCCGGCCTCGGCAAGGACCCTGAGGACGTCCTCATCCGCGGTGACCGCAAGAAGCAGGACGTCCTGCGGATCGACCGCGCGTGGGGGATCTACCTGCGCAACTTCACCGTCGAGCAGGCCGCCTTCAACGACGTGGACGTCGTGGAGGTGAGCGGCTTTCGCATCTCGAAGGTCGTCGCGCGCTACGCGCAGGACTACGGGATCCTCTCCTTCACCGCGGTCAACGGCGTCTACGACCACGTGACCGCGTACGGCAACGGCGACTCCGGGATCTACCCCGGTTCGTCGGAGAAGGGCTGTGACATCGACCCGAACGTCTACGGCACGTGCAACCAGCTCACGCCAGGCAACGTCCAGGGCGGCTGCCAGCGCTACTCGATCGAGATCCGCGAGTCGGAGTCCTACGGCAACACGCTCGGATACTCCGGCACGGCGGGCAACTCGACCTACGTGCACGACAACAAGTTCCACGACAACGCGACGGGTCTGAGCACCGACTCCTTCGCGCAGGGGCACCCGGGGATGCCCCAGGAGTGCGTGAAGTGGGAGAACAACGACATCTCCTCCAACAACTTCAACCTGTTCAGCCAGGACAACCAGGTCTACTGCGGCAAGACACCGTTCCCGCTGCGCAAGCGCACGGACGTCTGCCCCCAGTTCCAGACCGCGGTGGGCACCGGGATCCTGATCGGGGGCGGCAACCGGAACCTCATCCGCGACAACCACATCCACGACAACTGGCGCTGGGGGGTCCTGCTCATCGGCGTCCCGGCGGCGATCCGCAACGACAACGACCCGGCCCACCAGAGCGACACGTCGAGCGGGAACCGTTTCTTGACCAACACCATGGGGACCGCGCCCGACGGCGCCCGCAGCCCGAACGGCTTGGACTTCAAATGGGACGGCCAGGGCGCCGGCAACTGCTGGGAGGGCAACACGTCCTCGGCCGCCCCTGCGGGCGGCGGGGGCGGGATCCTCCCGGGCGACACCCCGGGCGGCGGGGGCCTCCCGGTCCCGATCCCGCCGCTGCCGGGGCTGCCCCGGGCCCAGCGCCAGAGCGACCCCGCGGCGCTCCCGGCCTGCCCCGGCAGCCGGATCGTGCTCCCCGCCAACCCAGCCGTGCTCGGGCCGCTCGTCCCGTGCACCGCCTGGGATCCCACGAACAACCCCGACCCCGTCGGCTGCGACTGGTTCACGACCCCGCCGAAGCCGAAGTGATCCGCGGTGGCCTGCTGGTCGCCGCGGTCACGGCGGCCGCGGCCCTCGTCGTGGGCTGCGGCGGCGTCGCGAAGGAGCCCCTGGCCTGGCAGGGGACCCCGGTGGCCTACCGCCCGCCCAACCTGCCCACGGACCGCGTCCTGCTTGCCAAGGTGCGCAACACGTCGCAGAAGCCCGTGCTGCTGGACGCCTCGAAGCTGGTCGTCCGCGACGCCCAGGACAAGATCCTGCGTAGCTCGGGGCGCTACGTCGCGGGCTACGCCCACGGCATCTACGGCGCCTTCCAGAAGCCGGACCCGCTCCCGCCGGACGAGCTCAAGCGGCTCGGGTTGCTCATCACCCTGCCCCCGGGCAAGACGGCGCCGATCGAGGTCGCCTGGCGCCTGGAGCGGGGCTCGGTGCAGCCCGCCCGGGTCGAGTACGGAAGGGGATCGCTCCCGCTGCCGCGCGCGGCGCGCGCCGGAAGCTGACGCAGAACCCTGTCCGCGGGTGTGACGGGCCGCCGTTGACTGGGTAGTCAACAACCATGGCCGCCAACCCCACGTACGAAGAGTCCAAGGAGATCGCCGAGGCGTCTCGCGAGTCAGGCTGGACGAAGCCGAGCTTCGGCAAGCAGCTGTTCCTGGGCTCCTTCAAGCCCGAGCTGATCTCGCCCCAGCCGCAGACCACGCCCGAGATGCGCGAGAAGGGCGACGCCTTCCTGGGCCGCCTGCGCGCGTTCCTGGTCGAGCACGTCGACCCGCTGCAGATCGAGGCCGACGCGAAGATCCCCGACGACGTCATCGACGGCCTCAAGGAGCTCGGCGCCCTCGGGATGAAGATCCCCGAGGAGTACGGCGGCCTGGGGATGACCCAGGTCTACTACAACAAGGCGCTCGCCCTGGCCGGCACCTGGCACTCGTCGCTGGCGACGCTGCTGAGCGCGCACCAGTCGATCGGCCTGCCGGAGCCCCTGCGCATGTTCGGCTCCGACGAGCAGAAGCGCGAGTGGCTGCCCAAGGTGGCGCGCACACACGTGTCGGCCTTCCTGCTGACCGAGCCCGACGTGGGCTCGGACCCCGCCCGCATGACCACCGCCGCGATCCCGACCGCCGACGGCAAGGGCTATGAGATCTCCGGGGTGAAGCTCTGGGCGACCAACGGCGCCATCGCCGACGTCGTGATCGTCATGGCCGTCGTGCCGAAGAGCGAGGGCAGCAAGGGCGGGATCACCGCCTTCATCGTCCCGTGCGACACGCCCGGCATCACCATCGAGGCCCGCAACGCCTTCATGGGCCTGCGCGGCATCGAGAACTCGCTGACGAGCTTCGACAAGGTCTACGTGCCGAAGGAGAACATCGTCGGCGGGCTCGGCAAGGGCCTCAAGATCGCGCTGGCCACCTTGAACACCGGCCGCCTCTCGCTGCCCGCGATCGCCGCCGCCTCGACCAAGCACGCCCTGAAGATCTCGCGGGAGTGGGCCTCCGAGCGCAAGCAGTGGGGCCGCCCGGTCGGCGAGCACGATCCGGTCGCGCAGCACATCGCGTTCATCGCGGGCACCGCGTTCGGCCTGGAGGCCGTCGTGGACGTCTCGAGCCGGCTCGCCGACGACAAGGCCAACGACTTCCGCATCGAGGCCGCACTGGCCAAGCTGTACGCCTCGGAGATGGGCTGGCAGGCCGTCGACACGATGATCCAGGTCCGCGGCGGCCGCGCCTACGAGACCGCCGCGTCGCTGAAGAACCGCGGCGAGAAGCCCGTACCCGCCGAGCAGATGCTGCGCGACATGCGCATCAACCGCATCTTCGAGGGCTCCACGGAGATCATGCACCTGCTGATCGCCCGCGAGGCGGTCGACCAGCACCTCGCCGTCGCCGGCGACATCCTGGACCCGAAGACGGCCCTGGCCGACAAGGCGAAGGCCGCCGTCGGCGCCGGCAAGTTCTACGCCGGCTGGCTGCCCACGCTCGTGACGGGCGAGGGGCAGAAGCCCAACGCGTACCCCGAGTTCGGGCCGCTGGCCAAGCACATGCGCTACGTCGAGCGCTCCTCGCGCAAGCTCGCGCGCTCCACGTTCGGGCTCATGGGCCGCCATCAGGCCAGCCTGGAGCAGAAGGGCGCCCTGCTCGGCCGCGTCGTCGACATCGGCGCGGAGCTCTACGCCATCTCGTGCGCCGTGGTCTACGCGCAGACCATCGCCACGGAGCACCCCGAGCGCCGCGACGGCGCCTTCGAGCTCGCCGAGCTGTTCGCCAAGCAGGCCCGCCACCGTGCCGAGGTGCTCTTCGCGGAGCTCTTCTCGAACGACGACGCGACGCAGTACAAGAGCGCGCAGAAGGTGCTCAAGGGCTCCTTCACCTGGTTCGAGGAGGACGTCCTCGATCCGGCGGGCGACGGGCCGATGATCCCCGCCGGTGCGCACGAGGTCCCTGCGAAGAACCGCCTGGCCGCGGTCGACGCCGCCGAGGTCGATCGGGAGGCCGAAGTCGTGCAGTAGGCGTCCGAGGCGCGCAGCACGGCTCAAGCCCCGTGCCGCGCGCGCCGATCCGGGTCTGGTGCTCGACGTCGACGCCGCCCTGCGCCACCTCGTCTCCGCCGGAGGCTCGGACCTGCACCTCAAGGTGCCGAACCGGCCGCTCATCCGCGTCGACGGCGAGCTGCAGCCCTGCGACCAGTTCGACGTGCTCGAGGCCGCCGACACCGAGGCGGCCGTGCGCCACATGCTCAGCGACGAGGCGAAGCTCGCGGAGTGGGCCGCAGACGGTGAGGTCGACCTCTCCTACGCGATCGAGGGCGTCGCCCGCTTCCGCGTCAACGCCTTCCGCCAGCGCGGTTGGGCCTCGCTCGTCATCCGCGCGATCCCGGTCTCGATCCGCACGATGGACGAGCTCAGCCTGCCGCCCGTCATCCGCGAGCTGGCCGAGGAGGAGCGCGGCATCGTGCTGCTCACGGGCACGACGGGCTCGGGCAAGTCGACGACGCTCGCGGCGATGATCGATCACGTCAACTCGACGATGCGCAAGCACGTGATGACGATCGAGGACCCGATCGAGTTCCTCCACCACGACAAGCTGTCGGCGATCAACCAGCGCGAGATCGGGCAGGACACCGAGAGCTTCAAGAAGGCTCTGCGCCGCGTCCTGCGCCAGGACCCGGACATCATCCTCATCGGCGAGATGCGCGACGAGGAGACCGTCCACACCGCGCTGTCGGCGGCCGAGACCGGCCACCTCGTGTTCTCCACCGTGCACACGGTCGACGCGGCCGAGACCGTCAACCGCCTCATTGACTTCTTCCCGCCGCACATGCACCAGCAGGTGCGCGCGATGCTCGCCGGCACGCTGAAGGGCGCCGTGTCCCAGCGCCTGGTTCCCGCGGCGTCCGGTCGCGGTCGCGTCGCCGTGTGCGAGGTGCTCCGGATGACCGGGCGGGTGCGCGACATGATCATGGACCCGGAGCAGACGGGGAAGCTCAACGAGGTCATCGCCGACGGCGGCTACTACGGCATGCAGACCTTCGACCAGGCGCTCTTCGGCCACCTCAAGGCGGGGCGCGTGACGCTCGACCAGGCGATGGCCGCAGCGAGCTCGCCGCACGACTTCAAGCTGCTCGTGGCGGCCGACGGGCGGCGCGGCACGACGATGGACGACCTCGCTCAGGCCGAGGAGGGCCGCGCGGGCGAGCAGAAGGTCGGCGCCGCGCTGCGCTAGAAGCCTGTGGTGGCGGGGGAACCGGACCCGTTCCCAGCTTCGCGAACGGTGCGCCAGCCGATCTATCCTGAAGGGGTGGCCAGCGTCCTCGAGCTCCAGCTTCCGCCCCCGGGGGATCGCGCGCGGCTCGAGCGTCGCGCCTCAGGACTAGCGTGGCTCGGCGTCGGCTGGCACGTCGTCGAGGCCGGTGTGGCTGTCGTCGCGGGCGTCGTGGCCGGCTCCGTGGCGCTTGTCGGCTTCGGCGCGGACTCCTTGGTCGAGGTCGTCGCCGGCGCCGTCCTGCTGTGGCGCCTGGCCACTGTCCGGCCCGGGGCGGAGCGCACCGCGCAGCAGCTGATCGCCGCCTCCTTCGTGCTCATCGCAGCCTACGTCGGCGTCGAGGCCGCCCTGGCGCTCGCGGGCGGCACCCACCCGGACGTGAGCGGCGTCGGCCTCGTTCTCGCGGCCTTTGCACTGCTCACGATGCCGCTGCTGGCCCGCGCGAAGCTGCGGGTCGCGAGTCGGCTCCACTCGAGCGCCACCGCGAGCGAGGCGCGGCAGACCGTCATCTGCGCGTGGCTCTCGGCGGCGCTGCTCGTCGGGCTGGGCCTGAACGCGGCGCTCGGCTGGTGGTGGGCCGACCCCGTAGCCGGTCTGGTCATCGCGGCTGCCTGCGTCCGGGAAGCCCGCGGGGCCTGGCGTGGCGAGGCGTGCTGTCACGGCGCCTGCCTGAGCTGAGCAGCGGCGTGAGCAGTTCCCCGGCCGGGCACCTCAGCGGGTTTCAAGCCGAGGCTTGCGGCCCGCACGCTGCTCCGCGAAGCTCACGCCATGGAAGACGCACTGGCCCAGTTCGACGAGACGACCTCCACGGAGGCGTTCACGCTGCAGAACTCCAAGCTACTGAAGGTCTCGCTGCGGGGGGTGACGGTCCAGGCCAAGCTCGGCTCGATGGTCGCCTACCAGGGCGACGTCTCCTTCGAGCACGCCGGGGCCGGCGGCCTCGGCCGCTTCGTCAAGAAGGCCATGACGGGCGAGGGCCAGTCGCTGATGAAGGTGTCGGGCACGGGGGAGGTGTTCCTCGCGGACGACGCCCAGGAGGTTCACCGCATTCATCTCGAGGACGACCAGATCACCGTCAACGGCTCGAATCTGCTCGCCTTCGACGCCGGGATCGACTGGGCCATCCAGCGCGTGCAGGGGGCCTCCGGGATGATGAGCGGCGGGCTTTACAACACGACCCTGAAGGGGACGGGCTGGGTCGCGATCCTCTCCGACGGGCCGCCGGTGCGGCTCGACGTGGGCTCGGCGCCGACCTTCGCCGACCCGAACGCGGCGATCACCTGGAGCTCTGGGGTCTCGACCTCGGTCAAGACCGACGTGAAGCTCAAGAACCTGATCGGCCGCGGCTCGGGCGAGTCGTTCCAGATGGCGTTCACCGGCCAGGGGTGGGTGCTCGTGCAGCCGTCCGAGGGCCGGCCGACCGCACCGTCCGGCTCCGGCGGAGGCGGCGGAGGGCTGCAGAACCTGCTCAACGGCTGAGCCCACGGCGCGCTTCAGTTGGTAAAGTCATGGGCGGAATGCCCGTCGACGAGACCTGCCCCGTCTGCCTCACCGCCGAAGTCGTCTGCGGCAAGTGGACGCTCCTGCTGGTCCGCGACCTCTCCGAGGGAACCTCGCGCTTCTGCGAGCTCGAGCGCTCGCTCGCCGGCATCTCGCCGCGCACCCTCTCGCTGCGCCTGCGGGCGCTGGAGGAGGAGGGCATCGTCGCGCGCCAGAGCTATGGCGAGGTACCGCCGCGCGTCGAGTACGCGCTGACCGAGAAGGGCATGGCGCTGCTGCCGATCATCGACGGCATGCGCGACTACGGCCGCCAGTGGCTGGCCGCCGACGCGGTCTGCAGCACCGGCGGCGAGCTCGCCGTGCCCGCCGCCGCCTAGGGCCTGCCGAGGCTCCGCACGAGGCCTTGCAGCTCGAGGAGCCGCAACCCCGCGTGCCGAAGCGGGTTCGAGGATGACCGTGCCGGCCCGGACCCCAGCCCCAGGCGTCACCCGACGTCAAGCGCTCGCCCTCGGGGCCGCGGCGGGGCTCGGCGCGCTCGTGCGAGCGCCCGCCGACGGCTGGGCCGCGACGGCCTCCGGCGCCCGCTCTTTCACGCTCGACGTCCCCCACGCCGCGTGGGCGCGGGGCGGTGGCCGCCGCACCGGCGTGCTGCGCGCGCCGCGGCGCTTCGACCTGCTCGGCGTGCGCGCGCGGAACCTCGGCGCGTCCTCGCTCGAGGTCCGCGTGCGCCGTCGCGGTGGTCCGTGGAGTCCGTGGACGCCGCTCGGCGCGGGCGAGGAGCACGCGCCCGACGCCCCGAAGCTCGCCGGCGCCAGCGACCCCGTGTGGGCCGGCGGCGCGGACGAGCTGCAGCTCCGTGCGCTGCACACGCCCGCCGGCGCGCGGGTCCACTTCGTGAGCGTCCCGTCCGTCCCGGCCGGAGGCGGTGCGCGCCTGCGCGCGCGAGCCGCCCAGGCCGGCGGGCCCCCGGCGATCATCACACGCGCCCAGTGGGGCGGCGACGGGGTCGTCCCCCGGGCCAAGCCCCTCTACGGCGACGTCCAGATCGCCTTCGTCCACCACACCGTCTCGGCGAACGCGTACAGCGCGACCGACTCCGCGGGCATCGTGCTCGCGATCGCGAAGTACCACCGCGACACGAACGGCTGGAACGACATCGGCTACAACCTGCTCGTCGACCAGTTCGGGCAGGTCTTCGAGGGGCGCGCGGGCGGCGTGGAAGCGGCGGTCGTCGGCGCGCAGGCGCAGGGCTGGAACTCGCACTCGACCGGCATCGCGACGATCGGGACGTGGAGCGAGGCCGCCTTCCCCGAGGCAGGCATGGCGTCGCTGGCCCGCGTGCTCGCGTGGAAGCTCGGCCTGCACGGCGTCCCGGCGACGGGCACGGTGCCCCTCGTCTCCGCCGGCGGGTCGCTCAACCGCTACCGCTCCGGCGTGACCGTCGCCTTCGAGCGCATCTCCGGCCACCGCGACGGCTGCACCACGGAATGCCCCGGCACCCGGCTCTACGCGCAGCTGCCTGAGCTGCGCACGCGGGTCGCCCAGCTCGCCGGCACCGTGGCCGTCGCGCCGACCCTCACGCTCGCGCCGTCCGCGGCCGAAGTCACCTACGGCGCCGGCGCGACCTTCTCCGGGACCCTGCGTGACGCCGACGGCGGGCTCGGCGGCGTGCCGGTCTCCGTGCAGAAGCACGGCGGCTCGGCCTGGGTGACCGTCGGGCGGACGACGACGCGAGCCGACGGCACCTGGTCGGCGACCGTGACCTGGCGCAAGGCGGGCGCGGTCCGCGCGGTGGCCACGCCCGCAGGCGGCGGCGCCTCCGTGCGCTCCGCGCCGATGACCGTCGCGCTCGGCACCCTGATCGACGTCGCGCCGGGGCCCTCGCGCGTGCTCGCCGGCCGCTCCGCGCTCCTCTCCGGCCTGGTGCGACCCGGCGGCCCGGTGCGGGTGCGGGTCGAGCGCCAGACGTCCGGCGGACGGTGGGTCCGCGTGCGCGACGTCCCCGCCGCCGTGCGCGGCTCGCGCTGGACGGCGAAGGCCAAGCTGAGCAAGCCCGGCATCTACCGCCTGACGCCGCGGGCGGGCACGCCCGTCGAGGCGGTCGCCGCCACCGCGCGGGTCGTGCGCGCCGTCCGGCACGCCGCCGACGTGGACAAGATCGCCGGCGGGGCCTCGAACGCGACGGTGGCACCGGTCGCCCCGCCCCCCGCCGCGACCGCCTCGGGTGCGGGCGGCATCGCCGCGGCCTGACGCGTCACGAGAACGAGTCTCATCTTCTGGTAGCGTCCGGGGGAGATGCTGGAGCCGTTCACCCTCCCGTTCGTCCAGCGCGGCATCGTCGAGGTGCTCGTCCTCGCCGTCGGCGCCGGGGTGATCGGGACGTGGATCGTGCTCCGCGGGCTGGCCTTCTTCGCCCACGCGGTCGGGACCGCGACGTTCCCGGGGCTCGTGGCGGCCCAGGGCCTCGGGGTGGCCGCGACGCTCGGCGCGGGCGTGACGGGCGCCGTCGTGGCCGCCGGCGTCGGCCTCCTCGCCGGGCGCGAGGCGGGCCGCGACCGCGAGGACTCGCTCACCGCGCTCGTGCTGGTCGGCGCACTCGGGCTCGGGGTGGTCCTCGCCTCCGACGTCTTCCCCGAGGTCGGCAACGTCGAGCGGCTGCTGTTCGGCAGCCTGCTGCTCGTAAACGAGGGCGACGTCGCCTTCGCGGCGGTCGCGAGCGCGGTCGCCCTCGGGCTCGGCCTGCTGCTCGAGCAGCGCTGGCTGGTGGCGGGCTTCGACCGCTCCACCGCCCGGGCACTCGGCGCCCGGTCGGTCCTGCCGGACGCCATGCTGCTCGCGGTCATCGCCCTGATGTCCGTCAGCGCGCTGGCGACGCTCGGCTCGCTGCTCTCGACGGCGCTGCTGGTGGTCCCTGCGGCGACGACGCGCTTGCTGTGCACCCGCCTGCGCACGTGGCAGCTCGCGTCCGTCGCGCTCGTCGCCGCCGAGGGCGTCGCGGGCCTGTGGCTGTCTGTCGAGGCCAACGCGCCGCCCGGCGCCGCCATCGCGGTGCTGAGCGGCGCCACCTTCGGCGCCGTCGTCCTCGCGAAGCTCGCGCTGCGACACCGCGTGGCGCGGGTGGCGGTGACGCGGTGAGCGCGCTCGTCGAGGCCCGGGGCATGGCGGCGGGCTATGGCGGCGAGCCCGCGCTGCTCGACGTCTCGTTCGCGGTGCACGCGGGGGAGCGCGTCGGCGTGCTCGGGCCCAACGGCGGCGGCAAGACGACGCTCTTCCGCACGCTGCTGGGCGAGCTGCAGCCGACCGCCGGCAGCATCGAGGTGCGTGGCCGCTGCGCGGTGGTGCCCCAGACCGAGCGCTCGCGACTCGACTTCCCGGTGGACGCGCTCGATGTCGCCGTCATGGGCGCCGTCTCCCGCCTGCCGTGGTGGCGCCGACCGGGGCGGCGGGACCGCGATGCGGCGCGCGCCGCGCTCGCGCGCGTCGGCCTCGCCGATCGCACCCGGCACACGTTCGGGGACCTCTCGGGCGGCCAGCGCCAGCGCGTGCTCATCGCCCGCGCCCTTGTGCAGGACGCGCCCATCGTGCTGCTGGACGAGCCGTTCACAGGCCTGGACGCCGCGAGCGGCGAGCTGCTGGAGGCCCTCCTGCGTGAGCTGGCCGCCGAGGGACGTGCGCTGCTGATCGCCACCCACGACGTCGCGCAGGCCCGCGGGTGGGACGAGGTCCTGTGCCTGAATGGCCGCCAGGTCGCCTACGGCAAGCCCGGCCCGACGCTCACGCGCCCCGTCCTCGAGGCGACCTACGGCGGAGACATCGTCGACCTCGACTGCCCCGAGCACGGGCACGAGCGCGCGATCCTGCCGGCCCACCATCACCGCCACTGACACGTGCTGGCCTCGGCGCTCACCTGGCTGACCGACCCCTGGGCGCAGGCCATCGGCCGCCGCGCGCTCGTGGAGGTCGTGCTCCTCGGTGCCGCCGGGGGCCTGCTCGGCTGCTGGCTGGTCACCTACGAGCTCGCGTACTCGGCGGAGTCCCTCGCGCACGCGCTGCTGCCGGGGCTCGTCGGGGCAGCGCTGCTCGGCGTGCCGCTGCTGCTCGGGGGCGCCGCGGGCCTGCTCGTCGCCGCGACCGGGATCGCCCTCGCTGGCCGCGTCGAGGGGCTCGGGCGCGACACCGCGGTCGCGGTCGTCGTCACCACGCTGTTCGGAGCCGGCGTGCTGCTCGCGCTCTCGCCCGACACCCCGGCCGGGCTCCAGGGCCTGCTCTTCGGGGACGTCCTCGGGGTGGACGACTCCGACCTCGCGCTCGCGGGCGGGCTGGTCCTGGCGCTCGTCGTCGCGCTGCGGGTGCTGCACCCGCGGCTGCTGCTCGTCGGCTTCGACCGCGCGGGCGCCAGGGCGCTCGGCGTGCGGCCGCTCGTGATCGACCTCGCGCTGCTCGTGCTGCTCGCGCTCGCGCTGCTCGTCGCGGTGCAGGGCCTGGGCAACCTCCTCGTGGTCGCGGTGTTCGTCGCGCCGGCCTCCGCCGCGCGGCTGCTGACGCGCCGCATGGGGCCGATGCTGGCGGTCTCGACGGTGCTCGCGGTCGTGGCGGGCATCGCCGGGATCACCGCCTCGTACCACGCGGGAACGGCCGCGGGAGCATCGATCGCCCTCGCGCTGGTGGGGACCTACGCGGTGGCCGCCGGCGCCGCGCGGGCGTTGGCCGTCCGCTGAGCCGCGACCTTCTAGCAGCGGCCCTGAGTGTCGCTCAGGCGGCGGGGCGGCAGCTGCCGCAGGTGCCGTGCAGGACGATGTCGTGCCCGGCGACCGCGAAGGTCACCCGGCGCGCGACCCGGTCGATCGTACGCTCGAGCTCCTCGTCCTCGAAGGGCACGACGTCGCCGCACACGTCGCAGACGAGGTGGTGGTGGTGGTGGGCGCCGTGCGGGTGGAGCGCCTCGTAGCGCGAGATGCCCTGGCCCACCTCGATGCGCACCACGAGGCGGAGCTGCTCGATCTCGTCGAGGACGCGGTAGACGCTCGCCCGCGCCACGCGCCGGTCGGAGACCCGCAGCTGGTCCTCGATCTCGAGCGCGGAGAGGGCGCAGGGCTGGCGGCCCAGGAGCTCGATCACGGCCTGGCGCGCGCCGCCGCGACGGTAGCCAGCGCCGGCGAGGCGCTCGGCGGCGTGCTCGGGCCAGTCGAACGGGGGTGCGGTGGAAGGCGCCGGCACGCCGTCGATGGTAGGCGCCCCGGGGAAGCGGGTCATCCGCTTCCGTGCTCGGTGTCCGTCGGCTCGGCCGCCGTGGGCGCGGACCGGCCGCGGACCGCGAGCGCCGCGGCGACGAGCGCGACCAGGAGCACCGGCGCGCCGAACACGACCGCGGCCGGCATGCCCGCGCCGGCCCCGCCTGATCCGCCGGACGTCCCGCGGGCGCGCGGCAGCGCGGGCACCGCGAAGGCCTTGCCGTCCGCGGCTGCCAGCCGCCCCACGGCCGTGGCGGCGGTGCGCGCGAGGCCGTCCGGTCCCTCGTCGGCGACGGGCTGCAAGCCGTCCAGCGCGGTGCCCGCGCCGTCGCCTAGGTTGTTGCCGCCGAGCCCGCCCGGCAGGACCACGAGCACGCGGGGCGCGCCGACCGCGTCACGCCCGTGGCGCACGTTCAGCGACAGCTCCTGGGTGAGCAGGTCGGCGTAGCCCTGCGGGTTCCCCAGCAGGTTCCCCACGGAGCCGAGGTCCCGCTCGGAGGTGATGATCGCGACCTTGACCCCGAAGCCCTTCGCCTTCGCGCGCGCCACGGTGGTCGTGAGCGCGCGCCGGACGGGCGGGCTGACGTCCGACGGGGGGTAGGGCAAGAAGGTGTCCTGCGCGAGCAGCACGTCGCTGGCCGGGTCGCCGTCAGCCCACGCCGGCGCGGCGGGCGCCGCGAGCACCAGCGCGAGCACCAGCGCGAGCGCGGCGGCGCGGCGGAGGGCTCGGCGGCGCATCGCGAGCGAGCCTAGAGCCCGGGACGGAACGTGAAGGCGGGGTGGACCGGGACGTCCGGGCCGACGACCAGCACGATCTGGCGGTGCCGGGTCAGCCGGATCGAGCGCGGGTCGCCCGGGTGGCGGCGGCCGTCGACCCAGGCGCGCACCCGACCGCGGAAGCCGGCGATCCGACGCGCCGAGAGCGGGCGGCCCCAGAGCGCGAAGAGGTCCCCGAGGTCCACGCGGGTGCCGTTCCGGACCTCGACGACCCCGGTGGGCTCCGTGGTGCTCACGGCGGAGCGGCAGCCCCCCGGGCGCACGTAGGCGCCGTCGCGCCGGTACGGCGGCGCGACACCGATGCCGGCCGGGACGACGACGACGCGCCCGGCGGCGAAGAGCTCCAGGTGGATCCCGAAGCGCCGCGTCGGCCGAACCGAGCAGCGCTGGCCGCCGACGGTCCGCCCGCGGCGGACGGCGGCCGCCGGGCCGACCGTCGGCTGGAAGCGCGCCCCCCGCCCGATCGGCACCGCGACCGGTGCCGAGGCGCCCGCGGAGACCGCGAGAGGGCCGATGTGGCTCGTGGGGAGCCGCATCGGTCCCCTCGCGGCGCTCGGCCCGTCCGCAGAAGGCCAGGCCAGCGCGGCGGGGACGGCCAGGGCCAGGAGGGGG
>JBBQZE010000063.1:0-14302 GCA_038207985.1 Solirubrobacterales bacterium
TGACGTCGACGCGGTCGGCCAGCAGCCGGGCGTCGAGCTCGGCGCCCGCCAGCGCGCCGCCGCGCTCCTGGAGCAGCGATTCGACGGCCTGGCGCGCCTGGTTGGCGGCCTTGCCGACCGCGCCGCGCTGCGCGGGCTCGAGTTGGGCGACGCCGCGCAGCAGGTTCGGCAGCTCGGCCTTGCGCCCGAGGAAGCGGACGCGAAGCTCCTCGAGGGCGGCGGTGTCCGCGGCGGCGCCGACGGCCTGCTCGGCCTCGGCCCGCAGCTCTGCGATGCGCTCGAGCACGTCCATCGCCCCGGAACCTATTGGTCCGTCCCCGAGGGACCGTCGGCGCGCGTCCACTCGTAGAGGGCGACGGTCGCCGCCATGGCCGCGTTGAGTGACTCGCCGGCGATCGGGACGTGCGCGATCGCGTCGCAGGCCGCGACGAGCTCCTCCGGCAGCCCGGACCGCTCGGCGCCGATCACCAGGGTGCCGCGGCCTGGGCCGCGCAGGACGTCGCCGCGGCGGGCGACCAGCGCGACCCGGGGTGTCGGGCAGTCCTCCAGCGGCGCCCGGACCACCGGCACGGAGAAGATCGCCCCCATCGAGGCGCGCACCGCCTTGGTGCCGTAGGGGTCGGCGCAACCCGGCCCGAGCACGACGGTCCCGGCCCCGAAGGCCAGCGCGCTGCGCAGCACCGTCCCGACGTTGCCGGGATCCCCCACGCCGTGGAGATGGACGACGAGGTCGCCGACGGGCGCCTCGGCCCAGCGCTGCTCGTAGACGGCGAGCACCCTGGTGCCCGAGCCGAGCGCGGAGACCCCGTCGAGGAGCTCGGGCTCGACGTCGGTGCCGGCGACGAGACGATGCACGGCGGGCCAGCCCGCGGCGTCGGCGGCGGCCACCAGGTCCTCGCCCTCCGCCACGAAGCGCCCGCCGTCGCGCTTGCGCTGCAGGCGCTTGATCTCCTTGAGGAGCGGGTTCTGGGCGGAGGTGATCACGAGATGGCTCTCAAACGAGAACGGGCGCCGGTCCTGCGAGAGGAGCGACGCCCGGGGACCTGCTGGTGGTGCGGTGGGACTAAACGGCGACGGGCTCCGGGGCGGGCTTATTGGCGACGGCCTCTCGCGAGACCTCCACGAATCGGGAGAACGTCTCGGCGTCGCGCACGGCGATGTCCGCGAGCACCTTGCGGTCCAGCTCGACCTCGGCCAGCTTCAGGCCGTGCATGAACTGGCCGTACGGCATGCCGTTCAGGCGCGCCGCGGCGTTGATGCGCACGATCCACAGCTTGCGGAAGTCGCGCTTGCGGTTGCGGCGGTCGCGGTAGGCGTAGGAGTCCGCCTTGAGCAGGGCCTCCTTCGCGCGCTTGTAGTTCGAGTTGGCCTGGCCACGGAAGCCCTTCGTCTGCTCGAGGACCGAGCGACGCTTCTTCTTGGCGTGGACCGAGCGCTTGACGCGGGTCACTTGGAGGACGCTCCGAGCAGCTTCTTGACGCGCTTGGCGTCGCAATCGGCGAGGACGGGGGCTTGGCCGAGGTAGCGCTTCTTCTTGGCCGACTTCTTCTCGAGGATGTGGCTCGTGAAGGCGTGACGGCCCTTGACCTTGCCGTTGGCGGTCAGCTTGAAGCGCTTCTTGGCACCCGAATGGGTCTTCATCTTGGGCATGTGGAGCGCGGGATGGTAGCCGGTCACCTCAGGAGGCAGCCGGCTCCTCGGTCTTCACGGGCGCTTCCGCCTCGGGTGCCGGCTTCTTGGCGGCAGGCTTCTTGCGAGCCGCGGGCTTCTTCGGCGGCGGGGGCAGCGAACCGAGCGGCTCGTCCTCCGCGCCGACGATGTTGCCGTCGTCGGTGACGACGATGTTCTCCTTCTCGGCGTCGCTCTGGATCATGCGCACCGGGGCGGCCTTGGCCTCGGGGACCACGGTGCCGTCCTTGGCGTCGTCGCCGAGCGCCTCGGACTCGTCGCCGGGCGCCACGTCGGTGCCGTCGGGCGACGGGACGTCCGTGGACGGCGCGGTGGAGTCCGGGGCGGCGTCGGTCGAGCCGGGCGCGTCGTCGCGGTCCTCGAGCGCGTCGAGGTCCACGTCGTCGGTCGGCGGGAGGATCGCGTCGGCCAGCACGGCCTTCGACGGGGACAGGAGCATCGTCATGTTGCGCCCATCCTGGATCGGCCGCTGATCGATCTGGCAGAGCTCGGAGAGGTCGTCGGCCAAGCGGTCGAGGATCATCACGCCGCGCTCGGGGTGCGTGACCTCGCGCCCGCGGAACATGATGGTCACCTTGACCTTGTCCTTGTGGCGCAGGAAGCGCTCGACGTGGCCCTTCTTGGTCGCGTAGTCGTGCCCGGCGATCTTCGGCCGGAACTTGATCTCGCGCACCACGATCTGCTGCTGGTGCTTCTTGGCCTGCTTGACCTTCTGTGCCTGCTCGTACTTGTACTTCGAGTAGTCGAGCACGCGGCAGACGGGCGGCTTGGCCTCCGGAGCCACCTCGACGAGGTCGAGGTCCTTGCTCTGGGCGTAGGCCACCGCCTCGTCGGTCTTCATGACGCCGACCTGGTTGCCGGTCTCGTCGATGAGGCGCACCTCGGGAACGCGGATGCGCTCGTTGATGCGGGTGGTGTCCCGCTCGGGCGGGCGCCGGTCGAACCTTCTCGGGACCGGCACTATCGGTGGGTGGGTCGCGGCATAGTGGCGGCGACCTCAGCGTGAAGTGGTGTCAACGCCCGACACGATAGCCGCACCGGCGGGCGGCCGCGAGCGCGGTCAGGCGTACTGCGCGGCGACTTCGACCACAGAGACCGCCTGCTTGCACGCCCGCAGGCGCCGCCTCGGCACCCCACGGTCGACGCGCACCACCTCGCCGTCGGCGTCCAGCCAGTGCAAGTCGAGCGGGAAGCGCATGCCGAAGGTGTGCAGCGAGCGCGTCTTCGGGAAGTGCAGGCCCACCCCGGCCGGCAGCTCGTCGAGGAAGGCCAGGCCCCGCAGGCGCGCGAGGTGGGTGTCCGCGTCGTGGACCAGCAGCCCGTTCCACTCCCGCAGCGGCAGGCCGGCCAGCCGCGGGGGCACCGTCGGCCTCATCGCGCGCGCTCGGCGACGGCGGCGGCCACGCGGGCGCCGAAGTCCGCGACGGCCTCGGTGCCTTCGTCGCCTTCGCGGTGCTTGCGCACGGCCACGGTGCCGTCCTCGGCCTCGCGATCGCCGACCACGAGCATGTAGGGGACCTTGCGCAGCTCGGCGTCGCGGATCTTGCGCCCGACGGACTCCGTGCGCTCGTCGGCCTCGGCCCGCACTCCCGCGGCGGTGAGCTGCGCGACGACCGCCCGCGCCGCCTCGGCGTGGCGGTCGGCGATGGGCAGGACGATCGCCTGCACCGGCGCGAGCCACAGGGGCAGCTCGCCGGCGGTGTCCTCGAGCAGGATCCCGATGAAGCGCTCGTAGGAGCCCATCAGCGCTCGGTGGATCATCACCGGGCGGTGCTCGGCGTTGTCCGCGCCGATGTAGCTCAGGCCGAAGCGCTCGGGCATCAGGTAATCGAGCTGGACGGTGCCGATCTGCCAGGAGCGCCCCAGCGAGTCCGCGTAGTGCAGGTCGATCTTCGGGGCGTAGAACGCGCCGTCGCCCTCGTTGACCGTGTACTCGATCGCCTGCGCCTCCAGCGCGCGCTGGAGCAGCCCCTCGGCGTGGTCCCAGAACTCCTCGGTCCCCAACCGGTTCTCGGGGCGGGTGGAGAGCTCGACGCGGATGTTCTGAAACCCGAAGACACCGTAGGTGGCGAAGGCGAACTCCAGGCAGGCCTCGACCTCGGCCTCGACCTGCTCCTCGGTGCAGAACACGTGCGCGTCGTCCTGGGCGAAGTGCCGCACGCGCAGCAGTCCGTGGAGCGCGCCGGACAGCTCGTTGCGGTGCAGCAGACCCGGCTCGGAGTAGCGGACGGGCAGGTCGCGGTGGGACCATTGCTGCGTCTTGAACAGCTGCGCGTGGCCCGGGCAGTTCATCGGCTTCAGTGCCATCTCGGAGCCTTCGGACTCCGAGAGGAACATGTTCCCCTTGTACTTGCCCCAGTGGCCCGAGGTGCGCCACAGCTCCGCGTCGTAGAGCTGGGGCGTCTTGACCTCGGAGTAGCCCCGGGGCTCCCCCATCTCCCGCGAGAGCTTCACCAGCTCGTTGAAGACGGTGGTCCCACGGGGCAGCCAGAAGGCCGAGCCCTGCGCGACCTCGGAGAACGTGAAGAGCCCGAGCTGCTGACCCAGGCGGCGGTGGTCGCGCGCCTTGGCCTGCTCGAGGCGCTCGAGGTGCTCGGCCAGCGCGTCCTTCGAGAAGAACGCGGTGCCGTAGACCCGGGTGAGCATCGTGCGCTCGGAGTCTCCGCGCCAGTAGGCCCCCGCGACGCTCTGCAGCTTGAACGCCTTGACGCGCTTGGTCGACGGCGCGTGCGGGCCGCGGCAGAGGTCGGTGAAGGGGCCGTTGGTGTACAGCGAGACGGTGTCGACGGGCGGGCGGGTCTCCGTTCCCCGGACGAGGTCGTCAATCAGCTCGACCTTGTAATCCTGCCCCTCGGCGGCGTAGCGCTCGCGCGCCACGGTCGCGGGGACGTCCTCGCGGACGAACGGCTCGTCGGCCTTGACGTGGGTGCGCATCTGCTGCTCGATGCGCTCGAAGTCGGCGTCGGTGAGCGTCGCGCCCTCCGGCAGCTCGACGTCGTAGTAGAAGCCGTTCTCGATCGGGGGCCCGATGGAGATCTTCACCCCGGGGTAGAGCTCGAGCATCGCGGCGGCGAAGACGTGCGCGGCGTCGTGGCGGATGAGGTCGAGCGCGTCTTGTCCCGAGCGCTCGGTGACGATCTCGACGGGCTCTGAGTCGACGAGCGGTGCGCCGAGGTCGCGGACCTCCCCCTGCTGCTTGACCGCCAGCGCCGCCTTGGCCAGTCCCGGCCCGATGGCGGCCGCCGCGTCGAGCCCCGTGGCGCCCTCCGGGAGGTCGAGGGGGGTGCCGTCGGGGAGGGTGACCTGCATGGGCGTGCATGCTAGGGACGCCCTGCCGCCGCGGCGGGCGCGGCTAGCGTGCGGCCCCATGGACGCCGCCGCACTGCGCTCGCACTTCCCGGTCTTCGACGCGACCGCCTACCTGAACGCCGGGAGCTGCGGCCCGCTGCCGGCCGCGGCGCTGCGGGCGTCGGAGGAGACGGCGCGGGTCGCCGCGGAGCGGGGGCGCGGCAAGGCGTACTTCGACGAGATGTTCGACGTCCGCGAGCGGCTTCGCGCGGCCTACGCCGGAGTGGTCGGCGGCGAGCCGCAGGACGTCGCGCTCACCACCTCCACGAGCGACGGGATGGTCCGGGTCCTGCAGGGGCTCGGCCTGCAGCGCGGCGACGAGGTGGTGACCGCCGACGACGAGCACCCCGGCCTCTACGGTCCGCTGGCCGCCGCGCGGACCCAGCTCGGCGTCGAGGTGCGCGCTGTGCCCCTCGCGGAGGTCGCCGACGCGGTCGGCCCGCGGACGCGGCTCGTGGCCTGCTCCCACGTCTCCTGGATCTCGGGCACGACCGCGCCGGCGGAGCTCGCCGAGCTCGACGTGCCGGTGTTGCTGGACGGGGCGCAGGGCGCCGGGGCGGTCCCGGTGGACGTGGAGACCCTGGGCTGCGCCTTCTACTGCGCCCCCGGGCAGAAGTGGCTCTGCGGCCCCGTCGGGACGGGACTGCTCTGGGTCTCCCCCGTGTGGCGCGAGCGCCTCGCGGTCCCGGGCCCGACCTACCTCAACCTCAGCGTCCCGAGCGATGGCCTCGACGCCGACGCCTGGCCGGACGCGCGCGCCTTCGACACTCCGGCGCTCGCCAACGAGGCGATGGTCGCGGCGCTCGCTGCCCTCGAGGTGCTCGCCGGCTTCGGCTGGGCCGAGGTCCACGCGCGCGCGACGACGCTCGCCGCGGCGTGGGCGTCGCGCCTGCGCGACGGAGGGCGGCGCGTCGCGCCCCCCGGCGACTCGACCCTCGTCGCGTGGGAGGCCGACGAACCGGTCGCGACCTCGGAGCGCCTTGCGGCCGGCGGCGTCGTCGTACGGCCGCTGCCCGGCACGCCCTACCTGCGCGCGTCGGTGGGCGCCTGGAACGACGAGTCGGACCTCGACCGGCTGTGGGCGGCGCTCTAGGACCGGCTCTCAGCGGCGGACGGTGAAGCCGGCGCGGCCGACGTCGAGGTCCTGGCTCGCGAAGAGCGGGCAGGGCTGCGGCATCGCCCCCGGCGCGGGCTGCGGGCAGTAGGGGCCGCGCTGCTCGAAGACGGTCACGTGATACCGGCCCAGACACCAGCCGTACCGCGGGCCGGGCAGGGCCACGCGCGTCCGTTCGCCCCGCGCCCCGCCAGTCACCGGCGGCGGTGCGGGCGCGGCGCAGGCGGCCCGCGAGCCCTTCGGCCGGTCCACCTGGACGCGGTACGCCGTCTCGAAGATCCCTTGGTGGCCCGGGGCGTCTGCCAGCGTGAAAATGACGCGGACCGCGGTGCGGCGCCGAACGGTGACGGGGAGGACTCGCGGCGACGTCTGCTGCGCGGCGGTTCCCCTGGGCAGCCCTTGGGCCGCACCCGGTGCGGCCGCCACCGCGGCGCCCGCGAGCACCGCGAGTCCCGCGACGGCAAGTCGTGCGATCGGCCTCACCGCGAGGACACTACGCCCCCCGCTGCCACAGCCCACCGTGCTGTCCACTCCGCCGCAGGCGCGGGATGGACAGCACGGTCAACGCCGTGGAACTAGACCGCGGGCGGTACTTGCGTCGAGATCGAGCAGAGCGCCTTGCCGAGGATCCCCGCGGCCGGGTCCGCGACCGCCGTCACGCGGACCGGATCGGCGCTGGTCGCGCCGTAGAGGTCGACGACGAGTCCGAGCAGGTCGAGGTTCAGCGGGCCGAGCGTCAGGTCGAGCACCGGGCAGGTCGGCCCGAGCGGCCCCGGCGCAGCGTCGGCGCGCGGAAGCCAACCAGATCTGTCGGCGGCGCGGCGCCGACTCGTTCGGGATCAGACCGGCCCCGGCCCTTCGACCTGCACGCCCAGCCGGCCCACGACCGCCTCGAGCCCGCGGGCGTCCTTCGCGAGGGCGGACCGATCTGCGGCGTCGACGGCGGTCCCCGTGCGAGGCCGCTTCCTGAAGGGGTTGCGGCCCGCCGGCTCGAGCAGGACCAGGCGGCCCGTGGCCGTGACGAGCACGTCGCGGCCCCCGTCGACGCCGACGACCCAGCCGCGCTCGGCGGCCACGTCGGCGGCCTGCGCGCCGTGGGGGCCGACGCGGGCCTCGATCGCCCCAGGTGCGCCCGCGCCCTCCAGCGCGGCGACGGCGCGCGTGAGGTAGTCCGTCGCGCGGGCGTGGGCCTGGGCCTCCCGCTCCCTGTCCTCGCGCCCCAGCGCCTCCTGCCGCACCTGCTCGTCGACGACCTTCCGGCGCGCGGCCTCCTGGTGGTCCTGCAGCTGCTGCCGCTCCGCCTCCGAGAGGCTCTCCCACCAGCGGTCGCGCTCGAGGCCGAGGCGCTCGCGGAGGGTCTGGTCCCCCGCCGGCTCGGGCGTCTCTCCGGGGACGGGCTCGCTCACGGCGGCGACCCTACGCGAGCGCGGTGACGGCGCCGCCCGGATGCGCCCCGACAGGGCGGGGGGTTGAGCCTCAGGCGACGCATGGCGTCATCTCTTGCTCAACCCCCCAGCGAAGTGCCGAGATAGGCCTGCGTGGTCACGACGTCCATGCCGGAATTGGGACCCGCCATACGCGACCTGGACGCAGAAAACCCCGCCGGAGCGGGGCTTCCATCATGGGCGATACTGGGCTCGAACCAGTGACCTCCTGCTTGTCGAGCAGGCGCTCTCCCAGCTGAGCTAATCGCCCTGGGATCGCGGAAGCCTAGCAACGCGGCGGTGGCCGCGGCGGACTCCCACGAGGGCGGTCAGCCGCCCTTCTTCTCCTTGCCGGAGGCAGCCTTGATGTAGGCGACGACGGCGTCGAGCCCGTCCTTGGACATCGTCTTGCCGTACGTCGTCGGCATGAGGTTGCCCTGGTAGCCCTTCACGATGTCCTCGCGCGGTTTGGTGATCGAGGTGAGGATCTCGTCGGCCGGGTCGGTGTCCGTGTCGAGGCGGGGCCCGAGGACGCCCTTGTAGCCGTCGGCGGCGATCGCGTGGCACGACGCGCAGCCTTCCGAGTCGAACTCCTTCTTGCCCTCGGACACCTTGTCGCCGCCTTTGGCGATGCGCGACTTCGAGGCGACGAGCTGGGCCCCCTGCGGCGCGAGGCCTTCGGGCTTCGGCGCATCGCCCATCCCGAGGCCGACGACCGCGACGGCCATCACCACGACGACGAGGGCCGCCAGGACGATGCGGGCGGGCTTCATGCCGTCACCGCCACGACGCGCTCCGACGTCCGGACGCGGCGGTGGCGCAGGGCGCCGGCCGCCAGCCCGGCGAGGGTGAGGACCGCTCCCGCGACCTCGGCCACCACGATCACCTTCGCGGTCGCGTCGTAGCCGGCCTCCCGCCACTGCAAGAAGTGGGAGGTGTGGGAGATGTAGATCGAGATGAGCGAGCCGACGCAGATCCCGACGGCGCCGAGCGCGAAGAGTGCCACCCGGTCGAAGACGAGAAACAGCACAGTCACCGCGGACGCGATCGCGTTGATCAGGAACAGCGGACCGACGATCTCGACCTCGGCGTAGCCGCGGTGCCAGAGGCGCGCATGCTCGAGGCCGGCGACGAAGACCGCGACGGCGGCGACGACGAGCAGCGCAAGCGCGAGTGGGGGCGGACGGTGGACGGCGAGGAGTCGGGTCACGCGCATCACGGTCCCCGGCCCAAGGCGCTTCGTCACCCGGTCATCCAGGTTCCGGGCCAGCCTTGGCGCCCCGCCGCGCGGTTGGCGCGCCGGGAGGGCGGCCGGGCGGCTCCCGCTCTAAGATCCGGCTGACGGCGACGTGGCGGAGTGGCTACGCAGCGGCCTGCAAAGCCGTGCACACCGGTTCGACTCCGGTCGTCGCCTCTTCGGTCAGGTGCCCGCCAGGTGCGGCGGTCACCCTGGTGGCGATGGACACCTCGATCACCAGGACGCTCAACGGCTGGGGCGCCCACCACGCCTGGCTCGCCGACCTGGCGAGGCTCGCCGCCAGGGACGCCGTCTTCGTCGTGGTCCTGGTGGCCGCCGCGACCTTCCTCGCCGCCGGCCGCTGGGCGTCACCGGAGGGGCGCCGGGGCGCGGTCGCCGCCACCGCGGCGATGGCCCTCGCGCTGCTGGCCGGCGTGGTGCTCTCCGGCGTGGTGGACCGCGCTCGCCCATTCGTCACCCATCCCAGCATCCAACTTCTGATGGCGCACGGCCGCGATGCCGGCTTCCCGAGCGACCACGCGACGGCCGCCTTCGCGATCGCCGTCGCCCTGCTCCTCCGCCACCGCGGTGCCGGCGTCGTCGCGCTGACGTTCGCCGTGCTCGTGTCCGTCGCGCGGGTGACGGTGGGCGAGCACTACCCCAGCGACGTGCTCGGCGGTGCGGTGCTCGGCGCCGCCACCGCGCTCGGGTTCTTCCTCGCGTCGTGGATCCGTCGCCCGCTCGACGCCTTCGCCGACTGGGCCGGAGCCACCTACGACCGCCTCCTGCAGGGCCGCCGGCCGGACGACGGAGCGCCCGCACGAAGCGGGCGCTCCGTTGCTGCGACGGGTGGGGCTCAGACGCGCGCGGGAGCGCGCCCGTCGACCACCTTGCGGTAGACGAGCAGCACGATGACCGTGCCGATGATGGCGCCGATCAGGCCGCCGAGGTCGAAGATCTTCGTGTCGCCGATGCCCAGGAGCTCGGTGAAGATGAAGAAGCCGACCAGCGAGCCGATGAGGCCCAGGACGATCGTGACGATGAAGCCGCCGGGATCGTCGCCCGGGAGGATTGCCTTCGCGATGTAGCCTGCGAGCAGGCCGAGGATGAGTGCACCGATCATGGTTCGGCACCTACCCGCGCATGGCGCAGTTGAGTCCAGCTTTCGTCCAGATTCGGACATTTGATTGCGCGTGCAACCATATGCTAGGATGGCTCCATGGGACTGGACGGCATCCACCACATCACGGCCATCACGGGCGATGCCCGCGCGAACGTCGACTTCTACACGCGCGTGCTCGGTCTGCGGCTGACCGCCAAGACGGTCAACCAGGACGATCCGTCGGTCTACCACCTGTTCTACGGCGACGAGCACGCCCGGCCCGGGGCGGACCTGACGTTCTTCGAGTACGCCCGCGCCGCGCCGGGCCGACCCGGCGCCGGCATGGTCCACACCATCGTCTCGCGTGTCGGCTCGGACACCTCGCTGGACTTCTGGGCCGAGCGGCTCGCCGCGGAGGGCGTCCCCACCCAGCGAACGGATCGCTCGGTCCGCTTCGCCGACCCGGAAGGCCTGCGCCACGAGCTCGTCGTGCCCACCAGCGCCGACCCGCCGCTCACGGCGGAGCACCCGGAGATCCCGGCCGAGCACGCGCTGCAGGGCTTCGAGGGTGTGCGGGCCTACTCCGCCCACCCCGAGGGCTCAGGCGTCGTGCTCGAGCGGCTCATGGGCGCGACCGGCCCCGGGGCGCAGGACGCCTGGATCGGCGGCGACCAGGCGTGGGAGCTGCGCACGGGGCGCCGCGGCGGCTGGATCGCCTTCGACCCCGCACCCGCCGAGCCGGGCCGCCAGTCGGCCGGCACGGTCCACCACATCGCCTGGGGCACCGTCGACGAGGACCTCCCGGGCTGGATCGCGTCGGTCACCGACGCCGGCATCCCGAACTCGGGCTACGTCGACCGCCACTACTTCCACTCGCTCTACTTCCGCGAGCCCGGTGGCGTGCTCTACGAGCTGGCGACGGAGGAGCCCGGGTTCCTCGTCGACGGCCTGGACTACTCGGACCTCGGCACGAAGATCATCCTGCCGCCCTTCCTCGAGGACCAGCGCGACGCCGCGGAGGCCCGGCTGACGCCGCTGCCCGACCCGCGCGCGGACTGGCCGAGGGCCGGGCGGGCTTAGACGGACGGCTGGACGCCGACAACCTCGAAGACGCTGTAGGAGAAGACAGCGTCCGGTTCGGTGGTCCGCATCGCGGCCGATCAGCGCTTTGCCACCGACCCGCGCCTGCCGGGCCAACTGGCAGGCGATCGCCGCCCGCGCGGCGGCGCTCCCGGGGTGGAAGAAGACCGACCCGTGGTCGCCCTCGACGAGGGTCAGGCTGCCCCCGGGCGCGAGCAGCCCGACCAACGCGGCCAGCCGTGCAGGTACGCGTCCCCGGGCATAGCGCTCACCCGGGGCCGAGACGCAGCCCGGCGCGAGGCTGGGCTACACTTCTTGCCGACCTCGCGGATGTAGCTCAGTTGGCTAGAGCGTCTGCTTGCCATGCAGAAGGTCGAGGGTTCGAGTCCCTTCATCCGCTCCTTCCGAAAGCCCCGCCTCTGCGGGGCTTTCGTCATCAGAGCGCCCGGATCGCGGTCCGTCGTGCAGGGCCACGATCGTGGCCTCCTCGATCCAGGCCGGGTGCCGCGGATAACGGCGCGCTCAGCCGTGCGGACGCACCAGGCGGAAGCCCGCGCTCGCGGGGTGTGACACGTTGCGTGCGCGATCGACCGCGGTCATCACCACGCGGTAGCGCCCGGGCTTGAGCGCTCGGTGCTTCGAGATGCGGCCGGTGAAGCGGACAGCCCGCTGTCCGGCGGCCACGCTGCGCAGGGTGACGGCGATCGCTTTGACGCGCTGCCAGCGCCCGGCGAGACGGACCTGGAAGGTCAGCGTCACGGTGGCCGGTTCGCTCAGCCGGAAGCGGAGCCCCGGCGCCGCGCGCGAGACCACCGCGGGCAGCCGGCTGCTCAGCCGGATCACCGGGGTGACCGCGAGACCGGTGATCCGCGGGCGTGTCCGGTCCGCGCCCGCGCCGCCCGGAATGCCTCCCGCGCCCGGCAACCCGGCGCCGGGGTCGACCGGAAGCGCGCCGGGGACCGCGCGGAAGACTGCGGTGTCGCCCGGGCCGACGAACGTCGTCAGGAGCAGCCCGTCCGTGACGCCCGGCGCGACGGCGACGTCGTCGTAGCCATCGCGCGCGTCCGGCACCTCCGTCAGGGCCGGCTCGAGCGGCTGCAGAGACGTACGCGACAGCCGTGCGGCGATCGCCGAGCGTTGCGTCTGCTGACCGACCTGGCGCAGCTGCAGGCCGGACACGAGGATCGCCGCGGGCGCAACGTCCAGGCGGTCGAGACCCTCCTGGACTGCCGGCACGAGATCGACCGGCGTCTGGGTCAGCCCGCGGCCGTCCAGCCCGAGTCGCATGACCATCGACTCCGAGCTCACACCCACTTGACCGCGCGATCCGACGCCAACCAGCGTGCCGTCGACGACCCCGAGGTCACGCCCGTACGTCATCTGATCGGTCACGACCTCGCCCGCAGCCGCGCCGCTCTGGGCGACGAAGTAGACGGCCGTCTTCGGGTCGGGGCTGACGATCTCGCCACCGGCATTCCACCGCACCCAGACCGCGATCCGCCCGTCGCCCAGCGGGGCGATCGCATCACCGAAATCGCCGTGATCGATGCCGCCGCCGTCAAAGACCCGAAAGCCGGCGGTGCCGAAGCCCGCGTCCGCGGCGCCACCCCACGTGATCGCCGCGACGAACGTGTCGGAGATGCCCCCCTGCTGGAACGTCTCACCCGTGACCAGGAACCGGCTCGTCGTGGCGTCGTAGGCCAAACGGAGCGGAGTCTCGGCCCCCGGCCCGGCCACGACCGCTGTCCCGTCGCCCGCGAACGCCGGGTCGGGCGTCCCATCCGGCTTGATGACCTCGATCGCCAGATCGCTCTCGCCGGTGATCACGCGGTCGCTCAACACCGCGGCGTCGCCGTTGGGCAGCGTCACGACGTCCCATCCGTACGGACCGCTGCCGTCGGTCGGCCCGATGTCGATCGGCAGTTCGCCGTCGCCGGAAAACCCGGCGTCCTTCGAGCCGTCCGGATGCAACACGGTGAGCACCGCGCCTGACGCTGAGCCCGCCCGATTGGACAGCACCCAGATCCGCTCGCCGTCGGCCGCCATCGCCCGTGGGCCTTGGTCGCCGTACGCGAAGTCGTGACCGAACGGACCCCCGAGCCACGCCGGATCGGCCGACAGCCCGGTGACAGCGCCCGCCGCCGGCGCGCAGGCCAGCCCCAGCACCATCCCGGCAAACACGCCCAGTCCCAGGGAGCTCCGTCCACTGCGCCCCATCGCATGCGCAGCGTACGCCGCCCCGACCCCCCAACGCCAGTCCCCGACGCGACGACGGGCATGGCTGCGCGGAACATGAGCCGCGCTTCGCGCGGGATCGAAATGCCTCGCTGGCCAGGAATCGGTGGGACGGGCATGCTGACTGCATGGCGCTCTTCGACGGTGGGATGCCCGACGTCCTCGTGCTCGGCGGCGGGGGGCTGCTCGGCGAGGCGTGGATGACCGGGCTGCTGGCGGGCCTCGAGGCGGCCTCCGGCGGGGACGCCACGCGGTGCCGCGCCTTCGTCGGGACGAGCGCGGGCTCCATCGTGGCGGCCGGCCTGGCCGCAGGTCGATCCCCCCGCCGGGTGGCAGCGGCGCGGGAGTCCACCCCGCCCACCCCCGCAGCCGCGAGACCCGGCGCCGCCGCCCTGCGGCGAGCGGGTGGTGCGCTCGCCGCCGTCGGCACGCTCGGCGTGCCGGTCGGTCTCTCGGTGCTGGCGCCGGCCGGAGCCCGGGCGCGGTCGCTCGTGCTCGGCCGGGTCCCCGACGGGCGGCGCTCGCTGCGTGCGCTCGAGCGGGAGGTCGACCGCTGGGACCCGTCGTGGGACCGCCTGCGGGTCTGCACCGTCGACCGGGCATCGGGCAAGCGCGTCGTCTTCGGCAGCGCTGGCGCCCCTCCGGCGCGCGTCGGGCAGGCGGTCGCCGCCTCCTGCGCCATCCCGGGGGTCTTCGCGCCGGTCTCCATCGGCCGGCGCGCGCACGTGGACGGCGGTGCCTGGTCGCCGACGAACGCCGACGCCGCGCCCGCGGGGAAGGGTGACCGCGTGCTCGTCCTCGAACCGACGGCGGTGCTGCTGCGCGGCGCCCTCCGGGCGGCCGGCGCCGTCGAGGCGATCGCGTTGCGCCGCCGCGGCGCCGAGGTGCGCCTCGTGGCGCCGGACGCCGCTGCCGCGGGGCTGATGGGCGCCCTGATGCGACCCGACCGCGGCGACCGCGTGCTCGCCGCGGGGTGGGAGCAGGGCCTCGCGCTGGCAGGCTGAGGCCGCCCTTTTCGAAACCGGTGCTCAGCCGAGCCCGACGAGCCCGGCGCAGACCCAGTTGCCCGCGCC
>JBBQZE010000064.1:0-14211 GCA_038207985.1 Solirubrobacterales bacterium
GAAGTCGTGCTCGAGGCCGAGGTCGTCGGCGATCGCCGCGACGTCCCGGATCTCGTCCGGGCGCGCGAAGGTCGTGCCGACGCCGGTGCGGCCCGCGCGACCCGTGCGGCCGATGCGGTGCACGTAGGCGTCGCGGTCCTCCGGCGGGTCGAAGTTGATGACGTGGCCGATGCCGTCGACGTCGATGCCGCGGGCGGCGACGTCGGTGGCGACGAGCACCTGCACGTCGCCGGCCTCGAAGCGGGCGAGCGCCTTCTCGCGCTGGCGCTGGCTCTTGTCGCCGTGCATGGCGACGGCCACGACGTGCTCCTTGGCCAGGCGCTGGACGAGGCGGTCGGCGCCGCGCTTCGTGCGCACGAAGACGAGCGACAGGTCGTCGGCCGCGTGGAGCTCGGCCACGAGCGTCTTGAGCTTGTGCTCGTGGGCGACGGTCAGGAAACGGTGCTCGACCTTCGCGATGTGCGACACGGTCGCGACCTGCTCGTGGCGGCGCGGGTTCGAGGTGTAGGCCTCGGCGATCCGGCCGGCCTCGCCGTCGAGCGTGGCGGAGAAGAACATCGTCTGGCGCTCGCGCGGACACTGCTGGACGATGCGGTCGACGGCGGGCTTGAAGCCCATGTCGAGCATGCGATCGGCCTCGTCGAGGACGAGCATGCGCACGTTGGCCAAGGAGAACGCCCGGCGGCCGAGGAGATCCTCGAGGCGCCCGGGGGTGGCGACGATGATGTGCGACTTCGCCGCGGCGCGGGCCTGCTTCTCGAGGCCGACGCCGCCGTAGACGGCGGTGATGCCGAGCGCGCGGGCGTGGGCCAGCGGACGCAGGTCGTCGACGATCTGCGAGGCGAGCTCGCGGGTCGGAGCGAGCACCAGGGCGCACGGGCGCTTGGCGATCGGCACGTTGGCCTCGACGCGGTCGACGAGCGGCACGCCGAAGGCGAGCGTCTTGCCCGATCCGGTCGGGGCCTTCACGAGGCTGTCGTGGCCGGCGAGCACGTCGCCGATGACGAGGCTCTGCACCGCGAACGGGGTGATGATGCCGTCGGCGGCGAGCGCCTTGGAGACGACCTCGGACACGCCGAGGCTGGAGAACGATGCTTCCATGGACTTCCCTTCGGTGGGTTCGGGAGGACTTCGACAAACCCGAACCGCAGCAGGGAGAGCAAGGCCTCACGGGCGGCTACATGCCACCCATGGCGTTAACGGTAGCAGCAGGAGGCTCCAGCGCTGGGGCGGGACGGCGCCTATCATCGGTGGCCGATGGCGGGAACCCCCGATCTGTTCGTGGTCTGCAAGAACTGCGGTTCGGAGGTCAGCCCCTACATCACCGAGTGCCCGTACTGCGGAAACCGGCTGCGCAAGCGCGCGCCGAAGATCGAACGGGACGCCTCCGGCGAGTCCCGGCCGAAGGAGCGCCGGCGGCCGCCGAAGCCCTCGCTGGGCCGCCTGCGCCACGGCGAGATCCCCGGCATCCGCGTCGACGACGACCGCCGCCCCTACGTCACGATGGCGCTCGTCGCGCTCGGGGCCCTCGGCTACCTCGTCGTGGCCTTCGTGGCCCGCGCCGACATCGCGCTCGTCGGGCCCCCGGGAGGTGAGGCGTGGCGCTACTTCACGACGCCGTTCGTGCACCCGAGCGCCTGGGCCCAGTTCGCGGTGCTCGTCCCCATCGGGATCTTCGGGACCCTGCTGGAGCGGCGCCACGGCCCCGTCGTGGTCCTGGTGGTGTGGCTGGCCTGCGCGTCGGGGGGCGCGGCCGTCGCGGCCGCCGTCGACACCTTCCCGGTCGTCCTGGGCGCCAACGGCGCGGCACTCGGCTTCGCCGCTGCCTGGGCGGTACCCGTCGTCATCGCCCGTCGCCGTGACGGCCCCGACATCGACGAGGCGGACCTCCTCGGCGCGCTCGTGCTCGCGGTCCTCGTCGCCGCGCTCCCGCTGGCCGACCCCCTCGTCTCCGCGGTGGCGGGGAGCTGTGGCGGGGTGGTCGGCCTGCTCACCGGCGTGCTGCTCGCCCGTGCCAGGCCGCGCTGAAGGCGCGCACCGGCCACTAGGGTCGATCGGGTGAGCGAGTCCGATCCCGAGTTCACCGCCGAGCAGGTCGACGCCGCCGTCGAGGTCCTCTCCGAGCCCGACCGCCTCCAGCACGCCCAGGAGGTCGTCACCCACGCGGCGCCGGCGCTCCAGCGCGTGCTCAACGCGGCGCTCGACGAGGGCGGCTACCTCACCGCCTCCGGCGCGCAGGTCGCGCAGGCCTCGGGCGTCGAGGACCCCGAGCAGCGCCTCTCGGCCGTCCGCACGCTGCTGGCCGAGGAGACGCGGCTGGGCATGCTGGTCGGCGCGACCGTCGGCTTCGAGCTGGCACGCGTGCTCATGCAGGGCCCGATCCCCACCACCCCCACCCAGGAGACCTAGACCATGGACATTCGCTGGCTCGGCCACGCCGCCTTCGAGCTCACCCACGACGGGGTCACCGTCCTCGTGGACCCGTTCATCACGGGCAACCCCTCGGCCACGGTCTCCGCCGACGAGCTCGCCGCCGACGCGATCCTGCTCACCCACGGCCACCAGGACCACTTCGGCGACACGATCGAGATCGCCAAGCGGACCGGTGCCACGGTGCAGGCGATCACGGAGATCGCCGACGAGATCGGCGAGGAGGGCGTCGAGGTCATCGACACGAACATCGGCGGCACCGCGACGTATCCCTGGGGCTCCGTCCGTCTCACGCAGGCCTTCCACACCTCGACGACTCCGAAGGGCACCGTCACCCCGCCGGCCGGGCTCGTCGTCGAGATGGGCGGCAAGGTCGTCTACTTCACCGGCGACACCGGGCTGTTCAGCGATCTCGCGCTGCCGGGCAAGCGCAAGGCGGTCGACATCGCCGTCCTGCCGATCGGCGGCCACTACACGATGGACCGCCACGACGCGGTGGTCGCGGCCGAGCTCATCGGCGCCCCCACCGTCATCCCCTGCCACTACGGCACGTTCCCGCCGATCGAGACGGACGCCGCCGCGTTCAAGGCCGACGTCGAGGCCGCCGGGCACGCGACGGTCGTCGTGCTCGAGGTCGGCGGGACCCACACGGCGTGAGCGCCACCCACGCCATCGTCCTCATCGAGGTCGAGCGGGACGCCATGCAGACGTTCGGCGGGACGCTCGCCGACCTCGAGGGCGTCCACGAGGCCTGGTCGGTCACGGGCGACTGGGACTTCGTGGCGATCGTCCGCGTCCCCCGGCACGAGCTGCTGGCCGAGGTCATCACGGGGCAGCTGCTGCAGCTCCCCGGGGTCACCCGGACGCAGACGATGGTCGCCTTCGAGGCCTTCTCCCGGCACGACCTGGAGTCGATGTTCTCCCTCGGGGGCTGACCGCGGACGCGACAGGAAGGTCCGCGGTGGCGGCGAAGGACAGTGGGTGATGCCGCGCTGCGCCCTCCCGGTCGCCCTCCTCGCCGCCCTGGCCGTCGCGGGCTGCGGCGCCTCCGACCGCGCGACGGACGCGACGCAGGCACCGGCGACCGCGCCCGCCGCCACGACCGCGACGACCGCGACGGCGCCCGCGACCGCCTCGGCCTCGTCACCGCCCGCGACCACGGTCGCCCCGCCGACCACCGCCGACCCCGGCGGCGCGTCGGCCGACGAGGCGCAGCCCGGTGGCGCCGGCGACGAGGAGCCGATCCGCCAGCCCGTCAGCTTCGTCGTGGGAGCGACGGCCGTCGAGCCCGGCGCGGTGTCGGTCGCGCCGTTCCTCCCGGTGGCGCTCACCGTCATCAACTCGCAGGGGGTCGCGCGCAGCGTGCGGCTCGTCGGCGCGGGCGTCGCTTTCACCGTCCCCGCGGGCGGTCGGGTCGAGCGCCGCGTGCCCGGGATGAAGGCGGGCACGTACACGCTGGCCGTCGACGGCGGCAAGGTCGTCGCCTCCCTCGTCGTCGGCAACGACGTCGGGCCCTAGGCGGCTCGATCCGCGGAGTCGGTGCGCCCGGACCGCCTCGCGGAACGACTCATCTACAGTCCGCGGCCGATGGCGAGCACCCTGCGCCCCGAGTTCGGCCCGCCGCTGCCGGAGCTGCTGGCCCCGCGCCTGCGGACGAGCCCCGGCCGCCTGCGGGTGGTCCTGCTCGTGTTCGCGGCGCTCGTGCTCGTCGCCTTCGGCGTCCGCAAGATACTCCAGCGCGGCTCGCCGCTCACCCAGGACGTGCTGGTCACCCGCCCGCTCGCCTTCACCCTGGGCTATCGAGGCGGCCTTGTCCGGGCGCGCCCCGGGCCGGGTGAGTTGCTGCGGCTGCAGACCGCGGCGGGGGCGGCGTCGCCCCAGCGCTTCACGGTCAGCCCGCTGCTGCTCGCGCCCTACTCGGGCGACCAGGCGGGCGTCCTGCCGGTCCTGGCCTCGCGCGGGATCGCCGACCTGCGCCGCGCGTTCCCGGTTGGGTTTCGCTATCGCGGCGATGGCCGCACCCGCATCAACGCGCTCCCCGGCCATCAGGTGCTCTTCCAGACCCGCCTGGCCGGGCGGACGACCTACGGCAAGCGCTTCTTCCTGCTGCCGGACGAGCCAGGCGCGCGCGCCGGCGTGACCATCACGCTGCTGTCGACGCGATCGCCGTCGATCCCGACAGTCGACGCCGTCGGGCTCATCGGCCTGCTGAAGGGGCCGCTGCGCTCGTTCCGCTTCGGGACCCAGCGCCCGTGAGTGACCGCGAGCTGGGCTGGAACGAGTTCGCTCGCGTCGACATGCGCGCGGGCCGGATCGTCGAGGTCATGGAGTTCCCCGAGGCGCGTCGCCCGGCCTGGAAGCTGCGGGTCGACTTCGGCGCCGAGCTCGGCGAGCGGCGCTCGTCCGCGCAGATCACGAACTACCCGCGCGAGGAGCTCGAGGGGCGCCTGGTGGTCGCCGTCGTGAACTTCCCGCCGAAGCAGATCGGCCCGTTCATGAGCGAGTGCCTCGTCCTCGGGACCTACACCGCCGACGGGCTCGTCCTCCTGCTCGCGCCGTCGCCCGACGCCGTGCCGGGCGACCGGGTCGGCTAGGAGCCCGCGGGCGCCGCGGGGTCTGCGGCCGGCGCGGACTCCGGCGCCGGCGTCGCGGCGGGCTGCTCGTCGGAGGGCGCGGCGGCGGACGGCGCAGGGGGCTGCTCGGGCGCGGCCTGCGGGGCGGCGACCGTGGGCCCGACGACCGCGGGGGCGCCGGCCGGCGAGCGGCTGTCGAGCGGGTCAGCCGCCGGCAGGGTCGTGACGTCGGAGCCCGTGTCGATCGTGCCGACGGCCCCGACCCCGGCAGCAGGCTCGGTGGCAGTGATCGGCGCCACGTCGGCGGCAACGGTCGGCACGGGGACCGGCACGGCCACGATGGGCACGACGGGCGCGGGGTCGGCGGGCGCGGTGCGGGGCGCGGCGGGCTCGGCGACGGTGACATCGCGGGCCGAGCCGGTCAGGACGGGCTGGGGCGTGGTGGCGACGACGCGCGGCGCGGCCTGCGAGAGCGCGGGCGGGGCCGGGGCAGCGGCGACGAGCGCGGACTTCGCGACGGAGCGGGAATGATCGACCTCGACGGCGCCGGCGGTGACGATCGCGGCGCCGGCGACGACCGCCGCCGTCTTGGTCGCCAGCGTCACGAGGCCGGCCGAGAGCGCGCTGCCTGCCCCGGTGGCGCCCGCACCCGCGGCGGCGCCCGCGGCGGCCGTGGAGCTCGCGGCGCTCGCCGCCCCGGCCGCCGAGCTGGCGCCCTGGGTGAGCAGGAACTTCTTGAAGAGCAGGAGCGGCCCAACGGGGAAGATCGCGGCGAGCGCGTGGTTGGTCTGCGTGAGGCGCTTGTCGAAGGCCGCGCAGCGATCGCACCCGCGCACGTGGCGGCGCACGGGCGGCGACTTGCGCTTGAGGCCCTCGGCGACCTCCCCGAGCTCGACGCGCACCTCGTCGCAGGAGAGCGCACGTGCCTCGGCGGCCTCGGCCAACCCGACGCGCGCGCGGACCAGCAGCGACTTGATCGCGGGGACGGTCGTCTCCATCGCCTGCGCGATCTGCTCGTAGCTCAGCGCGTCGATCTCACGCAGGAGCAGCGCCGTGCGCTGGGTCTCCGGCAGCTGCTGCACGTCGCCGACCAGCTCGCGGAACTCCTCGCGCTTGTGGACGCGGTCGGCGGTGCTGGTGCCGTGGTCGGCGAGGTGGACGTCCATCGAGTCCACGCCGATCGCCGACGCCTTGCGCAGATGGTTGAGCGAGCGGTTGCGCGCGATGCGGTACAGCCACGGGCGGACGTTGATCGGCCGCTCGTCGGAGACCATCGCGTTGTAGGCGGCGGCGAAGACCTCCTGCAGCACGTCCTCGGCGTCCTCGCGCGAGGACAGCATGTGCCGGCAGAAGGCCAGCAGCCGCGTCTGGTAGCGCGCCACGAGCACCTCATAGGCCGACTCGTTGCCCCGGCGGGTCAGCGCGACCAACCGCTCGTCGCCCTGCAGGCGCAGGAACGGTGTGGGCCCGCGCAGGGCGGGGCGGTGCTTGAGAGCGGAGACTTCCATGGATGGTGCCGTCGCAGGCGACAACGTGCCGCGGGGCACGGAGTTGCGTCTGCCACGGTAGCCCGCGTGCCCCGGACGGTGTGCACGACCCCGCCCCATCCTCACGAGACCCTCACGCGCACCGCCGATGCCCGGGGCGGGAGTCGAACCCACACGCCCCTGAGGGCAGGCCTTTTTAAGAGGCCGATGTCTACCGTTCCATCACCCGGGCCGGAGCCCGGAAGGCTAGCCGAGCGCCAGGCGGGCGATGGCGAAGGCCTCGGCGTGCAGGCCGTGCTCGGGGTGGTCGAGCGCCCACTGCACCGTCTGTCGCGCGACGCCCTTGCGATCGGCCGCGGCCCAGGCCGCCGGGTCGGCGCCCGGGTCCGCGTCGCGCGCGAGGACCCCGTCGGCCACGAGGACGCCGAGCGCCGCCAGGGCCTCCGGCTCGAGCTCGGCGGCCCGGGCCATGAAGGCCTCGACGTTCGCCCCGGTCACGCTCGGGCCGTCCGCGCGGACGGCGACGAGCGGGAGGTCCTTCGGAGCGGCCGCAATCAGGTCCCGGGAGGTGGCGGGCGCATCGTGGCGCCCGCCGAGCCGGTTCAGCGCGTCCAGCAGAGCCGTCTCGGAGGCGAGCACGATGCCATCGTCCCCGATCGGGCTGCCGCGCCCGCGCCAAGGCCTCTAAGCGACGGCGGCGTCGCGCACCGCGACGGGCGCCAGCCCACCGAGCAGTGCGCGGGCGACGGGCGCCTTGCCCGTGACCTCGAGGTCGCCGTCGTCGGCCTCGGGGCCGAGCGCGGCGATCCAGGCGGCCTCGGTGCCGGCGATCCTCGCGTCCGCGGAGGGCAGCGAGCGCTCCTCGACGCGCATCAGGTCACCGTCGGCCGAGACGACGTAGCGCTTCTGTTGGCCGTCGCGCTTGTGCACGGTGAGCTCGACCTCGCCGCTGAAGCCGGCGGGCACGGCCAGCCCGGGCACCGAGCGCAGGACGGCGCCGATGTCGACGAGCTCGTCCGGCCGCGGCTCGCCCCAGACCCACTGGTAGCCCCAGCGCGAGAGCGCGCCGATCACCGGCAGGAGATCCTTCGCGCGTGCGGTCAGCTCGTAGTCGACGCGCGGCGGGACCTCGCGGTAGCGCTGGCGGGTCAGCAACCCGTCGGCGACCATGCGGTTGAGCCGGGAGCGCAGCTGCTCGGTGGAGATGCCCGGCAGCGTGCGCTGCAGCTCCACGAAGCGGCGCGGTCCGCCCACGAGGTCGCGCACGATGAGGAGCGTCCACTTGTCGCCCACGAGATCGAGCGCCCGGGCATCGGGCGCCCACTGGTTGTACGGGTGGCGCTTGGGCGGCGGAGCGGGCGGCATTCGCTGGACTACCTGACTGGTCGATGGGTGAACCGCGGAACGCCGACCCACTGTACCCCGGTGCGCTGCGGCCTGCGCGAAATCGCGTGATCTGGACGCCTGTACGACGCGAAGGAAGAAGTTGCGGCGCGTTGCCGCCAGTTCGGGGGTGCCCCCGCGTTGACGAGATCGGTGGCTGCATGACGCAGCCCGGCACAAGGGGGACACGGTGGGCGAAGTCATCTCGCTGGACCAGCGCCGCGCGGCGCGGCCGGCACGGACGCAGGACGCAGGACCCCGTCGCCGGGGGCCGCGCCCCGCCGTGTCGTTCGCGTTCGACCTCGCCTCGCCGTGGACCTACCTGGCCGCCGAGCGCGTCGACCGTGCCTTCCCCGCGGCGGTCTGGCAGCCCGTGGCCGCCGACGCGCTGCGCGGTGCCGGCGAGTACGCGGAAGACCACGACCTCGTCGAGGCGCGGGCGACCGAACTCGGCATGCCGCTCGTCTGGCCCGAGCGCCCGGGTGCCGGGGGGCGCGTCGCCACCCGCGTGGCGGCCTGGGCCGCGGAGCGCGGGCAGGCTTCCGCCTTCGTGCTCGCCGCGAGCCGCCTCACCTTCTGCGGCGGCTTCGACCTCGAAGACCCGGAGATCCTCGCCGAAGCCGCTGCCGCGGCCGGCCTGCCGCTCGACGACTGCCTCGCTGCTGCCGGCGATCCCGCCCGCGACGCCTCGCTGGCCGCCGCGGGCCGCAAGCTCCAAGCGCAGGGCGCTGACCGCCTGCCCGCCGTGCGGGTCGGGCGCCTGCTGTTCTCGGGCGAGGAGCGGCTGGCCGACGCGATGGCCGCGCTGCGGGACCCCCACGCCGAGCGCCGCCACCGGACCCCCGAGGGCTGGGCGGGCTGACGAGGCGGGCTCGCTGAAGCTGAAGCGAGTTCAGCTAGCCTCGGCCGGGTGACCGCCCAGGCCTCCCTCACCAGTCGCGGCGCGGCGACCCGCGCCCGCCTGCTGCGGGCCGCCGAGGACGAGCTCGTCGGTCGCGCCGGCACGCTGGAAGTGGCCTCGGTCGCGGTGCGCGCGGAGGTGTCGGTGGGGCTGCTGTACCGGTACTTCGGCTCGAAGGCGGGGCTGGTCGCGGCCGTGGTCGAGGACTTCTACGACCGGCTCCACGCCGAGGCCGCCGACCTCGACCCGGCGCCCGGCGCCGACTGGGCGTCGCGCGAGCGCAAGCGCCTCGAGCTCTCCGTCTCGTTCCATTACCGCGAGCCGCTCGCGGGTGTCGTGCTCTCGCGCCTGTCGCGCGAGCCCGAGGTGGCGGCCGTCGAAGTGCGGCGCATCGGGCGCCTCGTCGAGGACGCGGCACGCAACGTGCAGGCTGGGCAGCGGCGCGGGGAACTGCCCGCGGATCTCGACGCGCGCACGGTCGGCGCGCTGCTGATAGGCGGCTTCCGGGTGGCGATGGGTGAGGCGCTGTCGCGGTCGCAGCGCCCGGATCCCGCGGCGCTCACCGAGGAGCTCTGGCGCTTCGTGGTGAACGGCGTGCGTTTCGCCGGCCGCGGCTGACCGCCGTCAGCCTCCTGCGAGCCGCAGCGCGGCGCCGCGCAGGATGTCGTGCTCGGAGACCTCGACCGCGTCGAGGCCGAACGCCTCCATCGCCTGCAGCATGATCGCCGCGCCGACGACGATCGTCGGCGCGCGGGCCGGGTCGAGCCCGGGGACGTCGCGACGGTCGGCTTCCGGCAGCGCGGCGAGCTGCGCGAGCATCCGCTCGCAGGCGGCCCGCTGCAGGCGGTGGCCGTGCACCCGCACCGGGTCGTAGGGCACGAGGGCGAGGTCGATCGCGGCGAGCTGGGTGGCGGTCCCGGCGACCGCGATCCCGGTCGCGGCCGACGCGCGGACCGCCGCCGGAAGAGCCGAGGCGAAGACGGCGCGGACGTCGCCGGCGATCGCGTCGAGCTCCTCCGGCGCCGGCGGGTCGTGGTGGACGTGGCGCTCGCCCTGGCGCACGGCCCCCGCCTGGGTGGAGACGAACGAACCGACGATGCCGGCGGCGCCGACGACGAACTCCGTCGAACCGCCGCCGATGTCGATGACGACCACGGCCGCGTCGTCGTCGCGCTCGCGCGTGGCGCCCAGGAAGGTCAGCTGCGCCTCCTCGTCGCCGCTGAGCGTGCGCGCCGCGAGCCCGAAGTCGTCGCGCACGCGACGGGTGAACTCCTCACCGTTGCCCGCGTCGCGGACCGCGCTGGTCAGCACCGCCGTCGTCTCGGTCACGCCGTGGGCGTCGATGAGCTCGCGATAGCCGTCGAGGGCGTCGCGCACGCGCTGGATCGCTTCCGGGGCCAGGCGGCCGGAGGCGTCGACCCCTTGGCCGAGGCGGGTGACCGTCGTGCGCCGCTCGAGCTCCTCGACCGTCCCGTCGGCTCCCACGTCGGCGACGAGCAGCCGGGTCGAGTTGGTCCCGATGTCCACCACGGCGACGCGCATCAGCGGGAGGCTAAGCCTCGACGGCGTGCGGCAGCGGCGCGCCCGCGAGGCCCGCCAGCAGGTTGTCGACCGCGATCTCGGCCATGCGCGCCCGTGCTGTCCGGGTCGCCGAGCCGACGTGGGGGAGCACCGTGAGGTTCGGCGCCGTCAGCAGCGGGTGGTCCGGCGGAAGCGGCTCGGGGTCGGTGACGTCGAGCCCGGCAGCGGCGAGGCGGCCCTCCACCAGCGCGGAGCGCAGCGCGTCCTGGTCGACCACGCCGCCGCGTGCGGTGTTCACCAGCACGGCGGTCGGCTTGACGTGCGCGAGCGCGTCGGCGTCGATGAGGTGGTGGGTGTCCGCGTTCAGTGGGCAGTGCAGCGAGACGACGTCGGCGCGCGTGAGCGCGGCGTGGAGGTCGTCGCGGCGGCCGACGCGCTCGACGTGCATCGCGAACCCCGCGGCCCGTCGCGCGACCGCCTCGCCGATGCGCCCGGGGCCGACGAGCGCGAGCGTCGCGCCGCTGAGCTCGAGGCCGAGGTAGCCCTCCGGCTCCCACGTCCGCCAGCGGCCCGCGCGAACCGCCTCGTGCCCCACGACGAGGTGGCGCGCGGCGGCCAGGATGAGCGCCCACGTGAGGTCGGCGGTGGCTTCGGTAAGGACGTCCGGGGTGATGCCCGTCGCGACGCCACGGGCGGCGCACGCCGCCAGGTCGAAGTTGTCCGAGCCGACGGCCAGGTTGGCGACGACCCGGAGCTCCGGGGCCGCGTCGAGGAGCTCCTGGTCGACGCGGTCGGTCACCATCGTCAGCAGCCCCTCGGTTTGGGCAGCGCGCTGACGCAGGACGGCCGGCTCCGGGGGCAGCGCGCCCTCCCACATGTCGACCTCGTGGAGCTCGCGCAGCCGGTCCAGGGCGGCGCCATGCAGGTGGCGGGTGACGAGGACGCGGGCCATGGGTAGCCCGGAAAGCATGACCGACTCCGAACGCGATCCCGATCCGGCTCCCGAGGACGAGGCGCCGGCCGCGGCCGACGGCCCGCTGACCCAGGAGGAGGTCGAGGGCGATCCGGCCTACGACCCCCAGGACGACGAGCTCAAGCGGGTCAAGGGAGGCTGAGCGTGCGGCGACGCACCGGCGCACGGCGCATCGCCGCCGCGTAGCGTCCCGGCGATGCGCATGAGGCACTGGGTCGGCGCGGCTGTCCTCGCGACAGCCGTCAGCGGGGCGACGACGTCGGCGGCCGGGGCGGCCTTCTCCCCCGTCGATGCCCCGGGGCCCGCGCTGACCGTGCCGGCGCAGGCCCTCGCGGACAGCGTCAAGTGCACGGGCGACCTCAAGGGCTCGGCCCGCGAACCCGTCCTCCTCCTGCCGGCGACGGGCGTGAACTCCCAGCAGAACTACGCCTACAACTACGAGAAGGCGTTCGCCGCCAACGGCACGCCGTACTGCACCTCGGATCAGCCCGGTGACCTGAACTCGAACCTCGGCGACGTCCAGACACGCGGCGAGTACGTGACCTACGCGATCCGCAGGACGCACGAGCTCGCTGGCCGCAAGATCGCGGTGCTCGGCCACAGCCAGGGCGGCATGGTGATGCGCTGGAGCCTGCGCTTCTGGCCGGACACCCGCGCGATGGTGCAGGACGTCATCGGCATGGCCGGCTCGAACCACGGCACGGTCACCGCCGTCGCCGCGTGCGCGCCGGGCTGCGCCGTCGCGAGCTACCAGCAGCGCTCCGACTCGAACTTCACCGCCGCGCTGAACTCCTTCCAGGAGACCTTCGCCGGCATCGACTACACCGAGGCCTACACCCACCTCGACCAGGTGGTGACCCCCAATCTCGACAGCGCCTCGGGCAGCTCGTCGCTGCGGACCGGCCCCGGCCGCATCGCCAACGTCGCGATCCAGGACATCTGCCCGGCCGACCCGTCCGAGCACCTGCAGATCGGCACCACCGACGCGGTGGCCTACGCGCTCGTGGAGGACGCGCTCACGCACGACGGGCCGGCCGACCCGTCCCGCATCCCCGCGACCGTCTGCCTGCAGCCCTACCAGCCGGGCGTCGACGGGAGCACGGTCCTCACGGACTCCGCGGCCTCCTTCGCCGCGCTGGGCCAGGCGTTCGCCAGCGCGCCGTCCGTGCAGACCGAGCCCGCGCTGCGCTGCTACGTGACCGTGACCTGCTCCGCGGGCTCCGGTTCAGGCTCCGGGACGGGCAGCGGGTCCGGCGCGGGTCCAGGATCTAGTCCCCCCACCAAGACCTGCGCTTCGCGTCGCCGCTTCACGGTCCAGGTGGACTGGCCGAGCCGGCTGCGCTACGTGCGCGCCACGCTCGAAGGTCGCAAGCTGAAGCTCCGCCGCAGCGCCTCCGGCCGGCGCACGGTGTTCATCGACCTGCGCGGGGTCAAGGCCTCACGGGTCACCCTGCGCATCGTCGGCCGCAACGCCCGCGGCGGCGTCACGACCCGCATCCACCGCTACCGGACCTGCGTCAAGCACTGACCCTTCGTGGCCCCGCCCGCAGCCAGGACGGTGCTAGAGTTTCCACCACGTCGCGGGGTGGAGCAGTCTGGTAGCTCGTCGGGCTCATAACCCGAAGGTCGCAGGTTCGAATCCTGCCCCCGCTATGTCCCTAGGGGCGACCCGAAGGACTGTTGGAAGCCCCCTCTCGCCAGGGGGCTTTCTTCGTTCTAGGACGTCGAGTTCCCGCGCTCCGGGGCCTGGAGCCGAGCTCAAGCGTGCGCACGGCTCCGGCAGCGAGCGCTCCGTCTCTGCTTGCAGTGATGCTCCGACGTGGACTACTGGCTGCCTAGGGACTTTCAGAACGCAGGAGTTCGGGGCCTTCCGGCCGAAGCGACCCGTACGGTGCGGGGTCCGTGGCGGCCACCGACGCCGTGGTGGAGTTCCCCCGTTCGCGTGGACAGGGTTTGGTTAGGCCGCGGCAGCGGCCGTTGGGGCAGTGAACTCGCTGGGTCGGGTGGCGTCAAATCCCGAAGGGCCCGTATCGCCCAGAGTGCTGTTCTCGAAGTCGACCGGGGACTTCTGGCCGAGGGTGCTGTGTCGGCGTTGGCGGTTGTAGAAGACCTCGATGTAGTCGAAGACCTCGGTGAACAGCTCGGCCCGTGTGGGCCAGGAGCGGCGGTGGATGAGCTCCTTCTTGATCGTCGCGAAGAACGACTCGGCGACGGCGTTGTCGAAGCAGTCGCCGCGGCTTCCCATCGACTGCGCGAGCCCCGCCGCGCGCGCTTGTTGGCCGAAGGCCAGCGAGACGAATTGACTGCCCTGGTCGGGATGCCAGATCAGCCCGGGCGCCGGTCGGCGGTGCGCGAGGGCCATCTGCAGCGCGTCGATGACGAGCTCTTTGCGCATGTGGTCGGCCATGCTCCAGCCGACGGTCCGGCGGCTGTAGAGGTCTTGGACGGCGACGAGGTAGAGCCAGCCCTGCCAGGTGCGCAGGTAGGTGATGTCGGCCACCCAGCGCTGATTTGGTGCGCTGGCGGTGAAGTCGCGGTCGAGCAGGTCGTCGGCGACCCGGACGCCCGGGACGCGGATCGTGGTGCCTTTCCACTTCTCCTCCTGCAGGCCGGAGAGGCCAGGCTTGCGCATCAGCCGTTCGACGCGCTTGCGGCCCAGGCGCTCGCCGTCGTCGAGGACGAGGTCGGCCCAGATCCGCGGTGACCCGTAGACCTTGCGGCGCAGCTCATAGAGCTGCCGGATCCGGGCGGTGAGGCGCTCGTCCTCGATCGCGCGGGCGCTGGGCGGCCGGCCGGCCCAAGCGTGAAAGCCGGACCGGCTGACTCCGAGAACGCGGCACATCATCGTGATCGAGTGCTCGGCCTGGTTCGCAGCGACAAACCGGAAGCTGCACACCGGGTGCCGCCCTCCTTGGCGAAGAAGGCCGCGGCATTGTTTAGGAT
>JBBQZE010000065.1:0-14188 GCA_038207985.1 Solirubrobacterales bacterium
CTCGAGCGCCATGTCGTGCGTGCCGTCGGCGAGTCCGCTCGTGTCGTAGCTCATCGTGCCGCTGACGGAGGTCCGGCAGGGCACGGGCGAGGAGAACCCGTTCCCGCTGGGGTAGCGGACGCATCGCCCGTCGTTGTCGTCCACCGGGCCGGCCGCCGCCTCCTTCCCGTCCACAAGGAGCCGCTGCCGGTAGACACCCCCGCCGATGTCCCTGGCGGAGTAGGCCAGGGTGCGGACGCGGGTGGTCGCGGTCGGCGAGGTGAGCGAGCCGGTGGGTTCACCTAGGGCCGGCGGTATCGAGTCCTCGAGCGTTACCTGAAGGCGATCAGCAGAGAACCGAGTTGTTCCGCCTGGACAACGTCCCCCCGGCGCGCCTCCACACTCGACTCCGAACAGCACCGAGCGCGCATTCTGTATGACGAACCCGAAGTTCCCATCGCGCTGCATACAGGGGAACGTGCTTCCGCATTGCTCCAAAAACTCGCCGTCGGCCTTCACAACCGTCACTGGCGTTCCATAGTCCCTCCCCGTCGCAGCAGTTGAAGTTCGGAAACCGGCCAGACCGCGAATCGCTGTCCCCGGGGGTGCCGCAAAGTTCCAACGGGCGAGATCTGAGTAGTTGTGTTCGATGTCGGGCGCCCAATAGGCACTCAACGCACCACCGGTACTGCATCGGTCGTCGTAATAGACGTAGCTGCCGACGGCGGACGGCACCCAGCCCTCACGGCCCGCGGGGGTGCCGTCCGGGTGCTGGCAGCTGTCGACGGTGTAGGTCCCGGCGGCGGCGCTGTCCGGGATCGCCAGGGTGGCGGTGAGGACCAGCAGGAGCGCTGGGAGCAGGAGGAGCTTGCGGAGGGTGGGGTTCATGGGTCTCTTGGGTGGGGGGTCAGGGCCCTGCGAACTCCGCTGCGGCCGGCGACGGCAGCGACGGGCTTGGTGCCTGGGTGGACGGTGTCACTGTGGTGGCGGCGCGCTGCTCGAAGGAGAACTCCTTCGTGGCCGGGGCCGACGACGATGCGGCGGTCGTGGACGAGCGGCGCGCACGAGCGGCGGCGCTTGCCGCGGCAGCACGCTTTCGGCTTGCGGAGATCGGCGCCGTGGTTCCTGTCGCCGCGGGCAGCACGAGCGCGGGGCTCCGGATCGCCTCGCGGACGGGCGCCGACGTGGTCGACGTCACGGCGCGAGTCGGTGGCGCGGCCGGCTCGCGGTGATGGGTGGTCGCTGCGTCGATGCCCGCGCCCGTCCCGGCGACGGTGAGCGCCGCGAGGCCTCCGGCGACCAGGCGGGCGCCCGTGCCGGCTTCCGTCCAGCGCGTCGTCGGGACGGAGGCGACGTCGCCCGCCCGCATCGCCAGGCGCAGCAGGAAGCCGACGGGCGCGGCGCCGAGGATGCCGCGCTCGATCGCACCGTCGTGCGGCGTGTGCACGAGCGAGCAGGCGTAGCACGCCTCGAGGTGCGCCTCGGCGCGCTCGACGCACCGCTCGTCCGCAGCACCGGCCCGCAGGGCGAGGATGTCGGCCGATCGCTGCTCGCACAGCTCGCCGGTCTCGCGGCGGTCGAGGTAGGCCGCGAACGCGGTTCGCCCGGCGCGCGTCCGCGCCATGACCTCCGCCTTGTCGAGGCCGAGCTGGTCGCCGGCCGCCTTGAAGCTCACGGACTCCGTCAGGACCACGCGCCAAAAGGCGCGCAAGCCGAGGTCCTCCAGCTCGACCAGGAGGTCGCGCTGCACCACGAGGAGATCCGGCTGCTCGAACAGCTTGTCCATCGGCGCGTCGGGGGCGGCGTGGCGCTCCGGGTCGAACGCCACGGCGAGGCGGTCGCCTCGGCGCGAGTGCGCGTTCACCCGCTTCCAGTGGTCCAGCGCTTGGTGGCGGAAAGCGGCGACCTGCGCCTTCTCGAGGTCCTTGGCCGTGCGCCACTCCGGTCGTTGGCCGCTGGCCGCAACCCGTGCGATGACCGCAGCCCCGTGCCCGAAGCAGGAGTCGAGCGTCTCGGCGTCGAGGCCCGCCCACGGCGTCCTGCGGCCCAGCCCCAGGACCATCTGCCGCTGGCAGGACATCAGGTGGGCGGCGACGAGGTCGGCGTCCCACGCGCGCCCGTGCCGCGCCAGGAGCAGGGGCTCCCGACGCCTGCTCGCCGCCTTGCTGCTACTCCGCGTCCACATCTCCGTCCTGCCGGTCACGTGCTCCGGCGCCGCCTCCGCCGCGTCGCACATCGCCATTCCTACCGACTCACGCCGGAAAGCGGGGGAATCGGAAGGCGCGAGCACCGGCGTCACCGGCGCTCCCGCGCCCGGTCGTCCAGCTCGTCCACGAAGTCCTCGACCGCCGCGGCCGGCACGTGGAGGTCGATGGCGTTGAGCTCCTCGAGGTGGGCGAGCACGTGCGCCCCGAACTCGCCGCGCTGGCCGCCGAACACGGCGAAGAGCGGATCGCCGATCGCGCCGAGCCGCGCGCACAACGCCTCGACGAGCCGCCCGCGGCGCGCCGTGATCGCCTCGTACCGAAGCTGGCAGACGGCGCAGAAGCCGAGCTCGCCGTGGGTGGGCCCGGCGCAGCCCGCCACCCGGCACGCGGCGAGGACGGGGGACGGCTCGTGGCGGTCGTCGAGAAGCAGCCGGAGCGGGAGGTCGGGCACCACCCCTCCCAGGGCGCGGGGACCGCGCCGGCACGCCGAGCGACGAGCCTGGCGCGTAGACGCTCATGCCGAGCCCGGCGCTCCGACCATGCGCGACCCGCGACGGCGGCACCGCCAAGCCCGCGCGGGAGGGGCGACCGGCTACCTTGCACCCCGTGACCGTGCTCGTCGACTCGCCGGCCGAGGAGCGCCGGATGCGGCTCGACGCCGCTGCGCCGTCGGTGGTCGTGAACCACGTGGACAAGACGTTCCGGCTGCCGCACCAGCAGTACAGCACCCTCAAGGAGCGGGCCCTGCACCCGTGGCGCTCGACCACCTTCGACGAGCTCCGCGCGCTGCGCGACGTCGACGTGACCATCCGCGAGGGGGAGTTCTTCGGCATCGTCGGCCGCAACGGCTCGGGCAAGAGCACGCTGCTCAAGTGCCTGGCCGGCATCTACCGCCCGGACGGCGGGCGCATCGAGATCCACGGGCGCTTGTCGCCGTTCATCGAGCTCGGCGTCGGATTCAACCCGGACCTCACCGCGCGCGACAACATCATCATCAACGCGGTCATGCTCGGGCTCTCGCGCAAGGAGGCCCGCGAGCGCTTCGACCGCATCATCGCCTTCGCCGAGCTCGAGGAGTTCATCGACCTCAAGCTGAAGAACTACTCCAGCGGGATGGCGGTGCGCCTCGGCTTCTCGACCGCCATCCAGGTCGACTCCGACGTGCTGCTCGTCGACGAGGTGCTCGCCGTCGGCGACGCCGCGTTCCAGCAGAAGTGCTTCGAGGAGTTCTCCCGCCTCAAGGACGAGGGCAAGACGATCGTGTTCGTGACCCACGACATGAACTCCGTCGAGCGCTTCTGCGACCGGGCGATGCTCATCGAACGCGGCAACGTCCTGGAGATCGGCGACCCACGGACCATCGCCCGCGCCTACAACGAGCTGAACTTCGGGCGGCTGCTCCACGACGAGACCACCGACGACGATCAGCGCTACGGCGACCAGGGCTCGGCCGAGATCGTCGAGGCGTGGTTCGAGCACGCCGGCGAGCGCGTCAAGCAGATCCGCCAGGGTCAGCGCCTCGACGTCGCCGTGTCGGTGCGATTCCACGCGGCGATCGACTCTCCGATCGTGGGCGTCACCCTGCGCAACGAGATGGGCCACACCTACTTCGTGGCGAGCACGGAGTGGCAGGGAACGGACCTCGGGCACCGGGCCGCCGGCGATCAGCTCGTCGTGCGGTTCTCCTTCGACACGCCGTTCGCCACGAGCCAGTACCTCCTGACGCCGTCGATCGCCCGCGCGGGCTCCGGCGCCGACGCGATCGACCTGCGCGAGGACCTCACCTCGTTGTACGTCCACGCGACGCAGAACACCGGCGGCCTGGTCGAGCTCCCCTACGACGTCCAGGTGACCGACGGATGAGCGAGCTGCTGACTCGGACCCCCGTCGTGCCGACGTCGCCGGGCAGCCGGCCGACCCGCGCGGTCACCGTCATCGAGGCCGGCCACCGTGGCGCACAGGACGTCGGCTTCCGCCGCTCGGCGGCGCTCGCCTGGACGCTCGCGCTCACCGACTTCAAGCTCCGGTTCTACGGGTCGGCGCTAGGCGGGGTCTGGACCCTGGTGCGCCCGTTCGCGTTCTTCGGCGTCGTCTACGTCGTCTTCACCCAGATCATCGGGCTGGACAAGCGCGTCGACAACTACGGCGTCTACATCCTCTTCGGCATGGTGCTCTTCCAGTACTTCGCGGAGATCACCGGCAACTCGGTGCAGTCGTTAGTCGCGCGGGAGAACCTGCTGCGCAAGATGTACTTCCCACCGTTGGTCATCCCCATGGCGGTGGGCATCACGGCCACGCTGAACCTGGGCATGACGCTCGTCGCGGTCGGCATCTTCGTCCTGGCCAACGGGATCTACCCCGACTGGGCGTGGCTCGAGTTCCCGTTCCTCGTCGTCCTGGTGACGATCTTCTCCCTCGGCGTCGGGATGTTGCTCAGCTCCCTCTACGTCCGCTACCGCGACGTGCAGCCGATCTGGGAGGTGTTCTCGCAGCTGATGTTCTACGCGACGCCCGTGATCTACGTCGCGCAGTTCGTGCCCGACAACTACGAGCACGCCTACCTCTGCAACCCGCTGGCCGCGGTGCTCTCCCAAGTGCGTCACGTGATCGTGGACCCGAAGGCACCGTCGCTGTCCAGCCTCATGGGCGGCAACGCGCTCATGCTGGTGCCCTTGGGGATCGCCCTGGGCACCTTCGTCCTCGGCTACCTGGTCTTCCGCCGCGAGAGCCCGCGGATCGCCGAGAACCTCTGAAGCGGGGCACTAGCGTCCGCGTAGATGCTCCGTGTCCTACGGCCACTCGCAGCCGCCACCGGCGCGTTCGCAGCGGCGGCCCTCGTGGAGCTGCGGGGACGGCGTCGTGCCGCGCGGGCCGTCGCGGACACCACCACCCGTCTGCGGCAGGCGACGCCGACCGCGGCCGAGCAGGCGGAGAGCGCGCTCGACGAGCTGCTCGGCGAGCGCGAGGTCACGCCGCTCCCCGACCCCGGGACCCCGGTCACCGACGTCCTCCACGCGCGCCTGGAGCCGGGCGACCGGGAGGCGATCGCCGCGATCATGGGCGTCTCGGCCGCGGAGGCGCACGCCGCGGCCGCGCCGGCGACGCAACTGCGCTTGGAGCTCAACCACGCGGCGGCCTTCGGCCCGGCCGAGGTCCGTGGTCGCCTGGGCCTCCTGGCCGCGATGCCGCCGGACGAGGTGCACAGCATGGCCCGCGCGTGGCAGGCGACCGGTGGTGACACGTACCTCGCGGACCTCGTCGTCGCCGCGCTGGAAGCCGCGGGGTGCCCTGTGCCCGACGGCGGCACCGTGCTGGACTTCGGCTCGTCCTCGGGACGCGTCCTGCGCATCCTGGCGGCGGCCCGGCCGGACCTGCGGTGCATCGGCTGCGACCCGAACGAGGACGCCATCGCCTGGGCGGCAGCGAACCTGCCCGGCGAGTACGTCGTCAGCCCGCTGGCGCCGCCGCTCGACCTCCCGGACGCCTCGCTGGACGCCGTCTACGCCATCTCGATCTGGTCGCACTTCGCCGAGCGCCCCGCCCTTGACTGGCTCACCGAGATGGCTCGCGTGGTGCGGCCCGGAGGAGGCCTGGCCCTGACCACGCACGGCTGGGACGCACTCGCGACCGGGCGCCGGCGCGGGACGATCGCCCGCGGGACCGTCGCCGCGGCCGGCCGCGCGCTCGTGACCCACGGCCACCATTTCGTCGACGTCTTCGGTCCCGACGGCGACTGGGGGGTGCGCGACCCGGGGTGGGGCGACGCCTATGTGACCGCCGACTGGCTCGTGGAGCACCTCGACGGGTCGTGGTCGCTCGACCTGCTCTGGCCGGCGGCGATCGACGGCTCGCAGGACCTGCTGGTCCTGCGGCGGCGCTAGTGGTGCTGCCAGACTGGTGCGTCGTGAGCGCCGAGCCCATGACCGACCCGCGTGACGCGGAGATCGCCTCGCTGCGCTCCCGCGTCGCCGAGCTCGAAGCCGAGCTCCACGAGCAGGCCGCCCGGACCGCGTCCGTCGTCGCCAGCGCCCAGGAGAAGCTGTACTGGCTCGAGCGCTGGCACGTCGACCTCGACCAGGTGATGGCCAAGCCCGGCGCGGTCCCGGCGCTCGACGCGCTCAAGCGCCTGCGCGGTCTCGTGCGCGCCGCGAAGCGCCTGAAGCGGCGACTGCTCGGCGCCTGATGGCCCCGCGGTCGGTCTCGGTCGTCGTCCCGGTCAGGGACGGCGCACGCTTCCTGCACGAGCTGCTGGACGCGGTGCTCGCGCAGGCCGACGACGTCGCGAAGCTCGAGGTCCTCGTGGTCGACTCGGGGTCGGTCGACGGCAGCCAGGGCATCGCGCGGGCTTCCGGAGTGCGTCTCCTCGAGATCGAGCCGTCGAGCTTCGGCCACGGACGGACGCGCAACCTGGGGGCGGAGTCGACGTCCGGCGAGGTCGTCGCGTTCCTGACCCAGGACGCCACGCCGCTGCCCGGGTGGCTCGCCGGGCTCCAGGCCGGCTTCGCGCTCGCCGGCGACATCGGCGCCGTCTACGGCCCCCACCGTCCGCGTCCGGACACGTCCCCGATGATCGCCCGCGAGCTCGACGCGTTCTTCGCCACCCACGAGTCCCCGGAGGGCGGCGCGGCCGTCCAGCGCGAGGGCGACCAGGTCTTCCTCTCCAACGTCAACGCCGCCTACCGCCGCGACTGCTGGGAGGCGCTGCGCTTCGCGGACGTCCCCTACGCTGAGGACCAGGCGTTCGCCCGTGCGATGCTCGCCTCCGGCTGGGCGAAGGCCTACGTTCCCGAGGCCGCCGTGCTGCACGCGCACGACTACCCGCCCGTCCAGTTCATGCGGCGCTACTTCGACGAGTACCGCGGCCTGCGGTCGACCCTCGGCCACGTCGAGGCCTTCGGCGTGCGCAGCACCGCCCGCGACGTGCGCGCGATGGTGGCGGCGGACCGCGCCTGGATGGCCCAGCAGGGTGTCGAGGGCGCCGCGGCTCGGCGCTGGACCGGACGCTCCGCGGTGCACCACACCGGGCGCAAGGTGTTCAGCGCGATCGGCTCGCGGGCCCACGCGCTACCGCCGGGCGTGCAGCGCCGCATCTCGCTCGAGGGGACGAGCGCCGAGGCGCCGTCGTCCGTCGCCGGCTCAGGCGGCGGACCGGTGGCGGGCAAGCCGATGCCGAAGTCCGCGCGCCCGGCGGTGTGGGACGCGGTCCGGCGGTACGCCAAGGAGGGGGCGGCGCCGCTGCTGCCCGTCCTGCCCGGCCAGGCCGAGGACGCGCCGCTGCACGTGGCGTGCGTGATCCCGCCCTTCTCGCGGGGCTCCGGCGGGCACAACTCGATCCTGCAGATGATGCGGCGCCTCGAGCTGCTCGGGCATACCGTCACGTTCTGGATCGACGACGAGCTCGGGCTGATGAAGGGTGACCGCCCGGCCCGCATCCGGCGCGACATGCGCGACTGGTTCGCCCCCGTCGACGGCCCGGTGTTCTACGGCTTCGACGACTGGTACGGCGCGGACGTCGTCGTGGCCACGGGCTGGCAGACGGCGCACGGCGTCGTGATGCTGCCGGGCTGCCGCGCGCGCGTCTACCTCGTCCACGACCACGAGACCGAGTTCTACGCGACGTCGGTGGAGTCGCGCTGGGCCGAGGCGACCTACGGCCTGGATATGCACGCGATCTGCGCGTCACCGTGGCTGGAGCAGCTCGTCCGCGACCGCTACGGGCGCACCACCTCGCTGTTCGACTTCGGCGTCGACCAGGCGGCGTACCGCCCACGCCCGGTCGAGCGGCGCCGCGACACCATCGCGCTCTACGGCCGCGACGTGACCCCGCGCCGGGCGGTGCCGCTGGCGCTCATGGCTCTGCAGGAGCTGCGCGAGCGCCGGCCCGACCTGCGCGTCCTGAGCTTCGGCAACGATGTCGAGATCGAGATGCCCGTCCCCTACGAGCACCTGGGGATCCTCAGCCCGGAGGAGCTGTCGTGGGCCTTCAGCGAGGCCACGGTCGGGCTCGTCCTCTCGCTGACGAACTACTCCCTCATCCCGCAGGAGATGCTGGCCTGCGGACTGCCGTGCGTCGACCTCGCGGGCGTCAGCGCCGAGGGCGTCTTCGGTGCCGACGGGCCCGTGGCCCTGTCGCCGTTCGACCCGCTCGCGCTCGCGGATGTCGTCGGGCGCCTGATGGACGATCGGGACGAGTGGGAGCGACGCTCCGACGCCGGGCAGGCCTTCGTCGCCGGGCGGACGTGGGACAAGGCCGCGGCGCAGGTGCAGAACGGCTTGCGGGCGGCGCTCGCGCTCAGGCGGTCCGGCGCGCCCACGCCTGCGTGGTGAGGGCGCGGAAGTCGCCGCGCCGCCCCTTGACGGCGTAGCGCACGAGCCACGGCACGCGGCGGAACGGCTGCGGGTCGTAGAGCAGCGCCTTGACGCAGTACGTCGTCGTGAGCCCGACCCACGCGAGCGGGCCGCTCTGCGTGTGCTCGCGCTTGAGCCACATGAAGTTGCGCACGCGGTAGAGGTCCTTCCAGAACGCGGGCCACGGGGACGAGCTGTACTCCTGGCCGAGCAGCCGGTTGACCACCGCGGCGCGCCGCGTCCGCTCACCGCCACCGATGGGGATCTTGTGGACGATGCGGCTCTCCGGGACGAGGCGGATGCGGCCGTGGCGGCGCGCCCGCAGCGACCACTCCGCGTCGTCGTAGCCCAGGAAGAACTCGGCCTTGACCGGGCCGATCGCCCGGGCCACGGTGCTGCGGACGCAGAAGCCGACGAACGACGCGCAGTCCACGTCGGCGTAGTGGCCCGGCGCGTAGACCTCGGGCCCCAGCGGAAGGACGAAGTGCCCGAGTGAGCACCGGTGCTGGGCGTCGACCGTCCCGTCGGGGTGCACCACCGCGGTGCACAGCACGGCGGTGGTGGGGTCGTCGGCCACGGGCGACGCGAGGAGCCGTTCGAGGGCGTCCGGCTCGGGCTCGGCGTCGTCGTCCATGAGCCAGAGCCACGCGGTCTCCTCGGTCAGCCCGAGCGCGACTGCCGCCTTGAAGCCCCCGGACCCGCCCGTGTTGACCTCGCTGCGGGCGTAGCGGACCCGCGGGTCGTCGAGCAGCCCCTCGGCGTCGAGCAGCTCCCGCGTCCCGTCGCTCGAGGCGTTGTCCAGGACGACGACGCAGTCGACCGGCCGCGTCTGGACCAGCAGGCCGCGCAGGCACTCGGCGAGGAGCACCTTGCGGTCGCGCGTGAGGACGACCGCGCAGACGCTCGCGTCAGGCACGGGCCGAGGTCCAGTACGCCGGCAGCGCGCTCAGGTGCGGCTTCAGCGCGCGCGGGAGTCGCTCGTGCCGCAGCCCGAGCTGGAGGCCGGCGAACTTCGTCGACTCGTAGAGGACCGCGTAGGGGATCGCGCGGCGATGGCCGTGCCACAGCCAGTGCAGCTCCCCGCGGGCGTAGTCGATCGCGCGGCGCCGCAGCACCTCGGCCGCCGGGGCGCCGCCGGCCATGTAGGCCTCCTTCGAGGAGACGCCGGAGTCGAAGAAGCGCCGGAACGCCGCGCGCAGCGTGTAGGCGTGGGAGTGGCGGACCACCGCCTCGGCGACGTAGGCGAGGCGCTCACCTTCGAGCAGCACCCGGCGCGACCACTCCTGATCCTCGCTCATGATGATGTCCTCCGCGAACGGCATCCGGCGCAGCAGGTCGGTGCGGGTCGCCGCGTTGACGTTGGAGAACAGCGTGGCGTCCATGGTCAGCTCGTGCGGTCCCGACGCCGCCTGCTCGCGCGACGTCGGGCCGTAGAGGAAGTCGAGGAAGTACTGCTCTGCGGCCGAGGCGCCCTCGTGGGCGAGCTGGCGGCCGTAGGAGCCCGCCACCCGGCCCGCCCGCACCGGCGCGGTCAGAAGCTCGAGCCAGTCGTCGCCGGGTGCGTAGGCGTCCTGCGAGGTGAACACGACGACCTCGCCGCGCGCGAGTGTCACGCCGAGGTTGCGCGCGCCGCCGTGCGTGAAGTCGGCGGCGGCGATCGGGTGCACGCGAGCGCCCATGGCCTCGGCCAGCGCGACGCTGCCGTCCTTAGACGCCGAGTCGACGACGACCACCTCGACCTCCGCGTCCACGTGCTGGCGTGCGATCGCCGACAGGCAGCGGCGAAGGTCCTCTCCACCGTCCTTGACGGGGATGACGATGGAGATCACTCGGGGCAATCTAGATGACCCATCTCGGCCGCAACGGCGCTGCTACGGTCCGCCGCGCTACGGCCGTCTCGCTGTCCATCTGCATCCCCACCCACGAGGGGCGCGCCGAGCCGCTGCGCCGTGCGTTGGGCTCGATCGTCGGGCAGCTCGGCGACGTGCCGGCCGGTGCCGTCGAGGTGGTGGTGTCGGACAACGGCTCGCGTGACGCGACGCGAGAGATGGTCGAAGCCGTCCGGCGCGCGCACCCCGACGTCGTGACCTCCGTCCGCTTCGACCGCGACGAGGGCTTCGCGGCCAACCTCTTCCAGGCCGTCGGCGCGGCGCGTGGCGAGTTCTGCTGGCTGTTCTCCTCCGACGACGCGCTCGCCCCCGGCGGGCTGCGGCGGGTCCTCGGCCTCCTTGCCGACCACCCCGGCCTCACGGGCATGACGATCCGGCCCGTCCCGTTCGACTTCGAGCGGGTGCAGCAAGCCGCCCCGTTCTACCCGGCCTTCCTGCCGCCGCAGCCGGACCGCGTCCACCGCTGGGCGTCCGGACCGGAGACCGTCGAGGGCTGCGGGATCATGATGGGCCTGCTACCGGCCCAAGTCGTGCGCCGGTCGTCGTGGGATGCCGCGCTGGCCGCGGGCCGCGCAGACGGCCTCGAGCGCTTCGCCTACTTCCCGCACTACTACGTCGTGCTGCGCGCGGCGCTCGCCGAGCCGGGCTGGCTGTGGGACCCGGGGCCGAGCTTCCTCCTGCAAACCGGCCTCGACAACTCCGTCGTCGAGGACCTGGACGGCGACCTGACGAACTACCACTTGCGGACGACCGCCGAGCTCGTCGCGCTCTGGCGGGAGCTCCTGGGCGACGGCCCCGCGTCGCGGGACCTCCTCGCCAGGACCCGGCGCGCGATCTTTCCCCCGCGGGCCCTCGTCGACGCCAAGCTGCGGCCGGGGCACTCGCTCGGCGACGATGTGCGGCTGCTGCGCCGGTGTGCCATCTGGTTCTGGCGGATCCCGGGGTTCTGGCCGAGCCTCCCGGTGCTCCTCCTTCCGCATCCCGTGGCCCGGGCGCTCCTTCGCGGCCTGCACGCCGTCCGCCCTCCCGAGGGCCGCTGACGGCTCGAGGCCCGCTGCTACGGTCGGCCGTCGCATGAGCGTCTGCGCCGTCGTGGTCACCTACAACCGCCGTGACCTGCTCGAGGAGTGCCTCGCCGCGCTCGCCGCCCAGACCCATCCGGTCGACCACCTCATGGTGATCGACAACGCGAGCACGGACGGGACGCCGGAGCTCGTCCGTGATCACTACGGCGAGCAGGCCGAGCTCGTCGCGCTCGCGACGAACGAGGGCGGAGCGGGCGGCTTCCACGAGGGCCTGCGCCTCGCGCACGCGGCCGGCCACGACTGGATCTGGCTGATGGACGACGACACGATCCCGTCGCCGACGGCGCTCGAGGAGCTGCTCGCCGCCCCGGCCCGCACCGGCCTCGACCACCCGCCGGCGCTCCTGTCGAGCAAGGTGGTCTGGACCGACGGCCGGCTGCACCCGATGAACCAGCCCGGCTTCGAACGCGAGCGCGTGCCGGACGTCGTCGCCGGCGTCGAGGAGCGGCTCATGCCGCTGCGGGCGACGACCTTCGTGTCGCTGCTGGTCCACCGCGGCGCGATCGACCGCCACGGGCTGCCGCTGAAGCGCTACTTCCTGTGGAGCGACGACATCGAGTACACCGCGCGCATCCTGCTGCACGAGCCCGGCTACCTCGTGCCGGACAGCGTCACGCTGCACAAGACGAAGCTGCCGTACACCGCCATCAGCTCGAGCGGCGACCGCTTCTACTTCCACGCCCGGAACACGATCTACATGCTGCGCGGCTCGGCGTGGGAGCTGCGGGAGAAGCCCGGCATGCTCTTCAGCTACGTCATGAGCATCCTCGAGTACCTGCGGGTCAACCGCTGGGCGCGGGCCAACGTGCTGACCGTCGCCCGCGGCATCCGCGACGGGCTCAAGCCCGGCGCGCCGGTTCCCGCTCGCCCCTGAGCGTGCGCTCGGCGAGCTGGTAGGCCTCCCAGAGGCGCTCGGTCGTCGTCCACGTGCTGCCGGAGAGCATCCGCGCGCGGCTGCGCAGGCCGCCGCCCGCCCTCCCGGCCGGCCGCGCGGCGACGCGTCGCACCGCGACGCTCCCGGGGACGAGGTGGCCCGTGTCGTCCCAGTGCTGCAGCGCCCGCGCGGTGAACTCGAACACCGACCAGCTCGGAGGGAGGTCGGTCCGCAGGGTGCCAAAGCGCTCGAAGGCCGTGCGGCGGATGAGCACCGAGCCCGACGGCACCGCGCGCAGCTGGACGAGGCCGCGCTCGCAGGCGTCGACCGTCACCTGCTTCTCGAAGATCTCGTGCTGCGGCAGGCCGTCGGGGTGCATCTCGCCGTCGTCCGCGAGCACCTTGGAGGCGAGTACGAGGGGCGCCGGCAGCCCCGCGAGGCGGCCCGTGGCTGCTTCCAGGGCGGCGAGCGCGCCGGACTGCGGGACCGTGACGCCGTCCAGCAGCCAGACCCACTCGGCCCTGGTCGCCAGCGCACGCTCGACCCCACCCACCGGGTCGCCGGCCGCGGCGAGCACGTGCTCCGCCGGCCGTTGCTGCGCGTCCAGCGCGGCCTGGGTCGCCGCGACGAGGTCGGGGTGGCCCGGGACGTCACCCACGAGCGCGCAGACCTCGCCGAGGCTCACGGGCGGTGCTCGTCGGGCCGGGCGCGGGACATGCCGCGGCAGGCTAGCGGCGGGGCTGCGCGAGGCGCTCGCGCCGCGCCTGCATGCGCTTGACGACGCGCTGCGGGATCAGCAGCACGGGCGCCGTGTGGCGCCAGAACGGCGGGTACCACCAGAACCACCGCGTGAAGGCGACGGCGAGGGCGACGTCGCTGCGGTCGGTGTGCTTCGGCCGGCGCTTGAGGTCGACGACGGGCGTCGGGCGCGCCGAGCGCAGCCACGCCTTCGCCATGACGGCCTTGTAGGTGGGGCTGCGGCGCCCGAAGAGCATGGCCCACACCGTGTCGCGACCGTCCATGACGGCGAGCTGGTAGCTCGTCCAGTCGTTGTCGAGGTCCTCGTCGAGGGCCGAGGTCCCCGTCGTGTGCTGCACGAGCGGCGACGGGTGCCAGACCCACCGCGGGGTGCGCTGCACGACGCGGCCGAGCAGCAGGAGGTGGGCGAAGTGCTTGGCGGTCACGAGCTCCGCCGCGGCGGTCCTCCCCACCGCCTCGGCCCACAGCGCGCGCGAGACCACCTGGGTGGAGATGTAGTCGTGCAGCAGGCCGACCTCGGCGAACGCCTCGTGCGCGGAGACGTAGACGTGCTGGCGAACGCCGTCGGCCGGCAGCTCCTCGGGCGGGTCGAGGTGCTTCGTCGCGGGGTCGAAGACGTTGACCCGGTAGCGGTTGAGGGTGATGCCGGCCACGTCCGGGTGCGCGTCGAGGACCCCCAGCACCGCCGCGACCCCGCCCTCGGCGACCAGGTCGTCGGAGCCGAGCAGCCAGCAGAAGTCGCCCGAGGCGATCTCGACCACCGCGAGCAGGTTCGGGGTGAACCCGTCGTTGCGTTCGAAGCGGTGGGTGACGAGCGGCAGGTTCACTCGGTGGCGGTCGAGGACCGCGGTCGTCGCGTCGCGTGACCCGTTGTCGCTCACGCAGACCTCGACGCGCTCGCGGACGCCGGGGACGAGCTGGCCTTCCAGATCGGACAGCAGCCGATCGAGGACCGCCGCCCGCCCGTCGTGCGTCGGGATGCAGATGGACAGCGTCGGCACGGGCCCGGCCACGCTACCAGCGCCCCGGCGTGCCTCAGGCGAGGAC
>JBBQZE010000066.1:0-14143 GCA_038207985.1 Solirubrobacterales bacterium
GACGGGGCAGACCTCCACGCAGGAGTTGTCCTTCGTGCCGACACACGGCTCGGCGATCACGTAGGCCATTCGGGGTTCCCTCTTGGGTCGTTGGGGGAGGTGCTTGGGCGGGTCATACTACGCAAGGCGATGAAGATCACCTCCCAGCTCATCGGCGAGCGCGGCCGCAAGCAGGGCGAGGCGCTGGGCATCGATCCTGCCAGGATCCCGCCTGGTCAGTACCTCACCTCGAAGTTCCCGGTCCTGACCTACGGCCCGAATCCCGCGGTCGACCTGGCGCACTGGTCGCTCGCGGTCGACGGCGCGGTCGCGGCGCCGTTCTCGCTGACCTGGGACGAGCTCATGGCGATGGAGCAGGTGACCGTCACCACCGACATCCACTGCGTGACGCGGTGGAGCAAGCTCGACACGACCTGGACGGGCGTCCGCGTCCGTGACCTGCTGGCCCGCGCGCAGGTCGAGCCGGAGGGCACGTTCGTCCTCGCCCACTCCGACGGCGGCTACACGACGAACATGCCGCTCGAGCTGCTCTACGACGACGACGTGCTGGTGACCCACACCTACGAGGGCGCCCCTCTCGAGGCCGACCACGGCGCGCCGCTGCGCCTGCTGGTGCCGAAGCGCTACTTCTGGAAGTCGGCGAAGTTCCTGCGGCGCCTCGAGGTGCTCACGGAGGACAAGCAGGGCTTCTGGGAGCTCAACGGCTACCACAACGACGGCGACCCGTTCGAAGAGCAGCGGCACTGGTTCTGACGTGGGCCCTTGCTCCTCCTGACCGGCGCCACCGGCCGCGTCGGCGCCCCCCTGCTGCGCCGGCTGACGACCGCCCGGGTCCCGGTCCGCTGCCTCGTGCGCGACCCGCGCGGGCTCGGGCCGGAGCGCGTGCGGGTGCAGATCGCCCTCGGCGACCTGGGCGACCCGCCCTCGTTCCGCAACGCGCTGCGCGGCGTCAGCACCGTGGTCCATCTCGCGGCGGCCATCCGGGACCAGGACGCCGGCTCGATCGAGGAGCTCAACGGCATCGCCACCTGGCGCCTGGTCCAGGCGGCCGAGCGCGCGGGCGTCGAGCACTTCGTCTTCACGAGCGCCCTGGGGGCGAGCGCGCACCACCGGGCCCGCTTCATGCGCGCCAAGGCGCTCGCGGAGCAGGCAGTCGCGGCCTCCTCGGTGCGCCACACGATTCTCGCCTCGTCGCTCGTGTACGCCCCCGGCGACCCGCTGCTCACGCTGCTCGGCCGCCTCGCGCTCCTGCCCGTGGTCCCCATCGGCGGGCGCGGCACCGCGTCCTTCGAGCCCATCTGGGCCGACGACGTCGCGGACTGCCTGCTCGCCGCGCTGGAGCGGCCGGTCGACCCCGCCTCGCCCTCCGTCCGGCTCGAGTTGGCCGGCCCGGAGCGGCTGACCTACGCCCAGTTCACCCGGGCGGTGCTCGCCGCCGCGGGCCGCCCGCGACCCCTGCTGCCGCTCCCCCTGGGCGTCGCCGCGCGCGGTCTGAAGGTCGCCGAGGCGCTGATGAAGTCCGCCGCGCCCGCGACGTGGGACGAGGCGGAGCTGCTCACCACCTCGATGGTCTCGCCCGACGGAACGGCAGGGGCGGAGCGCCTGGGGGTCGTGCCCAAGCGCCTCGCCGCGGTCCTGGGGACGGCGGTCTAGGAGGTCGTCTCGAGGCGGCCGACGAGCTGCCGGTCGGGGTCGAGCTCCAGCTGCTCGTAGAAGCGCGTGAAGTGCTGGCCATGGCGGTACTCGCCGACGTGCGGCTCGATCTGCTCGCCGGCGGCCATGCGGACGATCAGCTCGGGGTAGGTGCGGCCGGGGAGGGCGGCGGACAACGGAGCGGGGAAGGCGCCCCCGAAGCGCGGGTTGACGTCCGTGATGCCGATCCCCACTTCGGGGTCGCGGAACACCTGGATCGTGCTCGGCCCGCGGAACCCGAGCGCCTCGGTCACCCGGCGGGCGAGGTCGACGAGCTCGGGGTCGTCGAGCACCTGACCCTTGATCGACTCGCCGCCGCGCGACTCGAGCATCGAGCGCGGGATGGCGTTGAGGCAGCGGCCGTCCAGGTCGTTCAGGCAGTCGATCGAGAACTCCGCACCGCCCATCGCGCGCTGGACCATGACGGGCTCCGCGACGTAGTCGACGAAGAACGCGGCCTGGGCGGCGTCCTTGGCGAAGCAGATCGAGCGCGCGCCGGAGCCTTGGCGCGGCTTGACGATCACGGGGTAGCGCTCGGGCTCCGTCCCGGGCAGGACCGTCGGTGGGCTCGGCAGCCCGTGCTCGAGCAGCACCTCGTGGGTGCGGTACTTGTCGAACATCGCCGCGCAGACCTCGGCCGGGGCGACGAACGCCGGGAGCGACGGCGCGGCCGCCAGGACGTGGATGTCGAGGTCGGTGAGCGGGACCACGGCCCCGACCCGGTGCTCGGCGACGACCGCTTCCAGGAACGGCACGTAGCCTGGGTCGTCGATGCGGGGCGGGGCCACGCGGACGTGGGCGGCGTACTGCGCAGGGGCCAGCGGGCTCGGGTCCGCCGCGATGGTGAACGCGTGGCGGGCGAAGGCGGAGACGATGTCGTGGCGCTTGCCGACCCCCGTGAGCAGGACGGCGACCTCGAAGTCGGCGCGCTCAGCCATCGGTGGTCGGGTGGAACGCCTCGAGCGTGTCCGAGCGCAGGCCGACGCGCAGGCTGGCGAGCGAGACCGCGGACGCCGGCGGGATGTTGCCGAGGTTGACGTCCGGGCCGAAGCGCGTGACGAACCAGATCTGCTGGTCGTCGCGCGGCGCCTCGAAGACGAGCCGCGCCGGGTCGAAGGAGTGGGCGATCTCTTCGACGAGGCCGGTCCGGGTCTCGGTGGTGGCGCGGTGCAGCCCGGCCGTGCCGCCCGCGCGGCCCTCGCAGACCACGAGCTCGGCGCCGGCCTCGAGCATCGCCCCGATCTCCTCGACCCAGCGGTAGGGGGCCATGATCGAGGTCGTCGCCTTCTCGCCGACCTCGGCGTAGACCGTGAAGCGCCCCGCGAGCTGCTCGACGAGGCGGACCTTCTCCTCGACAGGGATCGCGATCGTGCCCGAGGAGACCTCGATGCGGTCGATGCCGAGCTCCTCGATCCAGTCGCACAGCTCGGCGAGCCGGCCGTGCGCCCAAGCGAGCTCGGTGAGGGTGCCGCCGAGCATCACAGGGACGTCGTGGCGCGCGAAGACGGCCAGCTTCTCGGCGAGGCCGTCGGTCACGAGCGCGGAGCCCCATCCGAGGCGGACGAGGTCGATGTGCGAGCCGGCGACCGCGAGCAGGCTCTCGGCCTCGCCGGGGCCCAGGCCGCCGTCGAGGACGTGGGTCAGACCGGTCGACCGGGGCTTGGCGCTGCGCTCGGGGAGCGGGATGAAGCCGGGCAAGCTCCGGAGCATCGCAGGGGCGCGGGCGGCGCGGCGGCGGACCGCCCTGCGATCCTGCACGGGTCGTGCAGCTCGTCGCCCTCGCCCTCGTCGCCTGGACCCACGCGGGCTGGGACGCCTTCCTCCGGCTCTCCGCGCGGCGCGGCTGGGGCCGCGTCGCTTCTGACCGGGCTTCACCCCGGGATGCCGGGGTCGACCCCGGTCAGAACGCCGCCGGCCCCTCGCCCTCGCCCGCCGCCGCAGCCGTGACCGTCGTCGTGGCGGCCTACGCGGAGGAGCGGGTGATCGCCCGGACCGTCGCGGCGCTGCTGGCGCAGGAGCCGCCCCCGCGCGTCGTCGTCGCCTGCGACGGGTCGCCCGACGCGACCGCGGCGTGCGCCCGCGAGGCCGGCGCCCACGTCGTGCTCGAGCTCCCCCGCGGCGGCAAGCACGCCGCGCAGGCCGCCGGGGTCGCTCACGCCGAGGGCGAGCTGCTGGCGTTCTGCGACGCGAACACGACGTGGCAGTCCGGCGCGCTCGCGGCCCTCGTCGGCGCGTTCGCGGACCCGGCGGTCGGCTACGCCTGCGGGCACGTCGCGTTCGTCCGAGCGGGCGACGCCGCGGCGCCGAACCAGGAGGGCGCCTACTGGGGCCGGGAGCTCGCCATGCGCAAGCGCGAGAGCGACTGGCACTCCGTCACCGCGGGCAACGGCGCGATCTACGCGCTGCGGGCCGGCCTGTGGCCGCGCCTGCGCGCGGACCTCGGCCACGACCTCGCGCTCCCGCACCAGGTCGTGCGCCAGGGGCTGCTGGCCGTGGACGTCCCGGAGGCGCGCGCGCAAGAGGCGATGGTGCCCTCGCTGGACGGCGAGTGGCAGCGCAAGCGCCGGATGATGGCCCGCGCCTGGGGCATCGTCGCCCGCGACCCGGGCCGCGGCGGCCTCCTCGACCCCCGCGGCCTGCCGCCGCGCTACCTGCTCGCCCTCGCCAGCCACCGCTGGCTGCGCTACGCCAGCCCGTTCCTCCACGTGGCGGCGCTCGCCTCGGGCCTCCACCGCGTCGGTCGCGGCCGCGCGGGCCGCCTCGACCGCCTCGCCCTCGCGGCGCAGCTCGCGGTCCTCGCGGGCGCGGCCGCGCCGCCCGTTGGGGAAATGGGCTCCAAGATGGAGCCGATTCCCCCCAGCGTCGTCCGCGTGCTGCGCGCGCGCCCCTTCCTGCTCTGCCGCTACTACGTCCTGGTGACCGCCTCGATCGCGGCGGGCCTCGTCGACCGGCTCCGCCACGGCGCGCCGGAGGCGGGCTGGGCGCCCGCGGAGGGCACGCGGTGAGCGCCGACGACCGGCACGCCGTGCTGCGCGCGCAGATGCGCGCGGACGGGCTGCGCGTCGGTCCGGACGGCCCGATCGCCGCCGCGGGCAGCGGAGCACCCGACGCGTTGCGGCGGGTGCTCGACGTCGTCGTCGCGGGCGCCGCGCTGCTCCTCCTTGCGCTCCCGCTCGCCCTCGTCGCGGCGCTCGTCAGCGTCGAGTCGCCCGGCAGCCCGATCTTTCGACAGCGACGGGTCGGCCGCGGCGGTGCGGAGTTCGAGGTGGTCAAGCTGCGCACGATGGTCGCGGGTGCCGAGCGCATCGGTGCGGGCCTTGCGATCGACAAGGGCGATGCGCGCATCACCCGTCTGGGGCGCTTCCTGCGGCGCACGTCGATCGACGAGCTGCCCCAGCTCGTCAACATCCTCCGCGGCGAGATGACGCTCGTCGGCCCGCGGCCGACCCTCCCGCACCAGGTCGCCACCTACGACGCGCGCCAGCGCGAGCGCCTGCTGGTCAAGCCCGGCGTCACGGGCTGGGCGCAGGTCCACGGCCGCACGACGCTGAGCTGGCCCGAGCGCATCGAGCTCGACCGCTGGTACGTCGCCCACCGCTCGCTCGCGCTGGACGCCCGGATCCTGGCGCGGACGGTCAGGGTGGTGCTCGGCGGCGAGGGCGTCGAGCGCGAGGGCCGTGCCTGGGTCGACCCGCCCGCCTGAGCCCGCTCAGGTGACTTCGAGCAGCGCCATGTAGAGCGTGAGGCCCGGGCCGAAGGCCATGGCGACGACGTGGTCGCCGCGCTCCAGGCGGCCGCCGGCGACCATGCGCTCGAGCACGAGCAGCACCGTCGGCGAGGAGCAGTTGCCGCAGTCGCGCAGCACGGCGTTGCTCTCCGCCACCTGCTCGTCGGAAAGCGCCAGCTTCTTCTGCACGACTTCGACGATGCGCGGGCCGCCGGGGTGGACGGCCCAGCCCGCGACGTCGGCCACGGCGAGGTCGTGCGGGCCGAGCAGGTCGGCGACGGTCGCCTCGACGTGCTTGCGCAGCACGGCGGGCACGCGCGGGGAGAGCCCCATGCGGAAGCCGAGGTCGGTGACGTCCCACGTCATCAGCCCGGAGCGGGCGACGTCCGTGCGCGCCGCGATGTCGACGACCCGGAGACCCCGCACGTCCTCGCCGGGCTGGACGGCCACGGCGCTCGCGGCGTCGGCGAAGAGCGCGTGCGCCACGACCTGCTCGGCGTCGTCGGTCGGCGTCTGGACGTGCAGCGAGGTGAGCTCGAGGCAGAGCATCACGGCGGTCTGCCCGCGGGCGGCGACCGCGTCGGAGGTCGCCGCGAGGCCGGGGATCGCGGCGTAGCAGCCCATGTGCCCGACGTGGAGGCGCTGGACGCCGACCGGCATGCCGAGGTCGCGGGCGATGAGGATGTCGAGGCCGGGCGTCGCGTAGCCCGTGCACGACACGACCGTGAACGCGTCGACGTCCGCGGCCTCCAGGCCCGCGTCGGCGAGCGCGCCGGCGACCGCCTCGGTGCCGAGCGGGAGCGCGTCGGTGGCGAAGCGCGCCATCCGCTGCCCCGTGCTCCACGTCGAGACGTCCTCGAGCAGCGGGTCCGTGGTGCCGTGGCGCGTCTCGATGCCCGTGCCAGCGAAGACGCGCCGCGCGAGGTCGGAGCCCTCGTAGTGCGCCTCGAAGTAGCCGTCCCACAGCTCCTGCTGGGTGCGCTTGGGCGGGAACGCGGAGTGCAGCGCGGTGACGGTCGCGCTCATGCCGCGGCCTTCCGGGCGGTGCCGGCGTACAGCGCGGCGAGCGAGCGGGTGCGAACCATGCGCACGGTCGCGGAGCGGTCGCGCAGGAAGCGGAGGTAGTCCGGGGCGCTGACCCGCAGGCCGAAGCACTCCTCGGTCGCTAGGCCCTCCGCGCGCATCAAGGCCTCGAGGCGCTCGGGCGCGACGAACAGCCGTGGATCGTGGATGTGGCGTGGCGGGCCGCCCGGCAGGCGCTCGCCCACGGTCACCAGCGAGAGCCGCGCCCAGCGCGTGTCGTTGATCGTGTCCCACACGACGACGCCGCCCGGGGCCAGCAGCCGCGCGATCTCCGCGACGAGCCCCGGAAGGTCCTCCACGTGTTCGATGAGCTCGCCCGCGATGACGACCTCGGCGTCGCCGCCCGGCAGCCCGGTGCGCGTGACGTCGGCCTGGACCGGCTCGACTCCGCGTTCGGCGGCCTGGGCGAGTGCCGCGGCGTTCTGGTCGACGCCGACGTGGCGGAAGCCCGGCGGGAGGCGGGGGGCCATCAGCCCGCCGCCGCACCCCAGGTCGACGAGGAGGGCGCCCGGACGCGACGGCGGGGGCACGAGCTCGGCGCGGGTCCCCGCGAGCCAGTGCAGCGCGGCGAACGGCCCCTGCTCGTCCCACCAGGCGCCGGCCAGGTCGTCGTACTGCTCGGGCGCGTTGCGAGCGCGCAAAGGCGGGGAGGCGGCGGTCACGGGGAGCCCTCCACGCTAGTGGCGCCTGCGCGCTGCCCGCGCGCCACGCCCGAGCGGAGAACGGTCCGTCCGCGGGGGGCTCGTCGAGGGCCCGCCCGTCTCGGTCCTGCGGCGGCTCGCGCCCGACGCCCCTAGCTGACCGGCGCGCGTCGCTCGGCCCAGGGTGCGGCCTCCTCGAGCTGCGCGGAGAGCGCGAGGAGCGCGCCCTCCCCGCCGGGCTGGCCGAAGAGCTGGTATCCGCCCGGCAGCCCGGCGACCGCGTCGCCGTACGGGCGCGCCGCGAGCGGCAGGGAGATCGCCGGGGAGCCGGTGACGTTCGAGATCGCCGTGTAAGGCGTGAACTGGCCCGAGCGGGCGAACGTCGCCATCGCCTCGGGGAGCGTCGGGTCGAGGACGCCGATCGCGACCGGCGCCTCCGCGAGCGCCGGGGTGAGCACGGCGTCGTAGTCCGCGGTCCAGGTGACCATCTGGCGCGCGAAGCTCTGGAGCTGCACCGCGGCGACCTGCGCCTGGACGCTCGTGATGCCCTGCGAGACGTTCCAGATCGCCCAGCTCAGCGCCTCCATGTCCTCCTCGACGGGCTCCCGGCCCGCGAGCAGCGCGCCGAACGCGATCTGCGTGGAGACCGCAGGGCCGAAGGAGGCCGTGAAGAGCTCGAGCATCCCCGGGACGGTCCACGGCGGGTCCGTGACCTCGACGACCTCGTGGCCCAAAGACTCGAGCAGCTTCCCGGTGTCGTGGGCGGCTTGGGCACAGACGGGATCGACGGGGGAGTCGGCGAGCGGCGGGGCGGTCGAGAGCGCGATGCGCAAGCGGCCCGGGGTGCGGCTGGCGGCATCCGCGAACGGTTCGCTCGGCGGAGCGGCCCAGGACGAGTCGCCGAGCTCGTAGCCGTGCAGGAGGTCGAGCGCGCGCGCGGTCTCGGCGACGGAGCGGGTGAGCACGCCGTCCTGCACCAGGAAGCTCTCCCCGAGCGCGGGCCCGGCGGAGATGCGTCCGCGCTGCGGCTTCAGCCCGACCAGCCCGCAGCACGCGGCGGGAATGCGCGTGGAGCCGCCGCCGTCCGTGGCGTGCGCGATCGGCACCATGCCGCTGGCGACCGCCACAGCCGACCCGCCGCTCGAGCCGCCCGGCGTCCGGCCGAGGTCCCAGGGGTTGCGCGTCACGCCGAAGCGCGCGGTCTCCGTGCTCGGGAGGATCCCGTACTCCGGGAGGGTCGTCGTGCCGACGATGACGAAGCCCGCGCGCTTGAAGCGCATGACGACGTTGTCGTCCGTCGGCGCGACGAAGTCGCCGAGGAAGTTCGCCGCGAAGGTCAGTCGTCGCCCCGCCACGGCGCGGTTGTTCTTGATCGCGATCGGCACGCCGGCGAACGGCCGCGGGTCGCCCTTCGCGATGCCGTCCGCCTCCGCCAGCGCCTCTTCGGCGAACACGTCGACGAACGCGTTGAGCTGTGGGTTCAGCGCCTCGATGCGATCGAGGGAGGCCTGCACGAGCTCGCGGGCGGACAGCTCGCCGGAGCGCACCGCCTCGGCCAGCTCGGTCACGGGGCGGAAGAGCAGGCCGGCGTCGGTGGGCATGGCGCGAGCTTACCGGCGGGTGTCCGCCCACCCACCGGCCACGCCGCACCGCACCGTGCGAGGCTGCCGCGGGTGATCATCGGTCTCGGTGAGCTGCCGGTCGACGCTCGCGCCGACGTGTGCGTCGTCGGTGCGGGCGCGGCCGGGTTGACCCTCGCGCTCGAGCTGGAGCGCCGCGGCCGGCGGGTCCTCGTCCTCGAGGCGGGCGGGGACGCGGCGACGCCGGACGCACCCGGGGACACGGCCGTGTCGACCGGTTTCGGACGGGACGCGTTCCATGCGGGCCGCGCGTCTGGCCTCGGCGGCACGACGGCGCTGTGGTCGGCGCAGGTCATCCCGCTGTCGGCCCTCGACTTCGCCCCCCGCCCGTGGGTCCCCGGCAGCGGGTGGCCCGTGACCGAGGCCGAGGTCGCCGGCTGGATCCCGGGCGCGGAGGCGACACTCGGCCTGCCGTCGGTGGGCTACGACGCGGCGAGCTGGCCGGCCACGGAGCCCGCACCGCACGGCGCCCTCGGTGACGGGCTCGAGCTCCGGTGGTCGCAGACCGCTGCCCGGCCGGACCTCGGCGCGGCGCACCGCGCGGCGCTCGCCGCATCGCGGGAGGTCACCGTGGTCACGGGTGCCCCGGTGACCGGGCTGGACGTCGCGTCGGGCCGCGTCACGGGGGTACGGGTGGGCGGGCCGGCGGAGCACGCCCGACTCGTGGTGGCCGACCGCGTCGTCCTCTGCCTGGGCACCGTCGCGACGCTGCGGCTCCTGCTGCACGCGCTCGGCGACGTGGCCCCGGAGCCGGTGCTCCGCGCGCTCGGCCGCGGCTTCGGCGACCACGCGTTCGTCCGGCCGGAGCTCGCACCGGCAGGTCCGGCCGCCGTCCGGCGCCTGCGGTCGCGCGTCAGTCCCGGCCGTGGGCGCATCCGTCCGAAGCTCGCTGCGAGCGCCGCCTGGCAGCGCGACCATGCCGCGCTGGCCGTGGCGGCGGACGCGAACTGGGAGGGGGCGACGGGGTCCTCCGGCGCCGCCGGCCGGCGCGCAGTGACGGCCGTGCGGGGCCGCGACGTCGCCGGGGCACTGCACGAGCTCCCCGCGCTCGCCGGTGCGCCGATGGACGTCGCGCGGATCGCCTGGGGCGCGGTCCGGTGGGGCCTGCGCCCGGGGGAAGTCGTCTCGCAGGGGCACCTGGTGGTCCAGTGCGAGACGGCGCCCGGGACCGCCGGGTCGGTCGCCCTGCGCCCCGACCGCGACCCGCTCGGCGTCCCGCGGGCCGAGGTGCGCTGGTGGGTCGGAGAGGCCGAGCGCCGCACGCTGGCGGCCTTCACCGCGCTCGTGGCCCGCCGGCTCGCGGCCGCGCGCCTCGGGCGGCTCGCGATCGCGTTCCCGCCGCTCGACGACGACGCGGGGTGGCAGGCCGTGGTCGGTCCCGGCCACCACCACTCCGGGGGAGCCCCGATGGGGCGACACGGCGTCGTCGACACCGACCTGCAGGTCCACGGGGTCGCGGGCCTGCACGTCGCGTCCGCCGCGGTCTTCCCGACCTCTGGCTGGGCGAACCCGACCCTGACCCTGCTCGCCCTCGTCCTGCGCCTGGCGGCCCGGTTGGCCGAGGAAGGGTGACCGCAGGTCAGGTGCCGCCCGCGTCCCGCCGCTGACGGCGGGTCGCGGCCAGCAGAGCGTGGCCGAGCCCGGCCACGTCGATCGGTTCGGCGCCGACAAGCTCCGCCGGGCCGGCGAGGAACCCGTCATCCTCGTGCTCTCCGCGCTTCGCCGGGGCGCTCATCGCGATGTCGCAGGGATGCCCGTCGACCGCCATGACCCCTCCGTGGGCGGCGCGCGTCCACGCCAGCACGACGTCCGGCAGCGCAGGGTTGGCCAGGGACGGTCGCGCCATGCGGGCGACCAGGCGCGCGCCCGCCGGATCGCTGAGCACGCGCAGCCGGGCCTCGAGCTCGTCCAGCAGGGCCGGTGCGTCCGCGGGGTCGACGATCCCGTCTCGCTCGCGGCCCCGCAGATTCACCCGGACCCAGCCGTTCTGGTCGGACGCCAGCGAGAACGCGCGCGTGCGACCCCAGTCGTACTGCGGCTGGGCGTTGACGCGGCTGACCGCGTCGATGACGTGGAGCGGCACGCGGTCGTACCACATGCGCTTGACCGGCTTGGGGGCGCGGCGCTTGAGCGCCGCCACCGTGCTCGAGACGGCCGACGACGGCCGCGACGGCGCCGGCGCGGCCGCGAAACCCCATAGGACGAGGAGCTTGCCGAGGGGGTCGGGCTGGCCCGCTGTCGGCCGCATGCCGTGCGGCGCGAAGGCGACCGCGCGGCTGCCCGGCGGAAGCACGGCCAGGAGGCGTCCCGCCGCCGCGTCGATCCCTTGGGCGATCGCGTGCAGCGGCGAGCGGCTCGGATCACCGAGGCGGGGCAGGCCCGCGTAGGTCGGGTCCTGGGGCTCGATCTCCTGCCAGCCGAGGTGGCCGAGGTGGTGCAGCTCGCAGAAGACCGCGACGAGCAGATCGCAGGGGTGCTGCGCGACGAGCGTCGCGAGCGCCTGCGCGCGGGCGTCGACGCCCGCGATGCAGCGCGCGGCCAGCGCCTCGAAGTCGGCCCGGTCTCCCGGCCCGCGTGGGGTGAGCGCCGTGCGCCCGAACGGGTGCTCCCCGATGCGGCCCCGGGCTGCGGCCGGGACGCTCTGGCGGAGGTCCTGGGCGTCGTGCGGCCCCCACCCGGTCACCATGAACGACTCGCCGCCCGTGGCCACGGGGGCCGTGGGCAGGTCGAGGCAGCCGACGGAGACGTCCGGTGCGCCGGCCCAGAACGGCGGCATCGGCAGCGTGCCCGTCCTGCGGACGTCCATCGCCGCGGGATCCCACACCCACTCCCCGTAGCGCCCGTGGCGCTCGATCGGCGCGCCCGTGGCGAACGCGGGCCACACCGCGTCGGGCGCGATGTCGACCGGAGCGCGCACGCCGACCACGGAGTCCAGCGCTCCCGCGGCGGTCAAGTTGGGTAGGGCGCCGTCCGCTGCCAGCCGGCGGAGGAAGCGGGCACCGAACGCGTCCAGGCCCAAGGCGAGCAGCGTCACGTCGGCGTCCAACGGACCCAGGCGACGCCCGTGAGGCGCCGCCGCAGCACCGCGTTGTGCGCGCGCTTGAGCGTGCGGAGCACCAACCGCAGCGCCCGGGGTTGCGCCTGCGCCGCCAGGCCCCACGCGACGGCGCGCAGGACCGAGCCCCGGGGCCGGAGCAGCCGGCGGGCGACGAGCTCCTCGAGCAGTCGGGGTCGATCTCCGGCCCACAGGCGGTGGGCCTCGCGGAGGTAGAGGAGCCGGACCGCCTCGTCGACGCGCTCGCCCGCCGACCAGCCGGCGGCGCCGGAGGCGTCGTCCAACTCGTCGGCAGCGGTGGCCGACGCCGCGACGAAGCGGTAGTGCAGCAAGGGCTCGGTCAACACGAGCACGCGCCCGTGCCGCGCCATCCGCGTGATGAAGGCACTGTCGACGGGGCCGCCGTCCTCGTCGACGTAGCCGCCCACCGCCTCGAAGGCCTCGCGGGTGAACACGACGCTCGAGTGGGGGATGGGCGGGCGGCTGCCACCACGCACGAGCGCACGGAGGTCCGCCGGCCGCCCGGGCCGGCCCTGGGCGTCGATCCCCAGGGCTGCACAGCCGACGAGGACCACGTCGGGCGCGGACAGCAGCAGGGCCACCTGGCGCTCGAGGCGCTCGGGCAGAGCGACGTCGTCGGCGTCCATGCGGGCGATGAGGCGCGCGCGGGCCATGCGCGCCACCGCGTCGGAGCTCGCCCCGACGCCGAGTGGGCCGTCGACCTCGACCAAGCGGATCCGGGCCTCGGCGCGGGCCAGCTCCCGAAGCCGCTCGCGCGACCCGTCGGTCGAGCCGTTGTCGAGGATGACGAGCTCGAAGTCCGACAAGGTCTGACCGAGGATGCTCGCGACGCTCTCGTCGAGGTGCGCCGCGCAGTTGTGGACGGGCATCACCACGCTCACGGTCGGTGGCCTCGACGTCACGGGCCGATGCTAGTCCCGCCGCGGGTATCGCCTGGCGGCGATGGTCCTCGCAGCCGCAGGCGGCCGCGGGTATCGCCTGGCGGCGATGGTCCTCGCAGCCGCAGGCGGCCGCTCGCGTTTCGACTGACGACGTTACATTCCGGGGCATGAGCGAAGTCCAGTCCGGCCTCGAAGGCGTCGTCGCCTTCGCCACGACGATCGCCGAGCCGGACAAGGAGGGCGGGTCACTCCGCTACCGCGGCGTCGACATCGAGGACCTCGTGGGCCAGGTGCCCTACGAGAAGGTCTGGGGCCTGCTCGTCGACGGATCGTTCGAGCCCGGCCTCGCCCCGGCGCAGCCGCACCCGCTGCTCGTCCGCTCCGGCGACCACCGCGTCGACGTGCAGGCGGCGCTGGCGATGCTCGCCCCCGAGTACGGCTACAAGGCCGTCATCGACATCACCGACGAGCAGGCACGCGACGACCTCGCCCGCGCCTCCGTCCAGGCACTGAGCTTCGTCGCGCAGTCCGCGCGCGGCCTCGGCCAGCCGTGGGTCCCGCAGACCGAGATCGACGAGCAGGCGACCATCGCGCAGCGCTTCCTCATGCGCTGGCGCGGCGAGGTCGACCCGAACCACGCCAAGGCGATCGACGCCTACTGGATCTCCGCCGCCGAGCACGGCATGAACGCGTCGACCTTCACCGCCCGCGTCGTCACCTCGACCGGCGCCGACTGCGCCGCCGCGCTCTCCAGCGCGGTCGGGGCGCTTTCCGGCCCGCTGCACGGTGGCGCGCCGTCGCGCGTGCTGCAGATGATCGAGGGCGTCGAGGAGACCGGCGACGCCGAGAAGTGGGTCAAGGACGCGCTGGATCGCGGCGACCGCCTGATGGGCTTCGGCCACCGCGTCTACCGCGCCGAGGACCCGCGCGCCCGCGTGCTGCGCCGCGTCGCCTCCGAGCTCGGCTCGCCGCGCTTCGAGGTCGCTGAGGCACTGGAGAAGGCAGCTCTCGCCGAGCTCAAGGCGCGCAAGCCCGACCGCGTGCTGGCCACGAACGTCGAGTTCTGGTCGGCGGTCATCCTCGACCTCGCGAAGGTCCCGGCTGACCTGTTCACCCCGATGTTCACCTGCGCCCGCGTCGCCGGCTGGTGCGCGCACATCCTCGAGCAGAAGCGTGAGGCCCGCCTGATCCGTCCGACGGCGAAATACATCGGCGAGGGTCCGCGCGAGCGCGCAGCCGTCGCCTGACGGGCCGGCGCCGTCCGCCTCGTCGGCGTGCTCGGCGGGATGTCGCCCGAGAGCACGATCCTCTACTACCGCTGGATGAACGAGGCGGTTCGCGCGCGGACCGGGGAGCCGGCCGCGTCGGCCCGCGTCCTCGTCCACGCCGTCGACTTCGCTGCG
>JBBQZE010000067.1:0-13918 GCA_038207985.1 Solirubrobacterales bacterium
GCCTTGATCGGCGTGTTGTAGGCGAGGAAGTCCGTCTTCTTGACGACGCCCGACCGCGTGGCGAACACGAGGTACTGCGACTCACGGAAGTCGCGCGTGGAGAGCACGGACTGCACGCGCTCGCCCTCGCGCAGCGGCAGGACGTTGACCAGCGCGCGGCCCTTGCTGGTCCGCGACGCCTCCGGCAGCTCGTAGACCTTCGAGCGGTAGACCTTGCCGCGGTTGGAGAAGAACAGCAGGTAGTCGTGCGACGAGCACACGAAGAGATGCTCGATGTAGTCGCCGTCCTTCATGTCCATCCCGGTGACGCCCACGCCGCCGCGCTGCTGCTGGCGGTAGGTCGCCAGCGGCAGCGACTTGATGTAGCCCGTGTGGGTGATCGTGATGACCATCTGCTGGTCGGCGATCAGGTCCTCGATGTCGAGCTCGTCCTCGGAGTCCTGGATGAGCGTGCGCCGCTCGTCGCCGTAGCGCTCGGTGAGCTCGGCAAGCTCCTCCTTGATCAGCGCCATGACGAGCCCCTCGTCGCCGAGCAGCCCCCTCAGCTCACCGATGCGCTCCGTCACGTCGGCGTGCTCCTGCTTGATCTCGCCCGACTCGAGCGCGGTGAGCTGCGACAGGCGCAGCTGCAGGATCGCCTCGGCCTGGATCTGGGAGAGCGCGAACGAGTCCATCAGGCCCATCCGCGCCGCGTCCCGGTTCGGGGAGGAGCGGATGAGGTCGATGATCGCGTCGAGGTTGTCCAGCGCGATCAGCAGGCCCTCGAGCACGTGCGCGCGCGCCTCGCGCTGCGCGAGCTCGAACTTCGAACGCCGGACGATGACCTCGCGCTGGTGGGTCACGTACGCGTGGATGACCTCGCGCAGCGACAGGGTGCGCGGGACGCCGTCGACCAGCGCGACCATGTTCACGCCGAACGTCGACTGCATCGGCGTGTGCTTGTAGAGCTTGTTCAGCACCACCTTCGGCAGCACGTCGCGCTTGAGCTCGATGACCAGCCGCATCCCGCGGCGGTCGGACTCGTCGCGGATGTCGGAGATCTCGGGGATCTTCTTGTCGTTGACCAGGTCGGCGATCTTCGTGATCAAGCCACCCTCGCCGCCCTTGCGCACCTGGAACGGGAGCTCGGTGACGATCAGCGCCTCCTTGCCGCGCTGGATGTCCTCGACGCCGACCTTGGCCCGCACGCGCACCCGGCCGCGGCCGGTCTCGTAGGCATCGCGGATGCCCTGCCGGCCGAGGATGATCCCGCCCGTCGGGAAGTCGGGACCCGACACGTGCGTCATAAGCTCCTCGGCGCCGATGTCCGGATCGTCGATGTATGCGTTGACCGCGTTGACGACCTCGCGCAGGTTGTGCGGCGGGATGTTCGTCGCCATGCCGACGGCGATGCCAGCCGAGCCGTTGACCAGCAGGTTCGGGAACCGCGACGGGAGCACGACGGGCTCGCGCTTGGAGCCGTCGTAGTTGGGCACGAAGTCGACCGTGTCCATGTCGAGGTCACGGAGCATCTCCGTGGCCAGGCGCGACAGTCGCGCCTCTGTGTATCGCATAGCCGCAGCCGCGTCGCCGTCGACCGAGCCGAAGTTGCCCTGCCCGTCGACGAGCGTGTAGCGCAGGGAGAAGTCCTGGGCCATCCGGACGAGCGTGTCGTAGATCGACGCGTCGCCGTGGGGGTGGTAGTTGCCCATCACCTCCCCGACGATCTTCGCGCACTTCGAGTAGGGCCGGTTGGGCTGGAGGCCCAGGTCGTTCATGCCGTAGAGCACCCGCCGGTGCACGGGCTTGAGGCCGTCGCGCACGTCCGGGAGGGCGCGGCCCACGATCACGCTCATCGCGTAGTCGAGGTAGGCGCTCTTCATCTCGTCCTCGAGCGCGCGCGGCTCCACGTTGCCGCCGTTGAACACGTCCGTCGAGCTCATCAGACGTCCACCGTCGCCGCGAGGGCGTTGTCCTCGATGAACTCACGCCGGTGCTCGACCACGTCGCCCATGAGCATGGAGAAGAGGCGGTCGGCGTCGGCGGCGTCCTCGATACTCACCTGCTGCAGCGTGCGAGAGGCCGGGTTCATCGTCGTGTCGGCGAGCTGGTCGGCGTTCATCTCGCCGAGGCCCTTGAAGCGGTTGAGCGTCACGCCGCGCTGGGCGACCGACAGCACGGTCTGGCGGAGCGCCTCGAACGACGTCGCCTCCTCGGTGCGGTCGCCGAGGGTCACCGTGAAGGCCGGCGTGCCGGCGAGCTCCGCGATCTGCAGGTGGACCTTCACGAACTCCCGGTACTCCTTCGAGTCGAACAGCGCCCGTGGCAGCCGGTGGGTCTGCGCCAGGCCGGTCTTGTTCTCGACGCCGCGGACGACGAGGTCGCCGTCCTCCTCGGAGAGGAGTTCGGTCACCAGCGTCGCCTTCGCGTCCTCCGTGCGCGCGAACAGCGCCACGGCGTCCTCCGAGGTCGCGATGTGCTCGGCGAGCAGGTTGGACTCCTCGAGGAAGCCGACGGCGCGGGCGCCGTGCACCGCGCGCAGCGTCGAGCCCCAGCCCTCGAGCTGCTTGAGCAGCCGGCAATAGCGCTGCCAGCGGGTCTCGGTGAGCTTGAACTGGCGGCCGTGGCGGTCGAGGATCTCGAACTTCTCGAACTTGTCGGCCAGCAGCACCTCCTCGAGCTCTGCCTCGCGCTCGATGTAGCGCTCGTTGCGCCCCTGCTTGAGCTTGTACAGCGGCGGCTTGGCGATGTAGACGAAGCCCGCCTCGAAGAGCTCTGGCATCTCGCGGAACATCAGCGTGAGGATCAGCGTGCGGATGTGCGCGCCGTCCACGTCGGCGTCCGTCATCAGGATCACCTTGTGGTAGCGGGCGTTCTCGATGTTGAACTCGTCGCGCACCCCGGTGCCGATCGCGGTGATCAGCGCCTGCACCTCGGTGTTGGCGAGCACCTTGTCGATCCGCGCCTTCTCGACGTTGAGGATCTTGCCGCGCAAGGGCAGCACGGCCTGCGTGTGGCGGTCGCGGCCCTGCTTGGCCGAGCCACCGGCGGAGTCGCCCTCCACCACGAAGATCTCGGCCAAGGACGGGTCCTTGACGGAGCAGTCGGCGAGCTTGCCGGGCAGGCGTGAGTTCTCCAGCGCGCTCTTGCGGCGCGTGAGGTCACGGGCCTTGCGCGCGGCGGACCGGGCCTGGGCGGCCTGCACCGCCTTGGAGACGATCGCCTTGGCCTCCTGCGGGTTCTCCTCGAGGAACTCCGCGAGGCCGGCGTTGACCACACGCTGCACGTGCCCCGCCATACCCGGATTGCCGAGCTTGGTCTTCGTCTGGCCCTCGAACTGCGGATCGGCGAGCTTCACGGAGATGATCGCCGTGAGGCCCTCACGGACGTCCTCGCCGGAGAGCTCCGGGTCCTTGTCCTTGAGGATCTGCTTCTCGCGGGCCCACTTGTTGATCTGGCTTGTGAGCGCCGACCGGAAGCCCGACATGTGCGAGCCGCCCTCGTGCGTGTTGATGTTGTTCGCGAACGAGAAGACGGACTCCTGGTAGGTGCCGTTCCACTGCATCGCGACCTCGACGTAGCCCTCCCGCTCGGAGTCCCCGTCGAAGTAGATGACCTTGCGGCCGAGCTTCTCCTTGCCGTCGTTGAGGTGCCTGACGAAGTCCTCGATGCCGCCCTCGGCGTGGAACTCGACCCGCTTGCCCTCGCCCCGCTCGTCGGTGAGCGTGATACGCAGGCCGCGCGTCAGGAACGAGGTCTCCCGCAGGCGCTGCTCGAGGACGTCGTAGTCGTAGGTCTTGTCCTCGAAGATCTCACCGTCGGGGTGGAAGGTGATCGTGGTGCCGTGGTCCGTCGAAGCCTCACCCTGGGCGATGGGGTTCTCCGGCTTGCCGCGGTGGTAGGTCTGGCGCCACACGTGGCCGTCGCGGCGGATCTCCGCCTCGAGGGTCTCCGAGAGCGCGTTGACCACGGAGACGCCGACGCCGTGGAGACCGCCGGACACCTTGTAGCCCTGCCCGTCGCCGAACTTGCCGCCGGCGTGCAGGACGGTGAGGACGACCTCCAGGGCGGACTTGTCCTCCTTCTCCATCTTCGAGACGGGGATGCCACGGCCGTCGTCGGCCACCGTGATCGACTCGTCCGGGTGGATCGTGACTTCGACGCGCGAACAGAAGCCCGCGAGCGCTTCGTCGACCGAGTTGTCCACCACCTCGTAGACGAGGTGGTGGATGCCGCGCAGGCCCGTCGACCCGATGTACATGCCCGGGCGCGTGCGGACGGCTTCGAGGCCTTCCAGGACGGTGATGTCCTGGGCGTCGTAACCGGCCGAACCGCGCTGCCCGTCGCGCTTCGATTCGTCCTGGCTCATGGTCCTCCGAGGGACTCAGGCCGCTCCGGTCCCGGCGCGCACCACGCGGCCGGGCGAAACGGGTGAAGTTGTCCTGGTGACTATAGCAGTGCCGGGGGTCGTAACGCCTGCTCGTGGCACCTGGAAATACCTGCAAATGTGCATATTCTGCGGCCCCTTCGTCACGGCTTCACCCAGCTCCGGCCCGGCGCCGCCGTGCACCGCAGCTCGACGACCGCGCCCGCGGTGATCCTGGCGTTCAGCGCCGCGGCCAGCTCGTCGGCCATCAGCGTGAGCTCGTGGGCCCACGTGGCGCTCTCGCAGGTCACGTGGACGACCCCCTCGCGCGCGGCCGTGGGGGTGGCCCGAGCCGCGAGCGCGGGCCCCACGGCATCCGGCCAGACCCGCTGGACTTCGGCGAGCAGGGAGGCCGGCTGCAGCCCGGAGACCAGCCGCCCGATGGGCCCGTCGCCCCCTCCGGCGCGGCGCGGCGCGAAGCGGTGCTTCACCGGATGAGGAGTTCCATGAGGCGCTCCGGGCGAGCGGCAGCCCGGGCGGATGGCCGGGACGGCACGATTTCGAAGGCAACCCTTCCGAATTGTCGAGAGAACGGGTGGTCTTGGGTGCCGTCCGGGCCGCCGATCAGCCGCAGCGAACCCATGGGACTCCTCATCTAGAATGCCCCGGCTTGCTCGGCGACCTCGCCGCCGGCGACGGCGAGGCGGACCACCGACGAATCGTCGCCGCCCGGCACGTGCCCGAGGTCCGTCGTCGTGATGAGGCACTGCCCCGCGGCGGCGACCCGGGCCACCAGCAACCCGCGCCGGTCGGCGTCGAGCTCGCTCATGACGTCGTCGAGCAGGAGCAGCGGCGGGGCGCCGCGCTCTTCGGCGAGCGCCTCCCGCTCGGCCACCAGCAGCGCGAGGAGGCCCAGACGCTGCTCGCCCTGCGAGCCGTAGGTCCGCAGCTCGCGCCCGTCGCGCAGCAGGGCCAGGTCGTCCCGGTGCGGCCCGTGCTGGGTGAAGCCGCGCTCGAGGTCGGAGTCGAGCCGCTCGGCGAGCTCCCCCGTGAGCTCCTCGGCCGACGTGGCTTGCGTCCGCGGGCGGTAGCGCAGCTCCGCTTCGCCGTCGAGCCCGAGCTCCGCGGCCACCACGGCGAAGCGACCGGCCACCGAGGCGACGGCTCCCGCGCGGTCGTCGCGGAGCGCGATTCCGTGGCGCGCGAGCTCGAGGTCCCACGCCGTCATCGCGTCGCGCCGGCCGCCGTGACGGATGCGGGCGAGCAGCGCGTTGCGCTGGGCGAGCGCCGCGGAGTACTGGCGCCGGGTCTGCGCCCGGGTAGGCCACAGGCCGGTGACCAGCGCGTCGAGGTGTGAGCGCCGTAGGGCCGGTGGGCCCTTGACGAGCTCGAGGCGCTCCGGGAGGAACACGCTGACGAGCGGGCGCCCCGGGGCGTCGAGGAGCCGTTCGACGGGCGCGCCATCCACGCGCAAGCGCTTGTCCTGCCCAGGTTGGAAGCCGACGAACAGCTCGTGCTCGTAGCCGTCGGCGTCGGTCGTGGACACCTCCACACGAGCGGCCTCGGCCCCGAAGCGGAGGACCTCCCGCTCGTTCGACGTGCGACACGACCGCGCGGTGCAGCCGAAGTACAGGGCCTCTAGCAGGTTCGTCTTGCCGGCGCCGTTGCGGCCGTGGGCCACGGTCAGGCCCGCCCCCAGCCGGACGTCGGCCGCCGCGTAGGTGCGGAAGTCCCGCACGCGGAGCCGCCGGACGAGCATGGGTGTCGGCCCTAGACGTTCAGCCGGATCGGCATGATCAGGTAGAGGAAGCCGGAGCCGTCACCGGCCTCGATCAGCCCGGGGCGCAGCGGGGAGATCAGCTTGAGCACGACGTCGCCCGACTCGACGGACTCGAGGCCGTCCCGCAGGAAGTCGGGGTTGAAGCCGATCTCGAACGGCTCCCCGGAGAACGGCACGGGCAGCGGCTCGGAGGCCTCGCCGACGTCCGGGGTCTGCGCGCTGATGGTGAGCTCGCCCTCGGTGAACGACAGCCGCAGCGGGGCGTTCTTCTGCGCCATGAGCGAAATGCGCCGCACGACGCCGACGAGCTCCTCGCCCGGGACGCTCAGCTCGTGGTCGTAGGTCTCCGGCAGAAGCTGGCGGTAGTTCGGGAACTGGCCGTCGATCAAGCGCGAGCTCAGCACGACGTCGCCGGCCTTGAAGACGACCTGGTTCGCACGGACACCGATCTCGATCGTCTCCGACGCGCCGCCGGCCGAGACGATGCGCTCGAGCTCCTGCAGCGCCCGGGCGGGGACGTTGGCCTCGAAGCCTCCGTCGACGGGCACCTCGAGCCGGGTCTCCTTCACCGACAGCCGGTAGGAGTCCGTGGCGACCATCCGCAGCTCGGTGCCGCTGGCGCTCACGAGGATGCCGGTGAGGATCGGGCGCGTCTCGTCGCGGGAGGCCGAGCGTGCGACCTTGGCGATCGTCTGCGTGAAGGCGGCGGCCGGCAGGTGGACGACCTGGGAGCCGTCACCGGCCACGTCCGGAAGCGGCGGGAAGTCCTCGTTGCGCAGCGTGCGCAGGTGGAACCGGGCGGGGCCGCAGATCAGCTCGACGTCCTGCTCGGCGGAGCGCAGCTCCATCGTCAGCGGCCCGCTTGGAAGCTGGCGGGCGACGTCGAGCAGCAGGCGCGCGGGGAGGACGACGGTGCCCTCCTCCTCGACCTGGGCGATGAGCGGGACGCGGAGGCCGACCTCCATGTCGGTGGCCCGGAGCTCGACGGTCCCGCCGGCGGCGTGGACCTGGACGCCGGAGAGGGCTTGGACGGCGCTGCGGGTCGAGGCGACGCGGGAGGCGGTCTGCAGCTGGCCCAGCAGCTCGGCGCTCGTGGTGGACAGCTTCACGATGGGGACCTCTTGATCAAGGGAAGGGGGTCACAGGGGGTGTTCATGTGTGCAGTACGGCCCCGGAAGGCCGCAAGGAGCGGGCCCGCGGCGCACAGCGCCCGCGTGGGACCGGTGCAGATCCTGTCAGGAGCGGCGGTCGTCCCGGCCGCCGGTGAGCCGCGCGGTCAGGCCTCGGACCACGTCGTAGGCCTCGGGGTCGGTGGCGAGGCGCTCGGTGGTGCGGCGCACGGCGTGCATGACGGTGGTGTGGGTCCGATCGCCGAACTGGCGGCCGATGGCGGGCAGGGACTCGCTGGTGTGCTCACGGGCGAGATACATGGCGACCTGGCGAGGCCAGGCCACTCGCGCGGTCCGGCTGGTGGACAGCAGCTCGTCCTCGGTCAGGGCGAACGCCTCGCAGACGAGGCGCTGCACGAAGGCGACGGTGACCGTGGGCAGCCCGAAGCCGGCGCCGTGGCGCGGGCGCCCGGTGGGCCGGCGTGCCTCACCCGGGCCGTAGAGCCCGTCGAGCACCTCCTCGGCGAGGTCGGCGGTGAGGGGGCGTCCCGTCAGCGAGGCGAACGCCACCACGCGGATCAGCGCGCCCTCGAGGGCCCGGATGTTCGTGGGGATGCGGTCGGCGACGACGTCGAGCGCGCGTGGGTCGGCCAGCTCGATGCCGTCGTGCTGGACCCGCTTGCGCAGGACGGTGAGGCGGGTGGCGAGGTCGGGAGCCTGGATGTCGGTGACCAGGCCGGACTCGAAGCGCTCGCGCATGCGGGACTCGAGGCCGTCGAGGTCCCGCGGCAGCCGGTCCGACGTCAGGACGAGCTGAGATCCAGTGTCATAGAGGGCGTTGAAGGTGTGGAAGAACTCCTCCTCGGTCTTCGCCTTCGACGCGAGGAACTGGACGTCGTCGATGAGCAGCACGTCGTTGCGCCGGTAGCGGTCCTTGAAGCGCTCCTTCGCTGAGTTCGACCCTTCCTGCAGCGCGGTGACGAACTCGTTCGTGAACCGCTCGATCGTCGTGTAGCGGACGGTCATGCCGCTGAGGTTCTCGCGCACGTAGTGCCCGATCGAGTGCAGGAGGTGCGTCTTGCCGACCCCGGGGGGGCCGTAGATGAAGAGCGGGTTGTAGGCCTGGCCGGGCCCCTCGGCAACCGCGAGGGCCGCGGCGTGCGCGAAGCGGTTCGCGTCGCCGATGACGTACTGGTCGAAGGTGAGCTTCGGGTTGAGCTCGGCCTCGGGCACGGACGTCTCGGGCAGAGCCTCCGCCGGGGTCCCACGCCTGCGGGTCGCGGTGACCGGGGGACCGACGACGTCCACGCGGGCCCCGGCGCCCAGCACCTCCTCGGCCGCGCGGCTCAACGGCCGCTCGAAGCGCTCGGCCACCCAGTCGCGGATCTCCGGCGGGGCCCGCACCACAAGCGTCCGGCCGGCCATCGACTCGGGGACGAGCGGAGCGATCCAGACGTCGTGCGCCGAGGCGCCGAGGGAACGGCGAACCGCATCCTGCACGGCGGTCCAGATATGGGCGAGGTCCTGGGTCACGGCAGGGACGGGTGACTCCTGGCGGAGGGCGTGCACGACATGGGAGAGGACGCCCCCGAGGAGGCGGGCGGCGGCGAACATAGCAGAGCCCTGGGGCCGTGAACGCGGCGTTCGGACGCTGCCCGCGCCGCCCTCGTGACCCATCCCGCAATTGACGGTGGAAACCGCCACCCGACGCTCGCGGGAGGTACCAGCGCACATGTGCACAGGCACCGGACGGAACGGCCGGCGGGGCTGTGCACAGCGCGTCTGGGTACAGTGACCTGCCCTCCGTCGCCCACGACGGCCCTCGACCCTGAGCCTCTGCCATGAAGCGCACCTACCAGCCCAAGAAGCGCAAGCGCGCCCGCACCCACGGGTTCCGCGAGCGCATGTCCACGAAGGCGGGCCGCGTCGTGCTCAAGCGCCGCCGCGACAAGGGCCGCAAGCGGCTGTCGGTCTCGGACCGCTAGCGATGCCGCGTCGCGCCGGGAGCCCGCGCCCCGCCGCCACGGCCCCCGGGGCCTAGTGGAAGGGGCGCCGCGGCCCCTGCCGGCCCCGCGCCCCGCGCGCGGCAAGCGCGGTCGCCTGTCGCGATCCGCCGAGTTCGAACGCGTCTACCGCCAAGGCCGCGCGCACGGCAACCGCTTCCTCGTCCTGCACGCGTTCCCCCGCTCCGACCCCGATGCGACGCCGAAGCTCGCGGCCGGTCCGCGTCTCGGCCTGTCCGTCTCCCGGAAGGTCGGCGGCGCCGTCGACCGCAACCGCGTCAAGCGGGTCCTCCGCGAGGCCTTCGCCGTCGAGGCCGCCCGGCTCCCCACCGGCCAGGACGTCGTGATCGTCGCTCGCCCTGCCGCCCTCGAGCTCGTCGAGCGCGAGGGCCTCGCCGGGATGCGGGCCGCCCTCGCCGAGCTCGTGGCCCAGGTCGTCGGCTCGGCGCCCGGGCCATGACGGCGCTGCGTCGCCTCGCCGTCGCCCCGATCACGGCCTACCAGCGCCTGATCTCGCCGCTGCTCCCGCGGCGCTGCAAGTACGAGCCGACCTGCTCGGCCTACGCGTCGCAGGCCGTCAAGCGGTACGGCATACTTCGAGGAGTCGTCCTCGCCGGATGGCGGCTGCTGCGCTGCAATCCCCTGAGCCACGGCGGGTACGACCCCGTGGAGGCCCAGCGACTCTTCGCCCCGTCCCGGTCAGCCGCTCCCCACTGCTGAGTCCCCATGCCCTTCGTCCTCGCCAACGTCCTCCAGCCGCTCATCAACGTGTTCGAACAGGTGCTCCTGTTCTTCCACGACACGCTGGGCGTGGGCTGGGGCATCTCGATCATCCTGCTGACCGTCACGGTCCGGGCGATCCTCCTGCCGCTGACCTACAAGCAGTTCAAGTCGATGGCGGCGCTGCAGCGGCTCGCGCCGGAGATGAAGGTGCTGCAGGCGAAGTACAAGGACGACAAGCAGCGCCTGAACCAGGAGATGATGAAGTTCTACCAGGAGAACAAGGTCAATCCGTTCTCCTCCTGCCTGCCGCTCGTCGCGCAGATGCCGGTGTTCATCTCGTTGTTCTACATGCTCCGCAAGGACCTCAAAGAGGACATCTGCGGGCCGTTCAAGGCCGGGACGGACATCGCCAAGACGTACTGCGAGAACGTCCGCCCGGGAACGGGGCAGTTCCTCTTCATCCCGGACATCACCGCGCCGGGCAAGGGCACCGTGCTCGCGGTCCTCATCGTGCTCTACGTGGGCTCGCAGCTGCTCTCGAGCGTGCTGATGTCCACGACGGTGGACAAGAACCAGAAGCGCATCATGCTCGCGCTGCCGTTCGTGTTCGTCTTCTTCATCCTGAACTTCCCCGCCGGACTCCTCATCTACTGGATCACGACGAACTTCTGGACGGTCGGCCAGCAGTACTTCGTCCGGCGGTCGGTGGGGATGGCGGTGCCGGGGAGGCCGGGGACGCTGCCGCCTCCGCAGCCGATGTTCGGGGGGCTGGGCCAACCCAAACCCGACAAGGTCCCGGCCGGCGTCGCCGCAGCCTCCGGGGGCAACGGCGCGAAGGCGGCCCGGGACGCCCCGAAGGGCGGTCCGCCGCCCTCCGCACGCAAGAAGAAGAAGAAGACGGGCCGGCGCCGATAGTGGCCGTCCCGTCGGAGCCCGAGCTCCTCGAGCAGCTCCTCGAGCGCCTGGCCGCTGACCTCGGGCTCGAGGCGGAGGTCGAGGTGGAGGCAGTCGACGGCGGGCTGCGCGGGACCCTGCACGGCGAGGATCTCGGGCTGTTCATCGGCCGCCACGGCCAGACCATCGACGCCGTGCAGCACATCGCGCAACGCGCGCTGGCGACCGTCGCGGGCGAGCAGCGCCGGGTGGTCGTCGACGCCGAGGGCTACCGCGCCCGCCGCCAGGACGCCATCGAGCACCAGGCCGCGGAGGCCGCGGAGGCCGCGGTTCGCACGGGCCGCCCGGTGCCGCTCGGGGCGATGACCGCCGGAGAGCGGCGTCTCGTCCACGAGTTCCTCCGGGACCGGGGCGACGTCGACACGCACTCCGAGGGCGAGGAGCCGGACCGCCAGCTCGTTGTGCGCCCCGCCGGCGAGTCCTGAGGGTGCTGGGCCCCTCGCGGGGCGTTTCACGTTTTACACCGCGCCGTACGAGGACCCCGTGAGCGCGCTGCGCAGCCGCATCACCGCGCTCGTCGAGGAGCACGGGCTGCCGGAGGGGTCGGCGCGGCAGCTTCGGGCGTTGCTCGACGTCGCCGAGCACGACCCACTCGCGCCGACCACGGTCACCGACCCGGCCACGGGCGTCGACGCCCACCTCGCCGATGCCCTGGACGGCCTCCGCATCGCGCCGCTGCGCGGTGCCTCCCGCATCGCGGATCTCGGTGCGGGCGCAGGGTTCCCCGGGCTCGTCCTGGCCGTCGCGCTCCCGGGGGCCGAGGTGACCCTGCTGGAGAGCGTGGGCAAGAAGGTCGCCTACATGCGGCGCGCCGCCGAGGCGGCGGGGATCACCAACGCCATGCCTGTGCACGCCCGGGCGGAGGAGTGGGTCGCCGGCCTCGGGGCGCAGGACGTCGTGACGGCCCGCGCGCTCGCGCCGCTCACCGCGCTCGTGGAGTACGCCGCGCCGTTGCTCGTCGCCGGCGGGAGCCTGGTCGCCTGGAAGGGCGCCCCCGACCCGGAGGAGGAGGCGGACGGGCTGGCCGCGGCCGCTGCGACGGGCATGGAGCTGGCCGAGATCGTGCCGGCACCCTCGCGCCCCGGCGCTGCCCACCGCTCGCTCTACGTCTTCGTGAAGGTCGCCGAGACGCCCGCCAAGTACCCGCGACGGGCGGGCATGGCGCGGAAGCGCCCGATCACCGCCGCGGGATCGCCGGCCGAGGGCGGGCCCTGCCGACCGCCCGGCGTCGTACCCTGGCCGGTGCATGGGAACGACGTACGCGATCGCCAACCAGAAGGGCGGCGTCGGTAAGACCACCACGGCGGTCAACACCGCGGCCTGCATTGCCGAAGCCGGCCACCGGACGCTGCTGGTCGACATCGACCCGCAGGCGAACGCGACCGTCGGGCTGGGACTGCCGAAGGACGCCGAGCCGAACGTGTACGACGTCCTCATGGGCGACGCGGACGCCGCCTCCGCCTTGCTGCCGACCAGCATCGACAACCTCATGGTGCTCCCGTCGCACCCGGACCTCGCCGGCGCGAACGTCGAGCTGCCGCGCCAGCCGGGCTCGGAGAACCGCCTCCGCGACGCGCTGGCGACGGTCAAGGACCGCTTCGCGTTCGTCATCCTCGACTGCCCGCCATCGCTGGGACCGCTGACGGTCAACGCGCTCGTGGCCGCCGACCGCGTGCTCATCCCCGTGCAGACGGAGTACTTCGCCCTGGAGGGTCTCGCCGGCCTGCTGGACACGCTCTCCCTCGTGCAGCGCGAGCTCAACCCGCGCCTCACCGTCGCCGGGATGCTGCTGACCATGCACGACGGGCGCACGCGCCTGGCCCGCGACGTCGAGCGCGAGGTCCGCGAGCACTTCCCCGCCCTGGTCTTCGACACCGTCATCCCTCGCAACGTCCGCATCGGCGAGGCGCCGAGCTACGGGCTTCCGGTCATCCACCACGACCCGAGCTGCGTCGGCTCCGACGCCTACTTCGAGCTCGCGAAGGAGGTCACCGCCCGTGGCTAGGCCAACCGGGATGGGCCGCGGCCTCGGGGCCATCCTCGCCGTCTCCGCGCCCGCCGACGGCGTCGAGCGTGAGGACCTCCGGACGCTCCCGGTCGACATGATCGAGCCGAACGCGCGCCAGCCGCGCAAGCACTTCGACGAGGCGGCGCTCCAGGCGCTCGCCGACTCCTTCGGCGAGAACGGCGTCCTGCAACCCGTGCTGGTCCGCCCGGTGGCGGGCGGCACCTACGAGCTGGTCGCCGGCGAGCGCCGCTGGCGCGCGGCGCAGCTCGCCGGGCTCGAGACCCTGCCGGCCCTCGTCCGCCCCCGCGGCGACGCCGAGGCGCTCGAGGTGGCGCTGGTGGAGAACATGGCCCGGGAGGACCTCAACCCGATGGAAGAGGCCCGGGCCGTGGCGGCCCTGGTCGAGGAGCTCGGCCTCACCCGCGAGCAGGTCGGTCGCCGCGTGGGCCGCTCGCGGGTCGCCGTCTCCAACCTGCTGCGGCTTCTCGACCTGCCCGACGAGGCGGTCGAGCTCGTCGAGGACGGCGCGCTGACCGAGGGCCATGGCCGCGCGCTCCTCCTCGCGCCCGACCACGCGGACCGGCGGCGGCTCGCCCGCGCCGCCGCCGCCGAGGGCTGGTCGGTGCGGGTGACGGAGGCCAAGGCCCGGGAAGCCGGGCTCCCTGCCGCCGCGCCGGGTCGCCGGGCGGGCAGCGGCCGCACCGCGCTGCACCCGGATCAACACGCCGCGATGGCCGAGATCGCTGACGCCCTCGGCGCCGCGCTGGGCACCGACGTCCGCGTCCGCCCCCGCGGGACGGGCTACAAGGTCGAGCTCCTGGTGGCCTCGACCGATGCCGCGCTGGCGCTCGCGGGCCGCATCGCCCGGGGCTGATCCCCGGGGCGCGCCCCTCGCGGGCCGTCGCTACAATCGCCGACCCCGGGCGATTAGCTCAGTCGGTTAGAGCGCTTCTCTGATAAGGAAGAGGTCCCAGGTTCGAATCCTGGATCGCCCAC
>JBBQZE010000068.1:0-13913 GCA_038207985.1 Solirubrobacterales bacterium
GGTTCGGTGCGGGCCCCGCAGCGGCGGGGCGCCTCCGGACGGGCGCGCGCCCGGCGCTCCTCGCAGACCGGCCTGCCGCGCCTGCCCGTGCTCGAGCAGCACCACCTCGATCTCGTGGGGCTCGGACTGCTCGCCCTTGCCGTGTTCCTGGTCTTCCCGTTGTGGTGGGGCTGGCAGGGCGGGGTGGTCGGCGCCGGGCTGACCGACGGCCTGCGGTGGGCGCTCGGCCTGCTGCGCTACGGCGTCCCGGTCGCGCTCGCCGCCGCCGGCGGTCTGCTCGTCCTGCGCCCCGTCATGCCGGCGTTCCGCCCGTTCCGCGCGGGCGGGCTCACGCTCCTGGCGGCGCTCGGGCTGGCGCTCGGCGCCGGGACGCTCGGCCTCGGCCCGGGTGGCCCGCACGGCGCGTTCTGGCAGCGCGCGGTCTTCGAGGCCCGCGGCGGCCTGCTCGGCGAAGCGGAGTACTGGCTGGCGTCGACCGCACTCGGCAGCTTCGGCGCCCACATCCTCGCGGTCTTCGGGCTGCTGGTCGCCCTCACGCTCCTAACGGGCGCCTCCGCCGCGAGCGTCATGCGCGCGACGGCGACGGCCGCCGCCGACACCACCCGCTCCTTCCGGGCGCCCCGCGCGCCCTCCCCGGACGGCGACGACCAGCCCGAGCCGGGCGACTGGTCGGCTCGGCGCACCCGCGGCAGCCGGGCCGCGCCCGTGGTTCCGCCGGACCCGACCGGCGCCGAGGACGAGCTGCGCGTGCACCGTGCCGAGGACGAGGAGCTGCTCCCGGCCGACCACGAGCTCGACGGCGCGCTGCGCTACCCCGACCTCTTCGGCGGCGACCCGTTCGCCGCGCCGGCCCCCGACCTGCCCGAGCTCCTCGGCGAGCCCGAGCCCGAGGCCGAGGCGACGCAGCCGGCCCCGCCGCCCCGGCGCCGGGCCGCCCCGGCGCCGGAGGAGCCCGAGGTCGACCTCGACGTGCTGCCCGTGGGGGAGCAGGCGGTGCTCGACGTCGAGGGGGCGGTGGAGTGGATCCGCCCGCGACCGGCGCTGCTGACCCGCTCCTCGGCGGCCGACGCGCGCCCGGACACGGCGGGCAACGAGGCCGTCGGCAAGCGGCTGATCGAGGCCCTCGCGCACTTCAACGTCGACGCGCAGGTCGTCGGCACCGTCAGCGGCCCGCACATCACCCGCTACGAGCTGCGCCTGGCCCCGGGCATCAAGATGAGCAAGGTCGCCCAGATGAAGGACGATCTCGCCTACGCCCTCGCGGCCACGGACATCCGCATCCTGGCCCCGATCCCCGGCAAGACGGCGGTCGGCGTCGAGGTCCCGAACCTCAAGCGCAAGATGGTGACCCTCGGCGATGTCTACGGCCCGCCGCCGGAGGGCTCGAGCCCGCTCACGATCTGGCTGGGCAAGGACGTCAGCGGCAAGGCGATCCCCGCCGACCTCGCGAAGATGCCGCACCTCCTCGTGGCCGGCACGACGGGCGCCGGCAAGTCGGCGTGCATCAACGGGATGCTCTCGTCGATCCTCCTGCGGGCCACCCCGGAGGAGGTCCGCCTCATCCTGGTCGACCCCAAGCAGGTCGAGCTGAACCACTACGAGGCCGTGCCGCACCTGCTCACGCCGGTGATCACCTCGCCACGGGCGGCCGCCAACGCTCTGCAGAACCTCGTGCGGGAGATGGAGTGGCGCTACGGGATCATGTCGATGGCGCGGACGCGCTCCTTGCCCGAGCTGAACAAGCACCGCCTGGGGGCGGGCGAGGCGCCGCTGCCCTACATCCTCTGCGTCATCGACGAGCTCGCCGATCTGATGATGGTGGCGCCGGCCGACGTCGAGGACTCGATCATCCGCATCGCGCAGAAGGCCCGCGCGGTCGGCATCCACCTCGTCCTGGCCACCCAGAGCCCGCGCGTGGACGTCATCACGGGCATGATCAAGGCCAACGTCCCGTCCCGGATCGCCTTCTCGGTCTCCTCGCAGACGGACTCCCGCGTGATCCTCGACCAGAACGGCGCCGAGTCGCTGCTCGGCATGGGCGACATGCTCTTCTCCGCTGTGGGCTCCTCGAAGCTCCACCGCATCCAGGGCGCCTACATCGACGATCCGCAGATCGCGATGCTCACGGAGTTCTGGGCCGCCCAGGGCGAGCCGGAGCTGCGCGACGACCTGCTCCAGGAGGTCGAGGCGGTCGAGGACCCGTCGGCGGACGCCGCCGACGACGGCTTCGACCCGGACGAGGACCCGCTGCTCGGCGACGCGATCGAGCTCGTGGTCGAGATGGGGACCGCCTCCACGTCGATGCTGCAGCGCCGTCTGCGCCTGGGCTACACCCGCGCCGGGCGGCTCATCGACATGCTCGAGCGCCGCGGGGTGATCTCGGGCTACGAGGGCTCCAAGCCGCGCCAGGTCCTCGTGAACCCGTCCGACCTGCCGCAGGTCCTCGCGTCCCTCGCCCGCCCGGCCGGGGACGCCACCGAGACCGAGCCGGACACCGAGCTGCCCGGCGACCCGCTCCCCGGCGTCCTCCCGGCCGCCGAGGGCCCGGCTGACGAGTAGCCTGCGCAGCGAGCATGCCCGACATCGGCGCCACCCTGCGCGAGGCGCGCGTGCGCGCCCGCATCGACATCGCCGAGATCGAGACGGCGACGAAGATCCGCGCGAAGTACCTGCGTGCGCTCGAGAACGAGGAGTGGGAGCTCCTGCCGGGGCCCACGTTCGTCAAGACGTTCCTGCGCACCTACGCCGAGGCGCTCGGGCTCGACGCCAAGCTCCTGGTCGAGGAGTACAAGCTGCGCCACGAGCGCCTGGCCGACTCCGAGCTGCGCCCCATCGCGCCCCGCCGCCAGAGCTCGTCGAACCGCGGCGCCCGTGGCGGCTCCCGGGTGATGGGCGGGCCGATCGGTCGCGGAGGAGGCGGCGGGGGAGGCGGCTACGGCGGCCGCTCGCGGGTGCCGGTCGTCTTGGTCCTCGTCGTCCTGGTCATCGCGATCCTGGTAGTCCTCGGCGTGACGAACAAGCAGTCGCCTGACCCGGTGTCGACGCGCCCGACCACCTCGACGCCGTCGGCGACCGCCTCCGCGCCCACCTCGACCGGCACCGCGCCGACCGCCACCAGCAAGCCGGCGAAGGCGACGAAGAAGGCGACCCGCAGGTTCGCCACCCTCCAGGTGCTGCCGTCGGGCGACGTCGACGTCTGCCTCAAGGCCAAGGGACGCGGGACGCTGATCGGCACGACACTGCGGGTCGGCGACGTCACGCAGACGTTCAAGTCGTCCCGCTTCACGCTCGCTCTGGGCAACACGAACGCCCGCCTGCGCGTCAACGGCAAGACCCGCGGGGTGCCGCCGTCGTCCAAACCGGTCGGGTTCGTCATCACCCCGGCGGGCGGCGCCCGCCCCCTCGCGCCGTCGCGCCGCCCGGTGTGCGGCCCGTGAGCACGCGGGCCGGCGTCATCGTCACGGGCACCGAGGTGCTCACGGGGCGGGTGACCGACCGCAACGGCCCTTGGCTGGCCGAGCGGCTGCGCGAGCTCGGGGTGGACATCGCGCACATCGCGGTCGTCGGCGACCGCCCGGACGACATCCTCGGCGCCCTGCGCTTCTTCGCGGCCGAGGGCATGGACCTCGTAGTGACGTCCGGCGGGCTCGGGCCCACCGCGGACGACCTGACGGCGGACGTCGTCGGGCGCTTCACGGGGCGCGAGCCACAGCTCGACGAGGCGCTGTCGGAGCGCATCGCGGCGATCGTGGAGCCGCTGCTGGCCCGCTGGCCGGATTTGGACCCCGCCGCGGTCCACGCCGCCAACCGCAAGCAGGCGCTGGTGCCGCAGGGCGCGACCGTCCTCGAGCCCGTCGGCACCGCCCCCGGCCTCGTCGTCCCGCCGCGCGACACCCCGGGGCCCACGGTGGTGGTGCTCCCGGGCCCGCCGGGGGAGCTGCGGCCGATGTGGGCCGCCGCGGTGGCGACCGAGGCCTTCCGCGCGGCGGTGGGCGATGCCGTCGAGTACCGGCAGACCATGCTGCGCCTGTTCGGGATCCCGGAGTCCGAGATCGCCGAGACCCTGCGGCTCGCCGAGGGCACCGGCGACGGCCTCGACGGCCTGGAGATCACGACCTGCCTGCGCCGGGGCGAGGTCGAGGTGGTCACGCGCTACGAGCCGCGCGCCCAGGCCGCCTACGACCGCTTCGAGGCCATCGTGCGTGAGCGCCACGCCGGCACGCTCTTCTCCGACGACGGGCGCTCCGTCGACGAGCAGGTCGCCGACGCGCTCCAGGCCTCCGGGCGCACGATCGCGACCGCGGAGTCGTGCACGGGCGGGCTGCTCGGCGGCCGCCTCACCGAGCGCCCGGGCTCCAGTGCGTGGGTGCTCGGCGGGCTCGTCGTGTACTCCGACGCGGCGAAGGCTGCCCTGGCCGGGGTCGACCCGGCGCTCATCACCCGCGTGGGCGCGGTCTCGGAGGAGGTCGCGGAGGCGCTCGCCGACGGCGCCCGCGCGGCGCTCGGGGCGGACGTGGGGGTCGGCATCACCGGGATCGCGGGGCCCGGCGGGGGAACGGAGGAGAAGCCGGTAGGCACCGTGTGCTTCTCCGTCTCGACGGCCGAAGCCCGGCTCACGCGGCGGATCCACCTGCCGGGGTCGCGCGCGGACGTCCGCGACCGCTCCACCACGGTGGCGCTGCACATGGTCCGCCGCCTGCTGCTCGGCGAGGACCGTCCGGCCTAGGTCCGATGCGGCTGTTCGTCGCGCTCGAGCCGCCCGCGGGCGTGCGCGCCGCGCTCGGTGCCTGGGCCGAGGCCGCCGTCGGCGACGACCCCGGGCTGCGCCTGGTCGCGCCCGAGGCGCTGCACCTGACCCTCGTCTTCCTCGGCGAGCGTGCTCCCGGCGACGCCGCGGTCCTCGGCCCGGAGCTGGCGCGCGCGCTCGGCCGGACGCGGCGCCCGCCGCGGGACGCCCACGCCCTGGCGCCGCTGTGGCTCGCGCCGCGCCGCCCGCACGTGCTGACCGTCGCGGTGGCCGACCCCAGCGGGACCCTCGCTGAGCTCGCCGGGCGCGTGCGCGACGCCTGCGGGCGCGCGCTGCCCGGCTGGGAGCCCGAGGGCCGCGCGTTCCGCCCGCACGTGACGGTGGCGCGGGTGCGCCGCGACCAGCGCACCCGGCCGCGCGAGCTGCCGGCTCTGCCCGCTGCGGCGTGCGCCCCGTGGACCACGGGCGGCGTGACGCTCCTGCGCTCCCACACCGGCGGGCGCGAGGCGCAGTACGAGCCCCTGTGGCCCGCGTCCTGACCGCCCGGGGGCTTCCGCGCGCCTCCCTTGACCCCCTCGTGGCGAACCCGCGTCGAGCCGTCACGCGACCCGGTGGCAGCCTGCGGTTCCGTCCGACCAGGACCCCACAATGGCCTTCGACCAAGCTGGATGAGAGAGAGACCGAGAGCACATGGCGACCACCACTGACGACAAGGCGGCCAAGGCACGCGACACCGCGCTGCAAGGCGCGTTGACGCAGATCGAGCGGCAGTTCGGCAAGGGCTCGGTCATGCGCATGGGCGACCCGGGGGCGCGCGTGAAGGTCGACGCGATCCCGACCGGGGCGCTCGCGCTCGACCTCGCGCTCGGCATCGGCGGCGTGCCACGCGGCCGCATCGTCGAGGTCTTCGGGCCAGAGGCCTCCGGCAAGACGACGCTGATGTACCACATCCTCGCCGAGGCCCAGAAGCTCGGCGGCGTCTGCGCGTTCATCGACGCGGAGCACGCCATGGACCCGCTCTACGCCGAGCGGATCGGCGTGGACATCGACGAGCTGCTCGTCTCCCAGCCCGACTACGGCGAGCAGGCCCTGGAGATCGCCGACATGCTCGTGCGCTCCTCCGCCGTGGACGTCATCGTCATCGACTCGGTGGCGGCGCTCACGCCGCGGGCCGAGCTCGAGGGGCAGATGGGCGACCAGACCGTCGGCCTGCAGGCCCGCATGATGAGCCAGGCGATGCGCAAGCTCGCCGGCAACCTGAACCGCACGCAGACCCTGTGCGTCTTCACGAACCAGATCCGCGAGAAGATCGGCGTGATGTTCGGCTCGCCGGAGACGCAGCCGGGTGGCCGTGCGCTGAAGTTCTACGCCTCGCAGCGCTTGGACATCCGCCGCTTCGAGACCCTCAAGGAGGGCACGGAGGCGGTGGGCAACCGCGTGCGGGTCAAGGTCGTCAAGAACAAGGTCGCGCCGCCGTTCAAGCAGGCGGAGTTCGACATCGAGTTCGGGCAGGGGATCTCCACGGAGGGCTCGCTGATCGACTTGGGCATCGAGCACGACGTCGTCACGAAGTCCGGCTCGTTCTTCTCCTACAAGGAGGAGCGGCTCGGGCAAGGGCGCAACAACGCCAAGGCGTTCCTCAAGGAGCACCCGGAGGTCGCCAAGGAGATCGAGAGCCGCATCTACGAGGCGCTCGGGATCGACCGGGACAACCTCGGGGGCGACCTGCGCGACGAGCCGGCCGCGGTCCCCGGCGTGCCGCCGGGCGTCGACCCGGTGACGGGCGAGCTCGCCGCGGTCTGATGGTCTTCCGGTCCTCGCTCGCGGAGGCGGGCGAGGCCGGGGAGCTGTCCCCGGTCGAGCGTCTCCGCGATCCCGAGGCGCGGCTGCAGCACGCGCTGGACGTCGGCTACCGCTACCTCTCGCGCCGTGACCGCACGGTGCGCGAGGTGCGTCAGCGCCTCGAGCTCGAGCGCGTCGCGCCGGCCACGATCGACGCGGCGGTGGCCTCGCTGCAGGAGGCGGGCTACCTCGACGACGCGCGCTACGCCCAGCGCTTCACGGAGGACCGGCGCACGCTCGACGGCTGGGGGGCCGACCGCATCGAGCGCAAGCTGGCGGCGGTGGGCGTCGGCGAGGGCCACATCCGAGCGGCGCTCGCCGCTCAGGACGCGGCCGGCGAGCGCGACGCCGCGCTGGCGCTGCTGACACGGCGCTACGCGGCGCCGCTGTCCGAGCCGCGCGACCGTGAGAAGGCGCTCGGTTTCCTCGTGCGCAAGGGCTACGGCCTCGAGCTCGCGCACGCGGCGATCCGCGATCACGAGCGTGGCTGGGCCGACGCGGACTGAGCGCGAGAAGCACCGTCGCTACGCTCCGGCGCGGATGAAGCGCTACCACGTTACGACGTTCGGCTGCCAGATGAACGAGCACGACTCCGAGCGCATGAAGGGAATGCTCGAGGGGATCGGCTACCGCGAGGCCGCCGAGCAGGGCGACGCCGACCTCATCCTCTTCAACACCTGCTCGATCCGGGAGAAGGCCGACTCGCGCTTCGTCGCCCACCTGGGCCACGCCGGCGCGGTCAAGCGCAAGCGCCCGGACGTGCTGATCGGAGTCGGCGGCTGCTGGGCCCAGTCCGTCAAGGACGAGGTGTTCTCCCATTTCCCGTTCGTGGACGTGGCCTTCGGGCCCGGCCAGGTGCACAAGCTCGCGGAGTTCCTCACGTCGGAGTCGCTGACCGCCCAGGGGTACTTCGAGTTCGAGGGCTTCGCCGGCGACCTCCCGAGCAAGCGGGCGCGCGAGGTCCAGGCGTGGGTGCAGATCTCGGTGGGCTGCAACATGCGCTGCACCTACTGCATCGTCCCGAGCACGCGGGGCCGCGAGGTGTCCCGGCCCTTCGCGCAGCTCGTCGCAGAATGCGAGCGCCTGGCCGCCGACGGCGTCCGCGAGGTGACGCTCCTCGGCCAGAACGTCAACGCGTACGGACGGGACCTGCGGATCGGCGAGGACCGCCGTCCCGTGCCGTTCTCGGAGCTGCTGCGCGCGATCGACGCGATCGACGGCATCGAGCGCGTCCGCTACACGAGCCCGCACCCCAAGGACATGCGCGAAGACGTCATCCGCGCCCACGCCGAGCTCCCGTCGCTCTGCGAGCACATCCACCTCCCGCTCCAGGCCGGCTCCTCGCGGATCCTCAAGGCGATGAAGCGCACCTACGACCGCGATCGCTTCATGGACCGCGTCGCGCTGATCCGCGAGCACGTGCCGGACTGCGCGATCACCACCGACATCATCGTCGGCTTCCCGGGGGAGACCGAGGGTGACTTCCTCGAAACGCTCGCGGTCGCCGAGGAGGTCGGGTTCGACGGCGCCTTCACGTTCGTCTTCTCGCCGCGGCGAGGCACCGAGGCGGCGCTCATCACCGAAGGCCTCGTCCCGCACGAGGAGAAGGTCGAGCGGATGCAGCGCCTCGTCGAGGTCGTCCAGCGCCGCAGCCACCAGCGCGCGCAGCGCTTCGTCGGGCGGACGCTCGAGGTGCTCGTCGAGGGCCCCTCGCGCACGGACCCGACGCGGCTGCGCGGGCGCTCGCGGCACGGCAAGGCGGTCAACTTCACCGGCTTGGCGCAGGCCGGGGAGCTCGTGGACGTCGAGGTCCACTCCGCCTCGTCGCAGACACTGCTCGGCGAGGCGTCGCTGCTCGCGGGCGTGGCGGCGCGCTGACGGCCTTCAGGAGGGCCCCCCGACGAACGTCAGCAGGTTGCCGTCCAGGTCGTGCGTCGCGAACTCGCGCGAGCCGAAGTCCGTCTCGGTGACGCCGTCTCGGGATGCGGGGTGCAGCACGCCGCTGTCCCGGAGCTCCACCCACAGCGCGTCCACGTCGTCGACCGCCACGCGGCAGCTCGCGGTACCGGCCAGGAACGACTCGGCACCCGATCGCACGGGGTTGGCCGCGAGGTCGTCCCGGGTCCGCCAGCCCTCGTCGCCGGCCTGCCACAGGTGCAGCTCTGCGGCGTCGCGACGCACCACCGCGAAGCCGCCCTCCAGATGCCCGACGGCGAACGCGAACCGCTCGCGGTAGTACGTGGCCGCCGCGCGCGCGTCGCGCACGGGGAGGGCCGGGATCGTGGTCGACAGCCGCGAGCGCGACCGGGGGCGGAGCGGCTCCATGGTCCGAATCATCACCGCTGCGACAAGCCGTCCGGCATCGATGCGAACATGTGTTCGTGCGCTGGGACACCTTGCAAGTCGACGACGACGATCCGGACCGGGAGGCCGCGACGCTCCCGGGCTACGCGGACGAGGCGGTGGTGCGCCGCTTCGACGCTCCCGAGGCGCTCAAGACCCGCTTCTACGAGGTGCGCTCGAAGTCCGTGCTCAACCGGGTGCCGGCCGCCTCGCGGATGCCCTTCCGCTGGACGATCAACCCGTACCGAGGCTGTTCGCATGCCTGTACCTACTGCGCACACCCGGACACGCCCGTCCTGATGGCCGACGGCCGGACCGAGCGGATCGCCGACCTCAAGCCGGGAGACCGCATCTACGGCACGGAGCAGCGCACGACGTACCGCCACTTCGTCGAAACGGAAGTCTTGGCGAAGTGGAACACCACCAAGACCGCTTTCCGGGTCACTCTGGGCGACGGAACGGAGCTGGTCGCCAGCGGTGACCACCGTTTCCTGTCCGATCGTGGGTGGAAGCACGTCACCGGTGCGCAGCAGGGTCCTGACCAGCGGCCACACCTCACGCTGAACAACACGCTGATCGGGACCGGAGCGTTCGCTGAGCCACCCCGCCACGACGACGAATACCAGCGGGGATACCTCTGCGGCATGGTCCGCGGGGACGGGACGATCGGCCACCGGGACTACGTCAACGCGAACGGTCGCGCCTGGACCCACCACCAGTTCAGGCTGGCCCTGATCGACGAGGACGCGCTACTGCGGGTCCAGCGGTTCCTCGAGGATGCCGTTGGGCTGCTGCCGTTGCACCCGTTCGCGTCCGTGGGTAAGCCCGCGCAGCAACTCCGCATCCAGAGCCGGGCCGGCGTCCGCTGCGTCGAAGACCGGATCGCGTGGCCGACGGTCCCTTCGGAATCATGGCGCAAGGGCTTCCTCGCCGGCATCTTCGACGCCGAGGGCCACCGTTCCGTTTCCATCCTCAGGATCCCCAACACCGACGAGACCCTCCTCGGCTGGACGATGGACTGCTTCCGGCACTTCAGCTTCGACGCGGTCCTCGAACCCGCCCGCCCCTCGGACGGCCTCCACTCGGTCCGTTTGCGGGGCGGCCTCGTCGAGCACCTGCGCTTCGTCCACCTCGTCGATCCAGCCATCCGGCGGAAGTGCTCGATCGCCGGGCAAGCGATCAAGACCGACGCAGACCTGCGCGTGCTCTCCGTCGAGCCGGTGGGGCGCATGCGGCTGTGCGACATCACCACCGGCACCGGCGACTTCATCGCGAACGGCGTCGTGAGCCACAACTGCTTTGCCCGCCCCACACATAAGTACCTGGGCTGGGACGCCGGGCAGGATTTCGAGCGGGAGATCGTCGTCAAGGTCAACGCGCCCGAGGTCCTCCGGGCCGAGTTGCGCAAGCCGCGCTGGGCGCGCGAGCACGTCGCGCTGGGGACGAACACCGACCCCTACCAGTGGGTCGAGTCGAAGTACCGGCTGATGCCGGGGATCTGGGAGGCGCTGCGGGACGCGAAGACCCCGAGCTCGGTGCTGACGAAGTCGCCTCTGCTGCTCCGCGATATGGCGCTGATGAAGGAGATCGCTGCGGCGTCGTCGTTCACGGCGAACCTGTCGATCCCGACGCTCGACAAGAAGGCCTGGCGGGAGACGGAGCCGCATACGCCGAACCCGCGCGCGCGCCTCGAAGCGGTGGCGGAGCTGAACCGCAACGGGATCCCGACCGGGATCCTCATCGCCCCGCTGATGCCGGGGATCAACGACGACCCCCGGCAGGTGGAGGAGCTGCTGGCCGCTGCCGCCGAGGCGGGAGCCACCGGCATCGGCGGCCTGGCGCTGCACCTCCGCGGGGAGGTGCGCGGCGTCTTCATGGACTGGCTGCGCAGCTGCCGCCCGGACCTCGTGCCGCTCTACGAGGAGCTCTACGCCGGCGGGGCCTACGCGCCGGCCGCCGAACGGCGGCGCCTGGCGGAGCTCCTGCTCGCGTCGGGTGCCCCACCCGCCGCACCGTTCACGCGGGATCCGGACTTCCACCAGCGCCGTCCCGTGGAGACCTCCCGGCTGCCACAGCGGCCCGACGCCGCGCCGCAGCGGCCGGTGAGCGGCCGCGCGGCCCGGAAGGCGACAGCGGTCGGGGTGCAGAAAGCATTGTTCTAAACGGCACGTAGTGCGATGGCGGCCTTGATAGCAGCCAACACGCTGGAAGTCGCAGGCTCGGCAGTCATGTCGATCTGCTTGACGTTGCGATCGCCGACGACGACCTTCAACGATGGTTTCGGATTGCCGATCGTGATTCCGTTCTGCGGCTGTCCTCGAAGGAAAGCAGGGACGCGGGCACGCGGTGGGGGCTCGGCCTTCGCGTCTCGATTGATTGCGCACCCGGTCAAACCGCCCACGGCCATCAGGACCGGTACGGCGGTGAGCAGAGCGCGGCGAACTTCACGGCGCCAGGGGCAAAGGAGGGGATTGCCCATCGGTGTGTCGCGGCTTCGAGCGGAAGGCTGCTGGCGGACGAAGCCGGGAGCGCACGCAAGAAGGGCGCTCAGCGACTGCCCCGAGCGGGAACTCGGAAACGTTCCGATACCTGGCCTCATCCTGGACCGCCCGGAACCTCAGGAGGGGCGGCTGGTCCGCCTGAGCCTCGACGTCGGACGTCGGACACGCTCGGTCAGGCATCTGGTGGTCCGGGCATGCTCTCCGTGCAGGTCTCTCGGTTCCACGGTGGCTCCCCCGGGCTAGGTCAGGCTCTTGGCTTGGTCGGCTGCCCGGGGGTAGCGCCGCGGCCGACGGCGGACGTAGCCTGGCACCGTGGCATTCAGCCTCTGGTTCGACGTCAGGATCGTCGGGGCACCCCCGCGTTAGCTCAACCCGCGGCCCTTCGGTTCTGCTCAGCGTGTTCGAAGGGCCGCAGCGGAGTGTCGCGGACGAGTTGCAGCACCGGCCCGTCACTCACCACCACTTCGAGACGGGCGATCATCAGCGCGATGTGAGGCTGGCTCTGGATCTCGGCTGGCGTCGCTCGGTAGAGCTCGAGGAGCTTGAGCGACTTGTGCCGCAGCGGCGCGTCGCTCGCTCTGCGGGCGCGCACTTCTTTGGTCCCGTTTTTCATGTTGATCGAGCCATCGGCGCTTGTAACCGCGGGCTTAACCCAGGGATGCGCTCGGGCTGCGCGAGACCGGGGAGGTTGCCGAGGTGGACTCCGGCCGGGCAGTGGCGTGGGGTGCGCGACGAAGCGCCCCCGCACCTGCAGATAACAGGCCGGGGGCATGACGACAGGGGTGGAGCCCTGCCGCGTGCGCCACGCTACCCGCGCAAGCGGTGGAGTGGCCTCCTGGCCGGGCGCCCGCAGCGGCGTCGCGCGCGCCCGCAGCGGTGATCCATTCAAGGCGGGCACGCTGCGGTCTTACGACCAGGCGCTGCGCTTGCGCGTCTACCCGGCCATCGGGCAGCGCCCCTTCTACCGGGTGCGGCGCGTCGAGCTGCAAGACGTCGTCGACCGCCTCGTGGCCGCAGGGATCGCGCCCGCGACCATCGGCATGATGACTGGCGCGCTGGCAGCCATCTAAGGCGGGCCGTCCAGCGCGACGAGCTCGAGGTCAATCCGACCGGCGGCGCCGACACGGCATGGGCCGCCGCGAAGCTGGAGCGTCTGACGCTTCACTCGGAGCGTTTGGGGCCGCAGTACCACTCGGTGTACAAGAAGGTCCTGCGCCTCGCCTTCCCTGGCGGAAGCCCCGCATGACGGCGAGCCCGCTCGGGGCTGAGGCCGCCAGCCCCGGCTAGCGCTTGCCGCGCTGGCCGGAGGCCATCTGCCCGGAGATCTGCTCCGAGCCCGCCTTCCGCGACAGCTTCGCGCTCAGCTCCGGGGCCAGGCCCGCGAACGCGGCGCCCAGGCGCATCGGCACGGGGGCGACGTCGACCTCGCCGCGGTTGCCCTCGATCGCCCCGGCGACCGCATCGGCGACCTGTTCCGGCGTGCTCGTCCCGACGCCCTTCGGGAGCTTGACGCCGGCGTCGGCGAACATCCCGGCGTCGGAGATGAAGCCGGGGAAGACGACGCTCACGCCGACGCCGTGGGGCTGCAGATCTACGCGCAGGCCTTGGCCAAGGCCACGCAGGCCGAACTTCGTCGCGGCGTAGACCGCTGCGCCGGGCGTCGCGGCCTTGCCAATCAGGCTGGAGGTGAAGAGGAGGTGGCCCGAGCCCCGCGCGATCATCCGCTGAGCGAGCACGCGTGACAGCACCATCGGCGCCCGCAGGTTGACGTCGAGCGCGCGATCGATCTCGTCGTCGGAGAACGAGGTGAGCTCGCCGGACGCCGGCAGCGCGGCGTTCGCGACCAGCACGTCGACGTCCGCGCACTCCTCGGCGAGCCGCGCGACCGCCGCGCGGTCGGCGAGGTCGACCGCCAGCCCGCGCGCGCCGAGCTCGGCCACGAGCGGGTCGAGGACGTCGGTGCGGCGACCCGTGAGGATCAGCTGCGCGCCGTCGCGGTGCAGGCGCCGTGCGATCGCGTGGCCGATCCCCCCGGTGGCACCCGTGAGCAGGACCGTCTTGCCGGAGAGGAGCATGGGGCGATCCTACGCGGCGGCCCTCAGGCGAACACCGCGAGCGTCGCGGTGAACCCGTGGAGGAACGCCTCGCCGCCGACGGGCCCGATCTCTCCTGCGGCGAAGAAGCCCGCGGTGGGCGCGCCAGCGAAGAGCTCGGCGACGGCAACGGCATCGTGGTCGTCGACGCCGAACAACCCGCGCCCGCGCCCGTTGCAGGTGAACATCAGCGCGCCGCCGGGCACCGCCCCGCCTAGCGCAGTGCGCCGCAGGCCGAGCGCCGCGCGCAGGTCGAGGTCGGCGGACGCGGCGTCGCGCGCGTGGAGGCGCACGACCTGACCGGGGGAGACCGGCGCGCCGACGGCGATGGCGCCGACGTCCGGGTCCGCGCCGACGAGGCCGCGCACGAGGAAGTCACCCTGGACG
>JBBQZE010000069.1:0-13859 GCA_038207985.1 Solirubrobacterales bacterium
GCGCAGAAGCGTGCCGAGCTCGCGCTCGAGGGAGCGTACGCCCGCCTCGCGGGTGTACTCCGCCACGATGGTCTGCAGCACCTCGTCGGTCACCGTGACCTCGTCGGATCGCAGGCCGTTGCGCTCGGTCTGGCGCGGCCACAAGTAGTCGCGGGCGATCGAGGTCTTCTCGGCGGTGGTGTAGCCGTCGAATCGGATGACCTCCATGCGGTCGAGCAGCGGGCCCGGGATCGTGTCGGCCTGGTTGGCGGTGGCGATGAAGACGACCTGCGACAGGTCCATCTCCACGTCGAGGTAGTGGTCGCGGAACGTCGAGTTCTGCGCCGGGTCGAGGACCTCGAGCAGCGCCGCCGACGGGTCACCGCGCCAGTCCGCTCCGACCTTGTCGACCTCGTCGAGGAGGATCACGGGGGTCATCGTCCCCGCGTCGCGCAGCGCCCGCACCAAGCGGCCCGGGAGGGCGCCGATGTAGGTGCGGCGGTGGCCGCGGATCTCGGCCTCGTCCCGGACGCCGCCGAGCGACATGCGCACGAACTCGCGGCCCATGGCGCGGGCGATCGACTCGCCGATCGAGGTCTTGCCGGTCCCGGGGGGGCCGATCAGGGTGAGGATCGCCCCGCTCTTCTTGTCGGCCTCGATGCCGCGCTCCTCGCGCAGCTTCTTGACGGCGACGTACTCGACGATGCGGTCCTTGACGTCCTCGAGGCCCGCGTGGTCGGCGTCCAGCACCTCGCGGGTGTGGACGGGATCCAGCTGGTCCTCGGAGACCTCGCTCCACGGCACGGAGACGACCCAGTCGAGGTAGGTGCGGATCATCTGCCCCTCGCCGCCCTCGCCGGCGCGCTCGAGGCGGGCGAGCTCGCGCTCGGCCTGCTCGCGCACGGCTTCCGGCATGCCGGACTCCTCGATCTTCGTGCGGTACTCGTCGACGAACGACGCGTCGTCCTCGCCGAGCTCCTTGCGGATCGACTCCATCTGCTTGCGCAGGAGGTAGTCGCGCTGCTGCTTGTTGGTGCCGGACTCGACGTCGTCGCGGATCTTGCGGCGGATCTGCAGGTGGGTCAGGCGCTCGCGCTGCAGCTCCAGCGCGCGCTCGAGGCGCGCGGGCACGTCGAGCAGCTCCAGCAGCTCGACCTTCTGCTCGAAGGTGAGGTCCGGCGCGTAGCCGCTCATGTCGGCCAAGGCGCCCGGCTCGGTGACGGCGCGCAGGAACGCGGCCACGCGGCCGTCGTCACCGCGGAGCTCGAGCAGCTCCTCGACCGTCGCGCGGTACTCGCGCTCGAGCTCGCGGGTGCGCCCGTCGACCGGGGTCTCGTCCGGGTGCGGCTCGACCTCCACGCGCAGCTGGCCGTGCAGGTCGGAGACGGCGGTGCCAATGACTCCGCGGGAGACGCCCTCGAGGCTGGCGCCGCGCCCGCCGCCGGGCAGCCTGACGCGGTCGGTGACGTTCGCGATGGTGCCGACGGACGCGTACTCGCCGTCGTGGCGCGGGACGAGCACGACCTGCTCGTCGCTGCCGACGTCGACCGGGAGGGTGACGTCCATGGTGGGGAAGACGACGGTGTCGTCGAGCGGGATGAGAAGGAGCGAGGGCATGATGGAGGCGGTATTCCTTTGAGAAGCTCAACCGTTGCGGACGCAACAGTAGCACGAGATCTCAGTGGCTCGGACTGAGGTGTCCCACTGTGGCACACCGGGTCACCGAGGCTGCGAAGCGCGGGCGGAAACGACGAGCGGCGGACCCCGTGGGCCCGCCGCTCGTCCTGCTCTTCAGTCGCGCGCCACGCGCGATACGACCGGTCAGTGGCCGGCGCCGGCCTTCTCGAGCTCCTCGGTGCCTTGGTCGAGCTTCGCGGGATCCAAGTCGCCCCGGCCGGGCGGGCCCGCCTTCTGCCCCGACGCCTCGTCGACGCGCTGCTCGTCCTGGATCGAGTGCCCGTCGGGGGCGCCGTCGTGCGTGTCCGTGGTCTCCGGGTTGGTCATCTCCTTGGCCTCCCCGACCGGGCGGCGGCCAAACCGGCGCGGGTCATTCCCGCGCGCCGAGCACTATGATCTTGCGCTGCAACGAAGAACCCACGCCGAGTCTCGGCCGCCGCGAGCGGACGGGAACGGGGGAACCAGTGGGCCGCAGCACGCGGCCCGGGGGCGAATCGCCGGCATCACGCCGGCGTAGCGCAACGTCAGCGCGAGCCCGTCAGCTAACCCCGTAGGCGGTGAGACGCGAAGGAGGGCTCCTTGCCTCCGCAGTTCCCTGCACCGACCGAGAAGTCCCCCGTGTTCCGCCCTGCTGCCCGCCGCCGCGCCTCCCGCGCCGCGCTGCTGGTCGGCCTGCTCTCGCTCGCCGCGCTGCCCGCGGCCGCCGACGCCGCCGTGGGTGGTGGCGCCGAAGCCGGCGTGACGCTCGCCCCGAAGGTCGCCGCCGTGCGTGCCACGCGCCCGTCGGCCCGCGCACCCGGGCCGCCGTCAAGCGCTTCCAGCGCCGCCACCACCTGCGCGCGGACGGCCGCCTCACACGGGCGACGCTCGCCGCGCTCGGCCTCACCGTCAGGGCGACATCGGCGTCCCGGACGACGTCGGCCCCCACCTTCGCGGCCACGCCGGTGCCCGCCGTCCTCGCCGCCATCGCGCAGTGCGAGTCCGGCAGCGACCCCACGCGCACCTCCGCCGACGGCAAGTACCGCGGCAAGTACCAGTTCGACCAGCAGACGTGGGAGTCGATCGGCGGGAGCGGCGACCCGGCCTCCGCCTCCGAGGCCGAGCAGGACGCTCGTGCCGCGGCGCTGTACGCCGAGCAGGGCGCCAAGCCCTGGCCGGTCTGCGGCCGCAAGGCGCTCGCGGGCAGCTGACCCAGTGACCCGCGGGCGGTAGCTTGCGGCCATGCCGGAGCTCCCGCCCTCCCTCGCGGAGGCGCTGCGCCCCGTCCTGCCGGGGCTCGCGCGGGACACCGTCGATGCGATCGGCCGCGAGGTCCCGGACTACGCCCGTTCGTTGGAGGGCGCCTTCGGCCGGGCCCTTCGCGGAGGCGTGGAGCAGGCGCTCGCCCGCTTCGTCGACGAGCTCGCCCTGCCGTCGGCGCGCCCGGCCGAGGCGGCTGCGGTCTACGCCGGCCTCGGGCGCGGCGAGCTGCGAGCGGGCCGCTCCCTCGACGCCCTGCTCAGCGCCTACCGCCTCGGCGCCCGGCTCGCGTGGGAGCGCTTCCAGGCCGCGGCCGTCGCCGCGGGACACCCGCCCGAGGTGCTCTACGCCCTCGCTGCAGCGATCTTCAGCTACATCGACGCGCTCTCCGCGGAATCCGTGGCGGGCTACGCGGCCGAGCAGTCTCACCTCGCCGGCGAGCGCTCCCAGCGGCGCCGGGCCCTCGCGGCGGTGCTCGGCACCGACGTGTTGGTGCCCACGGACCTCGAGCGCCTCGCGGCCGCGGCCGGGTGGCCCGTGCCGGCCGGCGTCGCCGCGCTCGTCGTCACCGGGGAACCCGACGCCGAGCGGCTGGCCTCTCGCCTCGGGACGGACGCCATCGCCGCCGCCGACCCCGACGAGGCCGCGACCGTCGTCTGGATCCCCGATCCCGGCGCCCCGGGACGCCGGGCGCAGCTCGCGGCCGCCCTCCGCGGCGCCCCGGCGGCGCTCGGACCGGCGACCCCGCCGGTGGGAAGCGCCCGCTCCTTGCGGCGCGCACGCGCCGCGCTCGCCGCGCTGCAGGCCGGACACGTGCCGCCCGCGGCGCTTGTCGTCGCCGACGATCACCTCGTGGCGTTGCTGCTCCACGGCCCCGGCGCCGAGGAGGCCGCCGACCTGGCCGACTCGCTGCTCGCGCCGCTGGACGCCCTCCCGGCCGGCCAGCGCGACCGCTCGCTCGAGACCCTCGCGGCCTGGCTCGACCACCCGGGCCAGGTGCAACGCGTCGGCGCGGCGCTCGGCGTCCACCCGCAGACCGTGCGCTACCGCCTCGTGCGCCTGCGGGAACTCCTCGGTGAGCACCTCGAGGACCCCGACGGGCGCTGGGCGCTCGGCCTCGCGATCCGGGTCCGCGGGCGGGACCGGGCCGGGACGCCGTAGGTTGGCCGCCATGTCCACGCCCCGCCGCGTCTGCGTCTTCTGCGGCTCGGCCGCCGGCGTGCGGCCGGAGTACCTCGACCTCGCGCGCCGCACGGGCGCGCACCTCGCTTCGGAAGGGGTCGGCGTGGTCTACGGCGGCGCCTCCGTCGGCCTCATGGGCGCGGTGGCCGACGCCGCGCTCGTCGCCGGCGGCGAGGTGGTCGGCGTGATCCCGCAGGGCCTCGCCGACCGTGAGATCGCGCACACCGACCTGAGCGAGCTGCACGTGGTCGCCTCCATGCACGAGCGCAAGGCGATGATGGCCGAGCTGTCCGGCGGGTTCGCGGTGCTGCCCGGCGGAATGGGGACCCTGGAGGAGCTCTTCGAGGTGTTCACCTGGCGCCAGCTCGGCCTGCACGACAAGCCGATCGCACTCCTGGACGCCTCGAACTACTGGGCAGGCCTGACGTCCTTCCTGGACCACGCCGAGGCGGAGGGCTTCGTCCGCGCGGGCCATCGCGCCGATCTGCCGGTCGTGCGCACCCCCGCCGACTTGCTCCTGGCGCTAAGCTGAAAGCGCATCCCTCCCGGTTTTGCCCGACCTGCGTCGTGGTACGAGCGGGGGACGCCATTGATCCGGACGTGCCCGCTCGTCCGCATCGTTATCTGAGCGCAACGTTGGTCCCCGAAACTCTTCGGCGTCACGACCGTTGCGTGATCAACCACCTTCGGCTAGAATTCCGATTCCAGCAGTAGGTTTTGCACCGCCCCAAGGAGAACGTTGCCCCGCACCATCCATCCCTACGAGACCGAGATCTCCCACGACTCCATCGACCTCCTCCTGCGTGACGCGGGCCGCTACGCGCTGCTCAAGCCCGCCCAGGAGCTGGACCTCGCCAAGCGCATCGAGCGCGGCGATCTCCAGGCGAAGGAGATGCTCATCAACTCGAACCTGCGCCTGGTGGTCTCGATCGCCCGCCGCTACGTCGGGTTGGGCCTGAGCCTCACCGACCTCGTGCAGGAGGGCATGGTCGGGCTGATCCGCGCCGCGGAGAAGTTCGACTACCGCAAGGGCTTCCGCTTCTCCACCTACGCGACCCTGTGGATCCGCCAGTCGATCCAGCGCGGCCTGGACAACACGGCGCGCAACGTCCGCCTGCCCGCGAACGTCGCCCAGCGCGCCCGCAAGGTCGGCCGCGCGACGAGCGAGCTGTCCGTCACGCTGGAGCGCGAGCCCACCCTCATCGAGATCGCGACCGCGACCGGCCTCACCCTCGAGGAGGTCGAGGCGATCAAGGCCGTCGACGTCACCCCCGCCTCTCTGAACTCGCCCGTCGGCGACGACGACGGCGGCGAGCTCGGGCACTTCGTCCCGCACGACGGCCCCGCCGTCGAGGACGAGGTCCAGCAGGGCCTCATGAACGGCGAGGTCTCCCGGGCCATCGCCCAGCTGCCCGAGCCCGAGCGCAAGGTCGTCCACCTGCGCTTCGGCACGGACGGCGACGTCCCGCGCACGGCCGCCCAGGCGGCCCGCGAGCTCGGATGCTCCACCCGCGAGGTCACCTCGCTGGAGGAGCGCGCGCTGGCGAAGCTCTCGCAGGTCACCTCGCTCCAGGCGTTGCGCGAAGCCGCCTAGTCGGTCCCGCCTAGCCGGCCGCAGCGACGGCCGGCAGGCGGAAGCGCACCCGCGCGCCCGGTGTGTCGGCGGCAGCGGGCTCGAACCAGATGCGTCCACCGTGAGCCTCGACGATGGCGCGTGAGATCGCCAGCCCGAGCCCCGCGCCCTCCTCGGTGCGCGAGCTGTCGCCCCGGAAGAAGGGCTCGAAGAGTCGGTCGCGGTGCTCCTCGGCGATGCCGCTGCCGGAGTCGGCGACCTCCACCTCCACGGCGTCGCCCACCACCTCCGCGCGCACCATGACGGTCCCGTCGGCGGGCGTGTGGCGGATCGCGTTCTGGATGAGGTTGAACAGCACCCGCTGGACCTTCTCGGGATTGGCGCTCACGAGCGCGGTCGGAGCGGCCGAGGTCGCGCTGACGACCACCATGCGCTCGGCGGCCGCGGGCTGCATCGCGGCGACGGTCTCCTCCACGAGCTCGTCGAGGCGCACCTGGTGCATCGTCCACGCGAGGTCGCCGCTCTCCAGCCTGGTGAGCTCGAAGAGGTCGTCGATCAGCGCCCCGAGCGCCCGGACGTGCGTGGTCATCCGCGCGGCGTAGCGCCGCCGCGTCTCCGGGTCGGCGATGTCGTCGTCGATGGCCTCGGCGAGCAGGCGCAACGCGGTGATCGGCGTACGGAGGTCGTGCGAGACCCCGGCGATCAGCGTGCGCCGGGCGCGCTCCTCGCCGTCGAGCATCGCGACCATCGCGTCGACGGCAGCGGCGAGGTGGGCCACCTCGTCCTCGCCGCGCACGCCCGTGCGCACGTCGCGCCGCCCGGCCCCCACCGCCTCGAGCGTGTCGCGGATCGCTTCGACGTCGCCGAGCGTCCGCCGGGCGAGCTGCCCCGCCGCCCACGCGCCGACGACGACCGCGTAGGCGACGACCAGCACGGTGAGCACCGCGTCGTGGCTCGACACGAACATGAGCGCGACGAACAGGCCGACCCCCACCACGAGCTGCGCGGCGACGAGGGCGGCGAGCACGGTCGCCTGGCGCCGCAACCCGCCGGCCTCGCTGCGACGGGCGGCGACGGCCTCGGTGGCGAGCACCGTAGAGCCCCCGATCGCGACCAGGATCACCGCCGTGGTCGCGGCGCCCGCGACGTCGCCGGTGACCGCCCCCACCACGGCGGCGGCAAGCGCGGCGAGCGCCAGCGCCAGCGCGAGCCCCGAGCGCCTCATGCCGTGAACCGGTAGCCGACGCCCCACACCGTCTGGATCCAGACCGGCCGCTCGGGCTCGCGCTCGAGCTTCGCCCGCAGGCGGCGGATGTGGACTGTGACGGTCGACGTGTCGGAGTAGAAGGAGAACTGCCAGACGTGGTCCATCAGCTGCTCGCGGGTGAACGCCTGGCCGGGATGGGAGGCCAGGAACGCCAGCAGGTCGAACTCGCGCTGGGTCAGCGGCACGTCCTCGTCGTCGACGCGCACCTGCCGTGCCGCGGTGTCGATGATCAGCCCCGGGAAGGTGAGCGGCGCGTCGAGCACGGGGACCGTGTCGACGCGACGTAGCACCGCGTCGACGCGCGCCACGAGCTCCGCGGGGGAGAACGGCTTGACGACGTAGTCGTCCGCGCCGAGCCGCAGCCCGATGATCCGGTCGCTCTCCTCGCCCTTGGCGGTCAGGAGGATCACCGCCGTGCGGCGCTCGGGCTGCTCGCGGACGCGGCGCAGCACCTCGAGGCCGTCGATGCCCGGCATCATCAGGTCCAGGACGACGAGATCGGGCCGGTGGCGGGCGACCGCCGCCAGCGCCGCGACGCCGTCGAGCGCCACGTGCGTCTCGTACCCCGCCCGCTCCAGGTAGCGCGAAACGATCTCGCCGATCGTCGGCTCGTCGTCGACGACGAGCACGGAGCCGCGGGTGTGCCCCTCGCTGGTCATCCTTCGAGTGTCCCATCCCCGGGGTACGAGGTCCGCGCGCCGAAGGTGGTGGTAAGCGGTTCGTAATCCCGACGGGCGGGGACAGACCGTAGGTTGATGACTGTGAACCCTGGCGATCTGTACGCCCGTGCGCTGACGGGCGGCACCTCACTGCGCGCCAGGGGCAGCGACGGCTCGGTCCGCCCATTGCCGCTCGACATGTGGCTCGGCGCCGCCAGCGGCGCGGACGAGCGCTTGGTCGCCCGCGCCGTCGGCCCGGTGCTCGACGTGGGCTGCGGCCCCGGCCGTCACGTGCACGCCTTGGCGCTACGGGGCGTCCTGGCCGTGGGCGTCGATGTCTCGCCGGAAGCGCTGCACCTCGCCCGCGCCCGCGGGGCGACCGTCCTGGAAGCCTCGATCTTCGACCGCATGCCGGGTGCCGGGGAATGGCGCACGGCGCTCCTGGTCGACGGCAACATCGGGATCGGCGGAGATCCCGCGACCCTGCTGCGGCGCATCGCCACGCTCCTCTCGCCCGGCGGGCAGGTGCTCGTCGAGGTCGACCCGCCCGGGGTGGGGCTGGAGATCGTCCGCCTGCGCCTCGAAGACGAGCAGCGCCACAGCCACTGGTTCGACTGGGCCCGCGTCGGGGCCGAGGCCGTCCGCGAGCCCGCCGAAGCGGCAGGGCTGCGCGTGCGCGAGTCCTGGGAGGACGAGGGTCGCTGGTTCGCGGCGCTCGTACCCGCGTGAGGCTGTTCCCGCGCAACCCGCCGCCCGGGCCGGCCGAGGAGTCCTTCTGGCAGAGCCCGATCCGCGGGCCGTGGCTCACGAGCTTCCTGGGGTCGCTGCTGTTCCCGCTCGTGGTTCTGGTCGGCTTCACGGGCTTCATGTCGCACGCGGCCTACAACCCGAACCTGGGCGCGAACAACATCATCCCGCGCGACCGGGACCTGAACCTGCTGCTGTTCGACTGGCCCACGCACCCGAGCTGGCTCTACGCGCTCAACCAGGGCACCCACACGATCGTCGGGCTCGTGGTCGTGCCGCTCATCTTCGCGAAGCTGTGGAGCGTCTTCCCCAAGCTCTTCGCGTGGCCGCCGATCGCCTCCCCGGCCAAGGCGCTCGAGCGCATCTCGATGCTGCTGCTCGTCGGCGGCGCCGCCTTCCAGTGGGCGACGGGCCTGCTGAACTCCCAGCTCTACTACCCCTGGCACTTCTCGTTCGTCAACGCGCACTACTACGGCGCATGGGTGTTCCTCGGCGCGCTGTTCGTCCACGTCGGGACGAAGCTCACGACGATCCGCGAGGCCTACCGCGAGCGCGGTGTGCTCAAGCCGCTGATGGACGACGTCGCCCACACCGAGCCCGAGCCGTACGTCAAGGGCGGCCTCGCCCCGGAGGTGGCCGAGGCGCCGACCATCTCGCGCCGCGGGCTGCTCGCGCTCGTCGGGGCATCCTCCGCGGGGCTGTTCCTCGTGACCGCCGGCCAGTCGATCGGCGGGCCCTTCCGCGAGCTGTCGCTGCTGGGCACGCGCGGCCGCGGCTCCGGCTTCCCGGTCAACAAGACGGCGGCGACCGCGCGGATCACCGAGGCGATGGTCGGGCCGGCGTACCGCTTCGAGCTCATGGGCGCGACGAAGCAGACGTTCACCCGCCAGCAGCTCGCCGGGATGCGCCAGTACACCGAGGACCTCCCGATCGCCTGCGTGGAGGGCTGGTCGACCACCCAGCGCTGGACCGGAGTGCGCGTGCGTGATCTGGCCGGGATGGCCGGCATCAAGGACGGCCAAGGGCTGCTCGTCGAGTCGTTGCAGCAGCGCGGCGTCCTGCGACAGGTCACGCTCTCGCACGACCAGGTGATGGACGACCGCTCGCTGCTCGCCCTGCAGGTCAACGGCGCGGATCTGCCGCTCGACCACGGCTACCCGGCGCGCATCATCATTCCCGGGCAGCCCGGGGTGCACAACACCAAGTGGGTCACCTCGATGAAGGTCGTGAACACGTGATCGCGCTGTGGAAGCGTGCCTACGGGGCGTCGCCGTTGCACCTGCTCGGGCAGCTCGCGGCGTTCGCCATCGCGGTCTACGCCTTCAAGCAGGTCTTCGAGCCGGCCAGCACGGAGACGCTCAGCGTCGTGATCTGGTTCGTGGGCGGCGCACTGCTGCACGACCTCGTCTTCGTGCCGATCTACCTCGTGCTCGACCTCGTCGCGCGCCTGGGCATCCAAGACCATGCGCTTCGTCGCGTGCGCGTGATCAACCACATCCGCTTCCCACTGGCCATGTCGTTCGTGATGTTCCTGACGAGCTTCCCGCTGATCCTGCACCGCGCCCCGGGCAACTACTTCCGGGCGGGCGGGGAGCAGGAGCCGGATTACCTCGGGCGCTGGCTGCTCATCACCGCCGTGTTGTTCCTGGGCTCGGCTCTCGTGTACGCCGTGCGCCTGCGGCGCGGTGCCGTGGGCGACGACGCGCCTCGCGAGGAGCCCGCTCCCGCGGCCTCCGCCGCGGCGTGAGGATCGACGGCGCCGCCACCTCACGCGAGGAGGCGCCCGAGCGACCCACCCCCATGCGCACCTCCTACTCCGAGCTCCGGAGCCCCGTCGGGACCCTCACGCTGACCGCGACCGACGCTGGCCTGAGCGGCGTCTACCTCCCGGATCACCGCCACGGGCCACCGTCCCGCGCGGGCTGGCTCCACGACCCCACGCGGCTCGCCGGCGCCGCAGCGCAGCTCGAGGAGTACTTCGCGGGTGTTCGCACGGCCTTCGATCTCGAGCTGGCCCCCGGGCCGGGTACGCCGTTCCAGCAGCGCGTGTGGCGGGCCCTCGACGAGATCCCCTACGGGACCACGGAGAGCTACGGCGCGCTGGCGGCACGCATCGCCGCGCCCGCCGCGGTCCGCGCGGTCGGCGCGGCCAACGGGCGCAACCCCCTGTCGATCGTCCGCCCCTGCCATCGCGTGGTCGGGGCGAGCGGGGCGCTGACGGGCTACGGCGGCGGCCTGCCGGCCAAGCGCGCGCTCCTCGCACTCGAGGCAGGGGTCGCCGCGCTGCCGGTCTGAGGCCTCAGGCGGCGAAGGCGGCAGCGTCGCTGCCCGTGAGCACGAGCTCCGGCGCGGGGCCGCGCAGCGCCCGAGCGGCGAGCTCCCGCGCCGGAAGGCCACGCTGCGCGGCGACGAGCACCACGTTGCCGCCCTGGCGGCCACGGAGCACCTTGCGGGCTGTGACGACCCCGACGTGGGGGAAGGTGTCGGTGAGCACCCGCGCCAAGCCGCGCGCCGCGGGCAGGGGCGGGACGTCGATGACGTTGGCGGCGAAGAAGCCGCCGGGGCGCAGGACCCGCAGCGCGTGGGCCATGGCCGCGGGCGTGACGAGGTGCTCCGGAACCGTCGTCCCGCGGAAGCAGTCCAGCACCACGAGATCCGCCGAGTCGTCCGAGCGCCGCTCCAGCAGCAGCCCGGCGTCCGCGACGCGGACCTTCAACGCCGGTCCCGTGACGAGCCCGAGGTGGTCCCGGGCCAGCTCGACGAGCACGGGGTCGATCTCGGCCACCACCTGCCGCGAGCCCGGTCTGGTGTGCGCCACGTAGCGCGGCAGCGTAAAGCCGCCGCCCCCGAGGTGCAACGCGACGATCGGCCGGCCAGGCGGTGCCACGAGGTCTGCCAGGTCACCCATGCGACGCACGTAGGCGAACTCGAGGTGCTCGGGGTCCCGCAGGTCGACGTGCGAGCAGTCCTCGCCGTCGAGGCGCAGGACGACGCGCCAAGGACGACCGCGCTCCGCGACCACCTCCGCCACGCCGAACGGCGTGCGGACGGAGTCGAGCAGCGAGGGCATCCCCACAAGGATGCCATCCGTCGCCCGTTGCTAGCGTCGATCGGTGCCCATCCTCGGAACCACCGGCCTCGATGTCCACCCCCTCTGCCTCGGCGGCAACGTCTTCGGCTGGACGGCGGACGAGGAGGCCTCGTTCGCGGTGCTCGACGCCTACGCCGCTGCCGGCGGGAACTTCATCGACACCGCGGACGTGTACTCGTCATGGGTCAAGGGCCACAGCGGCGGCGAGAGCGAGGCGGTCCTCGGGCGCTGGATGGCGGCCAGGGGCAACCGCGACGAGATGGTCATCGCGACGAAGGCCGGCATGAAGCCGGACGTCGCGGGTCTCGGCGCCACGACCGTGCGCCGGGCGGCCGAGGAATCGCTCGAGCGGCTGCAGACCGATCGCATCGACCTCTACTACGCGCACGCCGACGACCAGGCGACGCCGCTGGCCGAGACGCTCGGGGCGTTCGACGCGCTCGTCACCGAGGGCAAGGTCCGCCACCTCGGTGCGTCCAACTTCTCGGCCGAGCGCCTCACCGAGGCGCTCTCGGTCTCCGAAGGCGAAGGACTGGCCCGCTACGAGGTGCTGCAGCCGCAGTACAACCTCGTCGAGCGCGAGCAGTTCGAAGGCGAGCTGCAGGACGCCTGCCGCGACCACGACATCGCGGTCGTGCCGTACTTCGGGCTGGCCCGGGGCTTCCTGACCGGCAAGTACCGCAAGGGCGGTGCGGCAGTCGACTCGCCGCGGGCCAAGTCAGCGGCGGCGTTCGTGGACGGAGGCGACGAGGTCCTCGCGGCCCTCGATGCGGTTGCCGAAGCGCACGGGGTGCCGGTGGCGGCCGTCGCGCTCGCGTGGGTCGCGGCGCAGGAGGCCGTCGTGGCGCCGATCGCCAGCGCGCGCTCCGTCGCCCAGCTCGAGGCCCTGCTGCCGATCGACGGCCTTGTACTCGGGGCCGGCGAGCTCGCGCGGCTCGACGGCGCCCGCGTCGGCTGAGGGTTACGCGGCCTGCGCGAGGACGAGCGCCGGCTCGACCTCGACCGTTCCGAGGGAGCGGTCCAATCGGAGCCTGAGCTGTCGGCCGTCGGCTGAGCGGACATCGGCGGTCCAGCGGCGGTCAGAACCGGCGTCGGCGACGAGGCGCTCGACCGTCACGCCGGGGACGGCGGCGACTGCCGTGTCCTCGATCATGCGGCGGGTGCGGGCGAGCTCGATGCGGTGGGTGTTCGGGCGGAGTGAGGTGGTCATGGCGGGCACTCTCACACCGTCGCCTCAATCCACCCTGAGATCGCACTCAAGGCGGCCTAAGGATTCGTGGCGCTTCCGCCTCGTGACCGGGGGGTAGGGGCCCGGGATGGCCGCCATGACCTTCCACGAGCACGCCGCGGGCCTGACCTGGGTGCTCGGTGACGCGCTGACCCGCACGTCCCATGCCCTCGTGGACGACGGGCGCGTGTGGCTCGTCGACCCCGTGGACGAGCCTGAGGCGCTCGCGCGGGTGGCGGCGCTCGGCGAGCCGGCCGGCGTCGTGCAACTCCTCGACCGCCACGAGCGCGACGGGGCCGCGATCGCCGCGCGGCTCGGCGTCGAGCTGCACCGCCTCCCGAAGCGCCTCCCGGGGAGCCCGTTCGAGGTCGTCGACGTCCTGAGCCTCCCGAAGTGGCGTGAGGTCGGCCTCTGGTGGCCCGCGATGCGCACGCTCGTCGTCGCCGAGACCGTCGGAACCAACCACGTCTTCGTCGTCGGGCCGGGCCGGGTGGGCGTCCACCCGATGCTGCGGGCGCTCGGCGCCGGTCGGCTGCGCCGCTTCGAGCCCGACGTGCTGCTCGTCGGCCACGGCGCGCCCTTGACGGGTCCGGGGGCCGCGGCGGACCTGCGCGAAGGAATCGACCGGTCGCGGAAGGACATCCCGCGCCTGCTCGCGCGGCTCCCGTCCCTCCTGCGCGGGCTATGAGGCGAGAGGCCGCGACCCTGGTAGGTCGGCCCGCGGCCTAGACCCGCGTCAGCTCGCGCTCCTCGACGGGCGCGGCCGGGGCGACAGGCTGAGCCGACACGAGCTTGGACGCCTGGCGCTCGGGCGTGATGCGCACGACGTCCCAGGCCAGGCCGACGCGCTCCAACCCGCGGATGAACGCGGCGGAGGGATCGACCTCGTACCACTTCAGCCCGTGCTGGGCCGAGCGCGGGAAGGCGTGGTGGTTGTGGTGCCACGACTCGCCGAGGGAGGGGAGCGCCAGCCACGCGACGTTCGTGGACTTGTCCTCCACGTCGAAGCGCCGTGAGCCGAAGACGTGGCAGATGGAGTTGATCGACCAGGTCACGTGGTGGACGAGGAAGATGCGCACGAGCCCGCCCCACACGTAGCCGCGCACGGCGCCCTCCAGCGTGAAGCCGTGAAGGGCGAAGCCGAGCAGGGTCGGGATGAGCAGCGACACGAGAACGAGCAACGGGAAGCGCTTGCCGATCCAGCGCATGCGCGGGTC
>JBBQZE010000070.1:0-13830 GCA_038207985.1 Solirubrobacterales bacterium
AGCGGGCCGGGGACAGTGTCGAGGGTGTTCGCCGTCGTGATGAACATGACGTTCGAGAGGTCGAACGGCACGTCGAGGTAGTGGTCGCGGAAGGCGCCGTTCTGCTCGGGGTCGAGCACCTCGAGCATCGCCGAGGCCGGATCGCCGCGCTGGTCGGCGCCCATCTTGTCGATCTCGTCGATCATCAGCAGCGGGTTCTTGGCCCCCGCGTCGCGCAGCGCGCGGATGATGGTCCCCGGCATCGCGCCGATGTAGGTGCGGCGGTGGCCGCGGATCTCCGCCTCGTCCCGCACGCCGCCGGCGGAGATGCGCTCGAACTCGCGTCCGAGCGCGCGGGCGATCGAGCGGCCGAGCGACGTCTTGCCGACGCCGGGCGGCCCGACGAAGCAGAGGATCGAGCCGCGGGCGTCCGGCTTGAGCTTGCGCACGGCGAGGAACTCGAGGATCCGCTCCTTGACCTGCTCGATGCCGTAGTGGTCCTCGTCGAGCACCGCGCGGGCGTGGGCGAGGTCGAGGCGATCCTCCGTGGCGTGGTCCCAAGGCAGCGAGGCCATCCACTCGAGGTAGGTGCGGATGACGCCGTGCTCGGCCGCGGCCGGCGGCAGGTGGGCCAGCCGGCCGAGTTCGCGGTCGGCCTGCTTGCGGGCGTCGGCCGGCAGGTGCATGCCGTGGAGCTGCTCGCGCAGCTCCGAGGCCTCCTCGGCGGACTCGTCGAACTCGCCGAGCTCGTCCTGGATCGCCTTGAGCTGCTGACGCAGCACGTACTCGCGCTGCCCCTTGTCGATCTCGGACTGCACCTGCGACTGGATCTCCGAGCCGATGGAGACCACCTCGAGCTCGCGCGCGAGGTGCTCGGCGAGCATCCGCAGCCGCGCCCCGACGTCGGGCTCCTCGAGCAGCGCCTGCTTCTCCTCGGTCTTCAGGCGCAGCGCCCCGGCGATCAGGTGCGAGAGCGCGCCGGGGTCCTCGACGTTGGCGACCGCGACCTGCAGCTCCTCGGGCAGGTAGGGCACCTGCTCGACGATCTGGGAGAACGTCCGCAGCACGTTGCGCTGCAGGGCGACGAGCTCGGGGGACTCGCGGACGACGTCCGGCACCTCGGTCACCGCTGCGGCGAGGTAGGGCTGCTCCTGCGTCCACTCGTCGAGGCGGACGCGCTGGGCGCCCTGCACGAGGATGCGCAGCGTGCCGTCGGGCACCTTGAGCATGCGCGCGACCGAGCCGACGACGCCGATCTCGTAGAGCTCCGACGGGCCGGGGGTCTCGTTGTCCGGGTCGCGCGAGGAGACCATCACGAGCGTCCGGTCGCCCGCCAGCACGTCGGTGATGAGCTGGACGCTGCGCTCCTGGCCCACCGCCAGCGGCATCAGCGTCTCCGGCAGCGGAACGGTCTCGCGGAGGGGCAGCACCGGCAGGACGGCCGGGATGCCGCGGCCGACCCCGATCTCGATCTCCGCGGGGCCGGACTCGCCGGCGACCTCGATCACCGCGGCAGCCCCGCCCCGGGGATGGGCGCGGAGACGTCGATCGGCACCTGGCGCGAGCGCTTGTCGGGTTGGCTGAGCGGCAGCTCGACGCGCAGGATGCCGTCGCGGTAGGTCGCACGAGCCTGGTCGGCCTCGACGTCGGCTCCCAGGGGGATGACGCGCCGGAACGGCCCGAAGTCGATCTCGAGCTGCTGGTAGACGCGGCCGTCCGCGTCGGCGGGGCGGCGGTGGCCGGCGATGACGAGCTCGCGACCCTCGATCTCGAGCCCGATCTCCCCCGGGTCGATGCCCGCGAGCTCAGCGTGGACGACGGCGCGCGGGGGCTCGGGCGCCGGGGGGTTCTCGTAGAAGACGTCGACGGCCGGCGAGAAGCCGCCCGCTCGTCGCGCCGTCAGCCCGCTGCCGAAGACGTCCCCGAAGAGCTCGTCCATCTCGCGGCGCATCCGCTCGAAGTTCGCGAAGAGGTCGCGCTCGCTTCCCATCGCGCCGATGCTACCCGCCGCCCTCGGCGCCGGATTCGCTCAGACGACGTAGACGGCGCCCTCGCGCGCGACTTCGACCGGCCCGCTGAACGCCGCCGCGGCCTGGTCCTTGGCCCAGCGCTCGTCGAGCTCGTCGGAGATGTGCGTCAGCACGAGGCGGGCCGCCCCCGCCCGGGCGCCGTGCTCGCCCGCCTCGCCGGGGGTGATGTGCCCGCGCACGCCCCCGCGCTCGGGGCGCGGGAGGGTGGACTCGAGCAGCAGCAGGTCCGTGCCGCGCGCGAAGTCGACGAGCGCGTCGGAGGGCCCGTGGTCCGCGCCGAACGTGAAGCGGCCGGTCGCGCCGCGCACCTCCACCGCGTGGGTCGGCAGGTAGTGCGGCACGGGCCGGAAACGGACGCGCAGCGACCCGATCGTGAGCTCCTCCCCCGGGTCGTACTCCCGCAGGTGGAAGGCCTCTTCGAGGTGTGCCGGGGGCATACCGCCGCCGGCACAGACCTGGCGGAAGGCGGCGTGGGCGCCGACGGGAGCGTGCAGCGCGGGGCGCGCGGGGTGGTCGGTCCCCGGCCAGCGGTCGACCGGCACCGGCTGCTGGCGCGGCGCGTAGGTCAGCGCCGAGGCGAAGGGCACGAGGTCGAAGAAGTGGTCGGCGTGCAGGTGGCTGATCACCACGGCGTCGATCGCGACGTAGTCGCGATGCTCGCGCAGCTTGGAGAAGACGCCGTTGCCACAGTCGATGAGCAGGCAGGTGCCGTCCTCCTCCACGAGGTACCCGCTGCACGCACCGCCTGCGTCCTGCCAGGCGGGGGACTTCCCCAGCACCGTGACCTGCACCCGGACCCCCTCCTCTCGACCCGTGCAAACCTACCCCGCCGATGGGGCTGTCGCTGCGGTGGCCGGCTTCGCAGCGGCCGCGCTCGTGCGGCGACGACGGCCGACAACGGCCAAGAGGACAACTTCCCCCGCGCGCGGACGTTGCCGACCCATGCGCCTCCTCCGCCGCGCCGCGCTGCTGTCCCTGGTCATCGTGCTCTCGACCAGCGCCGGCGCGTCGGCCGGGCCCCGCTTCGGCGCGGCGGAGCACGTGTCGCAGCACTTCAGCTACGCGGCGGCGACCGTCGGCGACGCGCAGCACCTCCCGGCGCTCGTGACCGCACCCAGGGGGCTCGAGCGCGTCGTGCTGCACCAGGACGGCGCGGGAACTTGGCAGCGCTTCTCGCTCGGCCGGCCGGGGACGGCGGAGCTCGCCATGCTGGAGGATGGGACCGAGCTCGCGGCCTACGACGACCGCGCGAGCACGGTGTGGGTGCGGACCTGGAGGCCCGACGGAGCCGTGGGGCCCGCCGTGCCCGTGCTGACCGGCGTGCTCACCGAGTCCGGGGGCGAGACCGGCGCCCCACCGTGGAAGCTCGAGGCCGACCGCGAGGGAACCGTCATCGTCGCCTCCGGGGGCGACCGCGCGCACGCCGGCGCCGTCGTCGTGACCGTCCGCGACCCCGGCGGATCCTTCTCCGTCCAGCGCGAGCTCGCCCCCGCCGACCCGGCCGCCATCGACGAGCCGCGGATCACCCTCTCGCCGGTGAGCGCGGACGGGACGGTCACCGTGGACTGGCCGGTACGAGCAGCAGGCGGTGGGCCCGACCGGCAGCTGAGCGCGACGCGTACGGGGCGGGCGCCGGTGTTCGGCCCCGTGGGGGCGCCGCCACCGCCGGCGAAGGGCACCGTCCGCGGCCTGTCCCGCTTCGATCTCGCCGCCGTGCCGCCCGGCCGCAGCTCGGTGACGACCTACGCCAACGGCTCGCAGCCGGTGCGGGTCGGCGCGGGCATCCTGCGGCTGTGCCGAGCGGGCCCGTGGGGCTGCTCGGAGCCGCAGCTGACCACGTGGGCCCAGGGGCCGCCGGCCCTCGCCTTCAACGTCCTCGGCTGCCCGCTGTGCGGAGCCGGCGACTACGAGACCTGGTGGGTCGCCCGCGCCCGCGCCGACGGGACCTTCGCGGACCCGGTTCGCGTGACGCGTGCCCCGGACACCCCGGTCGGCACGAGCCGTCCGGGGGTCCTCGCCTTCCCGCGGGCCGATCCCGGAACCGGCGACCTGCTCCTGCTGCCCTTCGGTGGCGTCCCGGCGCCGCCGCCGCCGCACCCCGCCCTGCTCCACGGCGCCGGAGCCCACAAGGGGCGCCTGACGGTCACGGCGCGCTGTCGCGACGCCTGCCGCCTCGACGTCACCGTGCGCGTGCTGCACGGCCGCCGGCCCGGACCGGCGCATCCGGCGCGGGTGGACCTCCGCGGCTTCGGCGGCCCGGCGAACCGCTCTGGGTCCGTCGAGGCGCTCGAGCCCGCCTGGCTGAGCGTGGCCTCCGCGCTCACCGGCTCCTCGCGGCGCCTGGTCGTCGTCGTGACGGCCCGCGACGCGGAAGGACGGACGGCGCAGACCACGCGGACCCTGCGGCGCGGCCGGCTGGTTGGGCTCACGCGGGCCTGGTGCCTCGTCGGTGTCCCCCCGGCACGCTACGAGCGCGGCTGCTGAGCCTCATGCGTGGAGCGCGGCCTGCTCCTGGGCGCTGGGGAAGGCCCAGGCGGCCTGGGTGCGGCGCTCGGTGCGGAACACGAAGTGCAGCTGGCTGGGGGGCCGCAGGCCCTCGGGCGTATCGGGGCGGAACGTGGCGCACGGCTCCTCGAGCGCGAGCGCGCAGAGGGTGTTGCGCCGGAAGTAGCACTGCTCGCAAGAGACCTTCTTGACCGCCCTGGAACCCTTCGCCATGCCTTCGATCCGCCTGCCCTTCTTCGAGGTGAGCTTGTGTGACGGGCGGCAATCAACCACACCCTCGTCAAGGGCTGCAACGCCGATTCCCGCAAAGCGCACGCATCGCTTCAGGGCATGCCGCAAATGCCGATGTTTTGTGAACTTCCCCTGCTCAGAGCAACAGTCAAGGGCGAATCGAAGATCCTTTTCCTGCTCAGTGCGGGGCTCGGCCGACGCCGTCGCGCGGCCAAGGCGACCTCCGCGGCGGAGGTCCGAGCGGCGCCGGGCGCCGTAGCCTGCGGTGAGATGCCATCCGTCCTGGTGACCGGCGCCACCGGCTTCCTCGGTGCCGCCCTGCTGCCCCGCCTGCAGCGCGAGGGCCACGAGGTCCGCGCCTACGCGCGCCGGCCCGAGGCCGTGCGCGCCGGGGTGCCCGTCGTCGCCGGCGACGCGGTGCTCGGTACCGGCCTCGACGCCGCGCTTGACGGCATCGACGTCGCCTACTACCTGATCCACTCCATGGAGGGCCCGGCGTCTGCCAAGACGTTCGACGCGCTCGAGCTGCGGGCGGTCGAGAACTTCGCCACCGCCGCGCAGGCAGCGGGCGTGCGCCGCGTCGTGTACCTCGGCGGGCTCGTGCCGGTCGGCACGGTCGCCTCGCGCCACCTGGGGTCCCGCCTGGCCGTTGAGGAGGTCCTGCTGGGCGGCGCGACGCCCGAGGCGGTCGCCTTCCGCGCCTCGATCGTGGTCGGGGCGCTGTCGCGCTCGTTCCGCTTCCTGGTGCGGCTCGTCGAGCGAGCCCCGCTGCTGCCGCTGCCGGGCTGGTCGGTGAACCGCACCCAGCCGGTCGACGAGCGCGACGTGGTGAACCTCCTGCTGGCCGCCGCCACGTCGGAGCGGGTGACCGGCCCGCTGTCGATGGACGTCGCGGGCCCGGACGTCGTCACCTACGGCGAGATGGTGGAAGCCATCCGCGACCACCTGCTGCTCGGCCGGCCGTCCGTGCGGCTGAAGCTGACGATGACGCCGATCGCCGCGAAGGTCGCCGCCGCGATCGCGGGCGAAGACGTCGGGCTGATCGAGCCCCTCATGGAGAGCCTGAGCACCGACCTGCTGCCCCGCGACGACGCGGCCGCCGGCTTCTTCGGCGTGCGGATGCACTCCTTCGACGCCGCGGTGGAGCACGCACTGGGCGTGTGGGAGCGCACGGAAGCCCTAGCGGGGCGCTAGAGGCCCAGGGTAGGCGGGTAGGGGGCAGCGCATGGCCGAGGTCAAAGTCACCGTGGACATCGACGCGCCGATCGAGCGCGTCTTCGACACCGCCATGGCGGCGGAGACCACCCCGGAGTGGGTGACCATCGTCCTGCGGGTCGAGGACAAGGACGCCGGCCCGCTCAAGGTGGGCTACAAGATGAGCCAGCGGCTGTGCCTGCGCGGGGTGCCGTTCACCGTCAAGTGGACGCTCAAGGAGCTTGACGCGCCGCACTTCGCACGCTGGGAGGGTAAGGGGCCCGCACGCTCCAAGGCCCTCATCGTGAACCGCATGGAGGCCGTCGACGGCGGCACCCGATTCACCTACACCAACGACTTCGAGACGCCGTTCGGCCCGCTCGGCGCCGTGGCGGGCAAGGCGCTGATGGGCGGCATCCCCGAGCGCGAGGCCAAGGCATCGCTGGCGCGCCTCAAGCACCTCGTAGAGGACGGCAAGGCGGCGTGAAGAGCTGACAAGAATTCCGGTGTGACACCGCAGCGCGCGTTGCGGATGTTGACTCCGACTCGGTTTGTGGTGAAGTGAGTGGACATGACTGATTTCCTGGAAGAGAAGAAGGGCGAGATCCGCTCGCGCCTCGACGAGCTCAAGCCGCTCGTCGACGAGTTCCACCGCCTGCAGGCCGCGCACGACGCGCTCAGCGGTGTGCAGGCCCCCGGCGCGGCCACCGCGAGCCGCCGCACCGGCAACTCGTCGACCAAGCGCGCCACGCGCAGCAGCGCCGGCGCCGCCCGCGGGCGCGGGCGGCCCAAGGGCTCAGGCACGCGCTCCAAGGAGGCGCTCAAGCTCGTCAAGGACCGGCCCGGCATCACGATCCCCGAGATCGCCGAGTCGATGTCCATCAAGCAGAACTACCTCTACCGCGTCATGCCCGAGCTGCAGAAGGACGGCCTGGTCCGCAAGGAAGGCCGGGGCTGGCACGCGATGGACGCGGCCTGACGCCCCCGCTGAGCGCCGGACGGCTGCCGACAGGTGGCAGCCATCCGGCGCTCGGCCGGCTTGGGTCAGCCGATCAGGCCGAGGCCCTTGACCGCGTCGCGCTCGTCCTTGAGCTCGTTGACGGTGATGTCGATCTTGGCCTGGGCGAACTCTCCGACCTCCAGGCCCTGCTCGATGACGTAGGTGCCGTCGCCGCTGACCCGGACGGGGAACGACGAGACGATGCCCTCCTCCACGCCGTAGGAGCCGTCGGAGGCCACGGCCATCGAACGCAGCCCGTCGGCACCGAGGACCCAGTCGCGGACGTGGTCGATGGCGGCGTTGGCGGCCGACGCCGCAGACGAGGCGCCGCGCGCTTCGATGATCGCCGCGCCGCGCTTGCCGACCCGCGGCAGGTACTCGTTCTCGTACCAGGCCATGTCGTCGACGGCGTCGACGGCGCGCTGGCCCTTGACCTTCGCGTTGAAGAGGTCGGGGAACATCGTCGGGGAGTGATTGCCCCAGACCACGAGGTCCTCGACGTCGGCCACGCCGACGCCGAGCTTGGCGGCGAGCTGCGCCACGGCGCGGTTCTCGTCGAGGCGGGTCATCGCGGTGAACCGTTCCTTGGGCACGTCGGGTGCGTTCGCGGCGGTGATCAGCGCGTTCGTGTTCGCCGGGTTGCCGACCACGAGCACCTTGATGTCGTCGGCGGCGCCGGCGTTGATCGCCTCGCCCTGCGGCTTGAAGATCGCACCGTTGGCCTCGAGCAGGTCCGCGCGCTCCATACCCTTCGTGCGCGGGCGGGCACCGATCAGCAGCCCGACGTTGGTGCCGTCGAAGGCCTCCTTCGCATCCGCGGTGATGTCGATGGCCTCCAGCAGCGGGAAGGCACAGTCGATGAGCTCCATGGCGGTGCCCTCCGCGGCCTTCAGCGCCGGCTCGATCTCCAGCAGTCGCAGCCGCACCTTCTCGCCGGGGCCGAGCAGCTGGCCCGACGCGATGCGGAAGAGGATTGCGTACCCGATGGCGCCCGCGGCGCCCGTGACAGTGACGGTCTTGGACATGGCAGGAACCTACCCACCGCACCCCGCCCAGGACCTTGCGGGTCCCGGGGGCAGCCGTGTGCCGCTCAGGCCAGGCGCTCCAGCGCCGCGTTGAACGTGGCGCTCGGGCGCATCACGGCCGCGGCGCGCTCCGGGTCAGGGCGGTAGTAGCCCCCGAGGTCGACGGGCGCGCCCTGCGCCGCGGCGAGCTCGCCGACCACGGCCTCCTCCTGCCTGGCGAGCTCCTCGGCCAGCGGCGCGAAGCGCGCGGCCAGCTCGGGGTCGTCGTCCTGGCGCGTGAGCTCCTGCGCCCAGTGCAGCGCGAGGTAGAAGTGGCTGCCGCGGTTGTCGAGCTCGCCCACCTTGCGCGACGGCGAGCGGCCCTCCTCCAGGAGCGTCCCCGTCGCGCGGTCGAGCGTCTGTCCGAGCAGCCGCGCGCGCGGGTTGTCGGTCTTGTCCGCGAGGAACTCGAGCGAGACCGCAAGCGCGAGGAACTCGCCGAGGGAGTCCCAGCGCAGGTGGCCCTCGCGCTGGAACTGCTGCACGTGCTTCGGCGCCGAGCCGCCCGCGCCGGTCTCGAACAGGCCGCCGCCCTGCATCAGCGGGACGATCGAGAGCATCTTCGCGCTGGTGCCGAGCTCGAGGATCGGGAACAGGTCGGTCAGGTAGTCGCGCAGGACGTTGCCCGTGACCGAGATGGTGTCCTCGCCGCGCCGCGCGCGCTCCAGGGTGAAACGGGTCGCCTCGGCGACGGGCATGACCTCGATCTGGAGCCCTTCGGTGTCGAGCTCCTCGAGCGCCGGGCGCACCTTCGCGAGCAGCTGCGCGTCGTGCGCGCGGGCCTCGTCGAGCCAGAAGACGGCCGGGGCACAGGACGCGCGGGCACGGTCGACGGCCAGGCGGATCCAGTCCTGGATCGGGGCGTCCTTGGCCTGGCACATGCGCCACACGTCGCCCTGAGCCACCTCGTGCTCGATGAGCGTGGTGCCGGCCTCGTCGACCACCCGCACCGTCCCGGCGGCTTCGACCTCGAAGGTCTTGTCGTGCGAGCCGTACTCCTCGGCCTTCTGCGCCATCAGCCCGACGTTCGGCGTCGTGCCCATCGTGGCCGGGTCGAAGGCCCCGCGCTCGCGGCAGTGGTCGACGGTCTCGGCGTACAACGCGGCGTAGGAGTGGTCCGGGATGACGAACTTCGTGTCCTGCAGCTCCCCCGCGGCGTTCCACATCTGCCCCGACGCGCGGATCGCCGCGGGCATCGAGGCGTCGACGATCACGTCGCTGGGGACGTGCAGGTTGGTGATGCCGCGATCGGAGTCGACCATCGCGATCGCCGGGCCGGCGGCGATCGCGGCGTCGATCTCAGCTTGCTTCTCGGGGTGCGCGGCCACGAGCGTGGCGAGGCCGTCGTCGGGGTCGACGTCGGGCACGTCGGCGAACACGTCCCCGACGACCGCCGTGACCGCGTGGCCGAACAAGATCGGGTCGGAGACCTTCATCATCGTGGCCTTCAGGTGCACGGAGAAGAGCACGCCCTGGGCCTTGGCGTCGGCGACCTGCTCGGCCAGGAACGCGTCGAGCGCCTCGGCCCGCATCACGCTGCCGTCCAGCACCTCGCCCGCCAGGACGGGCGTGCGTTCCTTCAGGACCGTGATGGTGCCGTCGGCCGCCACGTGCTCGATGCGCACGGCGCCCGCCCGTTCGACGGTGACCGACCGCTCCGTGTCGCGGAAGTCACCGTGCTCCATCGTCGCGACGTGCGACTTCGAGTCCGGCGACCAGGCGCCCATGGAGTGCGGGTGCGCCTGCGCGAACGCCTTGACCGACGCGGGCGCGCGACGGTCCGAGTTGCCCTCGCGCAGCACCGGGTTGACCGCCGAGCCGAGCACGCGGCCGTAGCGATCGCGCACGTCGCGCTGCGCGTCGTCTGCCGGGTCGTCGGGGAAGTCCGGGAGGTCGAAGCCCTGGCCCTGGAGCTCCTTGATCGCGGCCTTGAGCTGCGGGGCCGAGGCGCTGACGTTCGGCAGCTTGATGATGTTGGCGTCCGGCGTGGAGGCGAGCTCGCCGAGCTCGGCGAGCGCGTCCGGCACGCGCTGGTCGTCGGCCAGGCGCTCGGGGAACTGGGCGAGGATGCGGCCGGCGAGGGAGATGTCGCGCGTCTCGACCTCGACCCCGGCTGCCTTCGCGAAGGCCTCGACGATGGGCAGGAACGAGTGCGTGGCGAGTGCCGGCGCCTCGTCGGTATGCGTGTAGATGATCTTCATGGGAGCGCGCGACACGCTACCCCGATGCCCCGGGCACCGACGGTGCGCCGGGTCCTCAGGGCCCTTCGTTGTCGCGGGCGTCAGGGCCGCTGACCGGCTCGCACTGGGGGCTGCCCGCGAACCCGGGACCCGTCCCAGGTCGACAGCCCGGGTCCTGCGCCGGCGCCGCCTTGGTCGTCGGGGGGGTCGGCGTCGCGCCCGCCTCGGCCCCGCCGGGGTTCGCCGGCGTGGCGGGGGCCGGCGTGGCGGGGGCGACCGATCCGCTCGGGGCCGGCGGCGGCGTGGCCGTCGAGGACGTGGCGGTCGTGGCGGTGGACGGCGTGGCGGCCGTCGAGGTCGTTGCCGACGACGGGACCGACGTGGTCGCAGACGTCGTGTCGCTCCCGCCGCAGCCGCCGAACGCGACGAGCGCGAGGCACGCGAGGACGAGGGCGGGCAGGGCGGAGAGCGGGCGGCGGTTCACCACCCCAGGGTCGCATCCACGACGGTGCCCGCGACTTCCAGGGCATCGCGAGGGGGCCGCGGCGTAGCATTCGCGCATGGCTGTCTCCCCTGCCCGCCCCGCCTCCGGCCGTGAGACCCACGCCGTCGAGAACCAGGCGCCGCCGCTCGCCGGGGGCAACCTGTTCACCGCCGACATCGCCCTGCAGGAGGCGCTCGAGCGCGAGGGCGGCGCCTGGGGGCGTGACCGCGTCGCGGCCATGGGCGGGCGCTGGGGCTCGGAGGAGGCGCTCGAGTGGGCCACCCAGGCCGAGGAGCACCCGCCGGTCCTGCGTACCCACGACCGCTACGGCCACCGCATCGACGAGGTCGCCTTCCACCCCGCCTGGCACGAGCTCATGCGCCTCTCCTCGGAGTCCGGCGTCCACGCGCTGCCGTGGAGCGAGCCGCAGCCCGGCGCGCACGTCGTCCGGACCGCACTGGGCCTGCTCGGCGGCCAGGTCGAGGCGGGCCACGGCTGCCCGATGACGATGACCTTCGCCGCGGTTCCCGCCCTGCGGGTGCAGCCCGAGCTCGCCGCGGAGTGGGAGTCGCTGCTGACCGCGCCGCGCTACGACGGGCGTCTCGTGCCCGCGGCCGAGAAGGGCTCGGCGAAGTGCGGCATGTCGATGACCGAGAAGCAGGGCGGGTCGGACGTCCGCGCGAACACCACGACCGCGACCGCGCTGGCGGGCGGAGGCCCGGGCGAGGAGTACGTGCTGCGCGGCCACAAATGGTTCACCTCCGCGCCGATGTGCGACCTCTTCCTCGTGCTCGCGCAGACGGAGGAGGGCGTGGGCTGCTTCGCCGTCCCGCGCATCCTCCCCGACGGCAGCCGCAACCCCTTCTTCCTCCAGCGCCTGAAGGACAAGCTCGGCAACCGTTCCAACGCGAGCTCCGAGGTCGAGTTCGACGGCACCTGGGGCCGCCTGGTCGGCGAGCCGGGCCGCGGCGTGCGGACCATCATCGAGATGGTCGGCCACACCCGGCTGGACTGCACGATCGGCTCCGCGGCGGGGATGCGCATGGCCGTCGCCCAGGCGATCTGGCACTGCGAACACCGCTCCGCCTTCGGCAAGCGCCTCGTCGACCAGCCGCTCATGCGCAACGTCCTCGCCGACCTCGCGCTGGAGAGCGAGGCCGCCACCGCGCTGGCGATGCGCCTCGCGCGCGCCTACGACGACGGCGACACCGCGCTCAAGCGCCTCGGCACCGCCGTGGCGAAGTACCACGTGTGCAAGCGCGGCGTGGGTGTCGCCGGCGAGGCGCTCGAGTGCCTCGGCGGGAACGGCTACGTCGAGGAGTCCGGGATGCCGCGTCTGTACCGCGAGGCGCCCTTGAACTCCGTGTGGGAGGGATCGGGCAACGTCCACGCGCTCGATGTCCTGCGCACCCTGACCAAGGAGCCCGAGGCGTTCGCCGGCTTCTTCGGCGAGCTCGCGGAGGCCCGCGGCGCCGACGCGCGCTACGACGCCTGGGTCGACCGCCTGCAAGGGACCTTCGGCGACGCCGCGACCCTCGAGGTGCGCGCACGGCGCGTCGTCGAGGACATGGCGGTCGCCTGGCAGGCCGGGCTGCTGCTGCGCCATGCCCCGGCGGCGGTCTCCGACGCCTTCTGCGCCTCCCGCCTCGACGGCGACCGCGGCCTGAGCTACGGGACGCTGCCCGCGGGCACGGACACCGCGGCGATCCTGGAGCGTGCGACCCCGGCCCGCTGAGCGGGTCGAGGCAGCCCACCTCGGCGGCGGGTCTCCTGGAACGGCTCGCCGACGGCCGGGTGTGGGAGGCTCGGGGCGTGCTCGTCCATCGCGAGGTCCGGCCCCAGACCCCCCGCGACGCACCCCCCGTGGTGTGTCTGCACGGCTGGCCGGAGTCCGGGCGCATGTGGGATCCGGTCCTGGCGGCGCTCGGCGACGCCGGCTTCCGCGCGCTGGCGCCCGATCTGCCGGGCTACGGCGACTCCCCGCACGGCGCCTCGGGATCCTGGGCCGCCCATCGCGAGGCCTTCGAGGCGTGGCGCCAAGAGCAGGAGCTCGAGCGCCTGTCGCTCGTGGTCCACGACTGGGGCGGGCTGATCGGCCTGCGCTGGGCCTGCGACCACCCGGACGCGGTGGCCTCGCTGACCATCTCGGACACGGGCTTCTTCGCCGACGGCAAGTGGCACGGGATGGCCGAGGCGCTGCGGACGCCGGGCGACGGCGAGGCGCTGCTCGAGCAGCTGACCTCGGACGGGTTCGCCGCGATGTTGCGAAGCCTCTCCGCCGGCATGTCGGACACGGCCATCGCGAGCTACTGGCAGCCGTTCACGACCCCCGAGGGTCGCGCCGCGCAGCTCGAGCTGTACCGGTCGGGGGAGTTCGGGGAGCTGACCCCCTACGCGGGCCGCCTGGCGGCGCTCGGCGTGCCGACACTGCTGCTCTGGGGCGAGGACGACGCCTTCGCGCCGGTGGCGGGCGCCCACCGCCTCGCGCGGGAGATCCCCCACGCCGAGCTCGAAGTGCTCGCGGACGCGGGGCACTTCGCGGTCGACGACGCGCCGGACGCCTACGCCGCCGCGCTGGTCGCCTTCCTGGAGGCGTGATGGGCGCCATGGGCGGCGGCTCGATCCAGCTCGCGCGGGTGTTCGGGATCCGCATCGGCGTGAGCCCGAGCTGGTTCGTGGTCCTCTTCGTGATGATCTACGCGTTGTCGGGGTACTTCCGCGACTCGCTCTCCGGCTCGAGCACCCAGGCGTTCCTCGTGGCGGTCCTGGCCGCGGCCCTCTTCTTCGCCTCGCTCGTGCTCCACGAGCTCGGCCATGCGCTGGTGGCGCGGCGCAACGGCATCACGATCGCCGGCATCGACCTCTGGTTCTTCGGCGGCGTGGCGCGCCTCGGCCGCGACTCCGAGAGCCCTGGCGAGGAGTTCCGCGTCGCCGCCGCCGGCCCTGCCGTGACGCTCGCGATCGCCGCCGCGGCGGCGGGCGTCGCGCTCGCGCTCGGCGACGGGAACCAGGCGTTCGACTCCGCCCGCTTCTCCGACGTGCAGGTGTCCCCGCTGATCGCCCTGCTGGCTTGGCTGACGTCGAACAACCTCTTCCTGCTGGTCTTCAACCTCGTGACGGCCTTCACGCAGGACGGCGGGCTCAGCGCCCGCGCCGTGGCCTG
>JBBQZE010000071.1:0-13800 GCA_038207985.1 Solirubrobacterales bacterium
TGTAAGACCCACTTCCACACAGACGTGGCGCGTCACGCGCCTCCGGCGACCCGGTGCAGCTCGTCGGTGCGGACGATCTTCACCCGCGGCCGCCCGAGCGGGGCGCCCTGCCCCGTCTCGTGCTCGTCGATCTTCGCCCAGCCGCTCCACGTGACCGCACGCGGCACGCGCTCGGCCAGCCACTCCATCGTGGGCTCGAGCTCCGGCGCGCCGAGCCGGCCCGCGTCGCGGTCCTCCAGCAGGCGCGCGACGGTGTCGTTCGCGTCCTTCTTGTTCGTGCCGATCACGCCGCTGGGCCCGCGCTTGATCCAGCCGACGACGTACTCGCCGGTGAGCGGCTGGTCCTCTGGATCGATGACGCGCCCACCGAGGTTGCGGATGAGTCCGCGCCGGGGGTCGAACGGGATGCCGGGGACCTCCACGCCGCGGTAGCCGATCGAGCGGATGACCAGGCCGCAGGAGATCTCCTCCTCCTCGCCGGTGGGGACGGCCTGCCGCCGGCCGTCCGCGCCCGCCTCGATGCGGTTGACGGCCACACGCACCGCCTCGACGCGGCCGTCGCCGAGCAGCGCGATCGGCGAGCGCAGGAACTGCAGGACGACCCGCTGGGGGTGGGCGGGGTCGGGCTCCCGTGTCGCGTACTCCCGCAGCAGCTCGACGTTGCGGGTCGTCGTCCCGCCCGCGTCCGCGAGCTCGGCCGCCGAGGCCTCGTCGAGCGCGAGGTCCGCCGGGTCGACGACGACGTCGGCACGGCTCAGCTCCCCGAGCTCGCGCAGCTCGGGCGTGGTGAAGGCGGCCTGCACGGGGCCGCGGCGCCCGAGCAGGACGACCTCCTGGAGGAGGGAGCCGGAGAGCACGTCGATCGCGTGGTCGGCCGTGTCGGTCGCCCGCAGCTCGTCGGGCGGGAGCACGAGCATGCGCGCGACGTCAACTGCGACGTTGCCGTTGCCGACGACCACGGCGCGCTCGACGGAGAGGTCGTACTCGTGGTCCGCGTTGTGCGGGTGGCCGTTGTACCAGGCGACGAACTGCGTGGCCGCGTGCGAGCCGAGCAGGTCCTCGCCGGGGATGCCGAGGCGGTTGTCCTCGCTCGTGCCCATCGCGTAGACCACCGCGTGGTATCGCTCGAGCAGCTCCTCGCGCGCGAGGTCGACCCCGAGCTCGACCCCGCCGAAGAAGCGGAAATCCGCATGCTTGGCGGTCCGGTCGAAGACGCGGGTGACCGCCTTGATCTTCGGGTGGTCGGGGGCCACGCCCGCCCGGACGAGCCCGAACGGCGTGGGCAGCACGTCGTAGAGGTCGACGGCGAAGCCCTCGTTGAGCAGCATCCCCGCCGCGTAGAAGCCGGACGGCCCGGCACCGATGATGGCGGCTCGCATTGGCCTGCAGCCTAGGAAAACGCTGCGGGAGGTGAGCGGTAGCGTCCCGGCGATGCAGCGCACGATCTTCGAGGCCGACCACGACGACTACCGCGCCAGCGTCCGGCGCTTCCTGGCCGAGGAGGTCGTCCCCCACCACGAGCGCTGGGAGCAGGAGGGCCTCGTGCCGCGCGAGCTCTTCGCCGCGGCCGCGGCGAAGGGGATGCTCGCGATGGGGGTGCCCGAGGAGCACGGCGGCCTTGGCGTCCGCGACTTCCGCTTCAACCAGATCCTCGTCGAGGAGGTCTCCTACGCCGGGGTGGCGGGCAGCGGCCTCGGCCTCACGCTGCACAACGACATCTGCCTGCCGTACTTCCTCGAGTACTGCACCCCGGAGCAGCAGGAGCGCTGGCTGCCGGGCATCGCCGACGGCTCGCTGATCACCGCGGTGGCGATGACGGAACCGGGGATCGGCTCCGACCTCGCCTCGATGGGGACCAGCGCGCTGCGCGAGAACGGCCACTACGTCGTCAACGGCGCCAAGACCTTCATCACGAACGGGATCAACGCCGACCTGGTCATAACCGCGGTCAAGACCGACCCGTCGCTGCGCCACAAGGGCATCTCGCTCGTGATCGTCGAGCGGGACACGCCCGGCTTCGAGCGCGGCCGCAACCTCGACAAGATCGGCATGCACGCGCAGGACACCGCCGAGCTGTTCTTCGGCGACGCGCTCGTGCCGGCCGAGAACCTGCTCGGCGAAGAGGGGCGCGGCTTCTCCTACCTCGTCGCGAACCTCGCGCAAGAGCGGCTCTCGATCGCCCTGGCGGGCGTCAGCGCCGCGCAGGCCGCGCTCGACTGGACGCTGGCCTACGTCAAGGAGCGCCAGGCGTTCGGCCAGCCCATCGGCTCCTTCCAGGCCTCCCGGTTCGCCCTCGCCGAGATGGCCACGGAGATCGACCTGGCCACGGTCTACTGCGACCAGGCCGTGCTCGCGCTGAACCGCGGGGAGCTGTCGGTGCAGGATGCCGCCAAGGCGAAGTGGTGGTGCACCGAGCTGCAGGGCCGGGTGGTCGACCGCTGCGTGCAGCTCCACGGCGGCTACGGCTACATGCTCGAGTACCCGATCGCGCGCGCCTTCGCGGACGCGCGCATCACCCGCATCTACGGGGGGACGACGGAGATCATGAAGGAGATCGTCGGCCGGGGGCTGGGCGTATGACAGCGCCGCGCGAGGTGATGAGCTGGCCCGATCTCGGCGAGGCCTCCCGCCGGCTGGCCGAGCAGGTGCACGCCAGCGGCTACGACCCGACGATCATCCTCGGCATCGCTCGCGGTGGCCTGCTGCCGGCGGCGGCGCTCGGGTACGCGCTCGGGATCAAGAACACCTTCACGCTGAGCATCGAGTTCTACACCGGGGAGGACGCGCGCCTCGAGGTGCCGATGATGCTCCCGCCGGTGCCCGAGCTCGTGCACTTCTCCGAGGAGCGTGTGCTCGTCGTCGACGACGTCAACGACACGGGCGCGACCCTCCAGGCGGTCGAGCGCTTCTGCGCGGGGCGCGTGGCGTCGACGCGATCCGCCGTGCTCTACGAGAAGCCGCACTCCAAAGTGCGCTGCGACCACGTCTGGCGGCGCACGGAGGAGTGGATCGTCTTCCCCTGGAGCTCCGAGCCACCCGTGGGCGGGGGCCGCCGCGGCGAGCAGTGAGTGTGACGAGGCGCTGACGGCGCGCCGCGGCGCTTGACAGCACGTCGAGGCTACTTGCATACTAGTACGCAGTGGCGCTCGAGCTCATCGACCGGACGGCGGCAGGCGCCACCCGCGACCGGGTCTACCTGACCCTGCGCGAGGCGATCACGGTGGCCTCGCTCGCACCGGGTCGCCGGCTCTCCGAGAACGAGCTCGCCGGCGAGCTCGGCGTCAGCCGCACGCCGATCCGAGAGGCGCTGGCGCTGCTGCGCGAGGAGCGCCTCGTCGCGATCGTCCCGCAGCTCGGCACCTTCGTCACCCGGATCAGCACCCGCGCGGTCGCGGACGCCGCGTTCGTCCGCGAGGCGCTGGAGTGCAGCGCCGTGCGCCTGGCGACGGAGCGGATCGGCCCGGACGCGCTCGAGGGGCTGCACGCGAACCTCGCCGCGCAGGAGCAGGCGCGCGCCGACGACGACGTCGCCGCCTTCGACGGCCTCGACGACGGGCTGCACCGGGCGCTGTGCGAGGCCAGCGGGCACGCGATCGCCTGGACGCTCGCGCACCGCGCCAACGGTCAGCTCGACCGCGTGCGGCTGCTGAGCCTTCGCCAGCCCGGCTACCTGGCCGAGATGGTCGCCGAGCACGCCGACGTGCTCGCGGCGGTCGCCGCGGGCGACGCGGACGCGGCCGAGGCAGCGCTGCGACACCACCTCCGCATGGTCCCGTCGCTGCTGCCCGCGATCCGCGCGGCCCACCCGGAGTACTTCGACCACGAGGGAGAGCCCGACGCATGAGCGCCACCGAGATCGACGCCGACCCCGCCGAGACCCGGGAGTGGCTCGACGCCCTCGAGGGCGTGCTCCGCGAGGAGGGCCCGGCGCGCGCCCAGGAGCTCCTCGAGGCGCTGCTGGACCACGTGCGGGTGAAGGGCGCGCCGGTGACGTCCGGCCTGAGCACGCCCTACGTCAACACGCTGCCGCCGTCGTTCGACCCGCCCTCCGACGAGGCCACCGGGCTCGAGCAGCGGATCCGTGCCTACGTGCGCTGGAACGCGATCGCCATGGTGCTGCAGGCCAACGCCGAGTCCTCCGAGCTCGGCGGCCACATCGCGAGCTACCAGTCCGCCGCGACGCTGTACGAGGAGGGCTTCAACCACTTCTGGCACGCGCCGACGGACGGGCACGCGGGCGACCTCGTGTACTTCCAGGGGCACTCGTCCCCCGGCATCTACGCGCGCGCGTTCCTCGAGGGGCGCCTCTCGGCCGACCAGCTGCGGCGCTTCCGCACCGAGGTCGGCGGCGGCGGGCTGAGCAGCTACCCGCACCCGTGGCTGATGCCGGAGTTCTGGCAGTTCCCGACCGTCTCGATGGGCCTCGGGCCGCTCATGGCGATCTACCAGGCGCACTTCATGAAGTACCTGGACGGGCGCGGGATCTCGGTCGAGGACCCGGCGCGCCCCCGCAAGGTCTGGGCGTTCATGGGCGACGGCGAGATGGACGAGCCCGAGTCGATGGGCGCGCTCTCGCTCGCCGGCCGCGAGCATCTCGACAACCTCGTCTTCGTCGTCAACTGCAACCTGCAGCGCCTCGACGGCCCCGTCCGCGGCAACGGCAAGATCATCCAGGAGCTCGAGCAGAGCTTCCGCGGGGCGGGCTGGAACGTCATCAAGGTCGTGTGGGGCGGGCGCTGGGACGAGCTGCTGGCGGCCGACACCGACGGCCTGCTCCACCGGCGCATGGAGAAGGCGCTCGACGGCGACTACCAGACCTACAAGTCGCGCTCGGGCGCCTACGTGCGCGAGCACTTCTTCGGGACGTCGCCGGAGCTCGCCGCGATGGTCGCCGACTGGACCGACGACGAGATCTGGCAGCTCAACCGCGGCGGCCACGACCCGCTGAAGGTGCGCGCCGCCTACCGGGCGGCGGTCGAGCACACGGGGTCGCCGACGGTGGTCCTCGCCAAGACGATCAAGGGCTACGGGATGGGCGAGTCCGGCGAGGGTCAGAACATCACCCATCAGCAGAAGAAGATGAGCGAGCAGGTGCTCTTCGCCTTCCGCGACCGCTTCGACCTGCCGCTCACCGACGACGAGGTCCGCCGGAAGGCGTTCGTCAAGCCGGCCGACGACTCGCCGGAGATGCGCCACCTGCACGCGCGTCGCGAGGCGCTCGGCGGCTACCTGCCGCAGCGCAACGGCGCGTCGCGGACGCTCGCCGCGCCCGCGCTCTCCGCGTTCCAGACGGTCCTCGACGGCACGGGCGAGCGCGAGAACTCCACGACGATGGCCTTCGTCCGGGTGCTCTCGGCGCTGCTGCGCGACAAGGAGATCGGGCCGCGTGTCGTGCCGATCGTCGCCGACGAGTCGCGCACGTTCGGCATGGAGGGGATGTTCCGCCAGCTCGGGATCTTCAGCCAGGTCGGGCAGCTGTACTCGCCCGAGGACGCCGAGCAGCTCATGTTCTACAAGGAGGACAAGAAGGGGCAGATCCTCCAGGAGGGGATCAACGAGGCGGGCGCGATGAGCTCGTGGATCGCCGCGGCCACGAGCTACGCCAACCACGGCGAGCCGATGGTGCCGTTCTACGTCTACTACTCCATGTTCGGCTTCCAGCGGGTGGGCGACCTCGCCTGGGCCGCGGGCGACTCGCGGGCGCGCGGCTTCCTGATCGGGGGCACCTCGGGGCGCACCACGCTCAACGGCGAGGGGCTCCAGCACGAGGACGGCCACTCCCACCTGCTCGCGGCGACGATCCCGAACTGCGTCGCCTACGACCCGGCCTTCGGGTACGAGGTCGCGGTCATCGTGCAGGACGGGCTGCGCCGGATGCTCGAGGCGCAGGAGGACGTCTTCTACTACCTGACGGTCCTGAACGAGAACCACGTTCAGCCCGCCCTGCCGGAGGGTGCGGAGGAGGGGATCCTGCGCGGGATGCACCGCGTCCGCGCGCCGCAGGGCGCCGGGGTGCAGCTGCTGGGCTCGGGGGCGATCCTGCGCGAGGTGCTCGCCGGGGCGGAGCTGCTCGCGGCGGACTGGGGCGTCGAGGCCGACGTCTGGAGCGCGACGTCGTTCACCGAGCTCGCGCGGGACGGCAACGCCGCCGAGCGGCACGCGCGCCTGCACCCGCTCGAGGACGCGCCCGTGCCGTACGTGGCCCGCTGTCTCGACGCGGCGCGGGGTCCGGTCGTGGCCGCCACGGATTACCAGCGCGCGTTCGCCGAGCAGATCCGCCCGTGGGTCCCCGGGCGCTACGAGGTGCTCGGGACCGACGGCTACGGGCGCTCGGACTACCGGGTCGCGCTGCGCCGCTTCTTCGAGGTCGACCGCTTCCACGTCGTGGTCGCCGCCCTCCACGCCCTCGGTCGCCCGCAGGACGCCGCGGACGCCCTCGCCAAGTACGACATCGACACGGAAGGAGCGCCGCCATGGCGACGCTGAAGGACGTCCTGGTTCCCGACATCGGGGACTTCACCGACGTGCCGGTCGTCGAGCTGCTCGTCGCCGTCGGCGCCGTCGTGGCCGAGGAGGACCCGCTCGTCGTCGTGGAGAGCGACAAGGCGACGATGGAGATCCCGGCGCCGTTCGCGGGGACGGTGCAGGAGCTGAAGGTCGCCGTCGGCGACACGGTGGGCGAGGGCAGCGTCATCGTCGTGCTGGCGGTGGAGGAGGACGCCACGGGCGCGGAATCCGCCCCGGCCGGCGCGGCACCCTCGACCGAGGCGCAGTCCGCGACGTCGGTGGCCTCCGCCATCGTGGCCGAGGCCCAGAGCGCCCCGTCGCCTGCGGCGCACACGCCGTCGCCGGCGGCCTCTGGGGGGTCGTGTGCCGGATCGAGCCCGGGGGGTGGCGCCGATCCGGAACTCGACGTCCATGCGAGCCCGGTGGTGCGCCGGATGGCGCGGGAGCGCGGCATCGACCTCACGGGGGTGACCGGGTCCGGGCCGAAGGGGCGCATCACGAAGGAGGACCTCGAGGGCGCCGGGGGCGCGCCGGCCGCCGGTGCGGCGCCCGCTGCCGCCCGGCCCGCCGCCGGCGTCGGGGAGCGCGTTCCGCTCACCCGCATCCAGGCCAACGCCGCGCGCAACCTCACCGCGGCGTGGCAGACGATCCCGCACGTCACCCACCACGAGGACGCGGACATCACGGCGCTGGAGGCGTTCCGCAAGCAGCTGAACGCCGAGCAGGCCGACGTGAAGGTGACGATGGTCGCGCTGCTGCTCAAGGCGTGTGCGGCGGCGCTCGACGCGTTCCCGCGCTTCGCGAGCGCGCTGGACGGCGACGCGCTGGTGGTCAAGGCCGAGCGCCACATCGGCTTCGCCGCCGACACGCCGAACGGACTGGTCGTTCCGGTCGTGCGCGATGTCGCCGACAAGGGCCTGCTGCAGCTCGCGGGCGAGCTCGGCGAGCTGTCGGGCAAGGCGCGGGCAGGGAAGCTGTCGCCGAAGGAGACGAGCGGTGCGGTCTTCACGATCTCCTCCCTCGGCGGGATCGGCGGCACGGGCTTCACGCCGATCGTCAACCCGCCGCAGGTCGCGATCCTCGGCGTGGTGCGCTCGGCCACCAAGCCCGTCTGGGACGGCGCGGCCTTCCAGCCCCGCCTCGTGCTCCCCCTCTCGCTGAGCTACGACCACCGGGTGATCGACGGGGCGGCCGCCGCCCGCTTCTGCGCGCACCTCGCCGGGCTGCTCGCGGATCTGAGGAGGGTGCTGCTGTGATCGTCGAGGTCCCCGACATCGGTGACTTCACCGACGTGCCCGTCGTCGAGCTGCTCGTCGCCGAGGGCGACGTGGTGGCCGAGGAGCAGGCGATGCTCGTGCTCGAGTCCGACAAGGCGACGCTCGAGATCCCCGCGCCCGCGGCGGGCACGATCCGCAAGCTCCTCGTGGCGGTCGGCGACACGGTCTCGCAGGGCACCCCGCTCGCGGAGCTCGACGCGGCCGACGCGACGACGGGCCCGGGCGAGGAGGCACCCGAGGCGCCGGCGACGACGGGCCCGGGCGAGGGGAAGCCAACTGACCGGGAAGCGCCACGGGAAGCCGTGGTCGATCCCGGGCAGAAGCCCGAGGGCGCCGTCGACCTGGTCGTCGTGGGCGCGGGTCCCGGCGGCTACGCCGCCGCGTTCCGGGCCGCGGACCTCGGACTCGAGGTCGTGCTCGTCGAGCGGCACGAGCGCCTCGGCGGCGTCTGCCTGAACGTGGGCTGCATCCCCTCGAAGGCGCTGCTCCACGTCGCCAAGGTGATGGCCGACGCGGAGGACGCCGCCGGCGCGGGCGTGACCTTCGCCGCGCCCGAGGTGGACCTGGCCGGCGTGCGCGCCTTCAAGGACGGCGCGGTCGACAAGCTCGTCGGCGGCGTCGCCGGCCTGGCGAAGGGCCGCAAGGTCCGCGTGGTCCACGGCGAGGCGCGCTTCACCGGGCCGTTCACCCTCGAGGTCGCCGGTGAGGAGCTCGCGTTCGCGCAGTGCATCGTCGCCGCGGGCTCCCGGGCCGCCACGCTCCCGGGCCTCCCGGACGACCCGCGCATCATGGATTCGACCGGCGCGCTCGAGCTGGCGGACGTCCCCGAGCGCCTGCTCGTCGTCGGAGGCGGCATCATCGGCCTCGAGATGGCGACGGTCTACGACGCGCTCGGCTCACGGGTCACCGTGGTCGAGCTCGCCGGCCAGCTCATCCCGGGCTGCGATCCCGATCTCGTCAAGCCGCTCCACAAGCGCATCGCCGGACGCTACGCGGGGATCCACCTCGAGACGGAGGTGGGTGGGATCGAGGCGCGCGACGACGGCCTGCACGTGACCATCGGCGAGGAGCAGCACGTCTTCGACCGGGTGCTCGTGGCGATCGGCCGCCGCCCGAACGGCGGCACGCTAGGGCTCGACGCGGCCGGAGTGCAGGTCACCGACCGCGGCTTCGTCGACGTCGACGCGCAGCGGCGCACCAACGTCCCGCACGTCTTCGCCATCGGCGACGTGGCGGGTGAGCCGATGCTCGCGCACAAGGCCACGCACGAGGGTCACCTCGCCGCCGAGGTCGCCGCGGGGCACCACGCCGCGTGGGACGTCCGGGCGATCCCGAACGTCGCCTACACCGACCCGGAGATCGCGTGGGCGGGCTTGAGCGAGACCGACGCCAAGGCCGACGGCACGGCCTACGAGAAGGCGGTGTTCCCGTGGTCGGCGTCCGGGCGTGCGCTGTCGACGGGCCGCCCCGACGGGCTGACCAAGCTCCTGTTCGACCCCGCGACCCGTCGGTTGCTCGGCGCGGGGATCGTCGGCACGGGTGCGGGCGAGCTCATCGCCGAGCTCGCGCTCGCGGTCGAGATGGCGGCTGATGTCGAGGACGTCGCGCTCACCGTGCACCCGCACCCGACGCTCTCGGAGAGCGTCGGCCTCGCGGCCGAGGTCGCGGCGGGGACGGTCACCGACCTGCCGAAGGCGCGGCCGCGCAAGCCGCGCTGAGCGTCAGTGGTGGAAGCCGGTCCGCTCCTCGCCGGAGCGGGGCGGCCGCCCGCCGTCGAGCCGGGCGACCACGGTGCGGAGATCCTGCAGCAGCAGCGCTGCGAGCTCGCGTGAGAAGCCGTTGCGGACGACGATCCGCAGCACGGCGACGTCGGACATTCCCGCCGGCATGTGGTACGCGGGCACGATCCAGCCGTGCGCCCGCAGCGCCTCGGAGACGGCGAAGACCGAGAGGCGATCCGGGTCGGCGGCGCGGAAGGCGAGCACGGGGAGCTCGCGCCCGTGCGACAGCGTCTCGAAGTCGTCCATCCCGCCGATCTCGTCGGCGAGCCAGGACGCGGTGCCCCGGCACGCCTGCTGGACGGCGGTGTAGCCCTCGCGGCCGAGGCGCAGGAAGTGGTGGTACTGCACGACGACCTGGGCCCCCGGCCGCGAGAAGTTCAGCGCGAACGTGGGCATGTCGCCCCCGAGGTAGTCGACGTGGAAGACGAGCTCCTCGGGCAGCGCAGCAGCGTTACGCCACAGCGCCCAGCCGACGCCGGGCGAGACGAGGCCGTACTTGTGCCCGGAGGCGTTGATCGATTGCACGCGCGGCAGGCGGAAGTCCCAGACGAGGTCCGGGTCGAGAAACGGCGCGACGAAGCCCCCCGACGCGGCGTCGACGTGGAGCGGCACGTCGTGTCCGGTGCGCTCCTGCAGCGCGTCGAGCGCCGCCGCGATCTCGGCCACCGGTTCGTAGCTGCCGTCGAAGGTCGAGCCGAGGATGGCCACGACGCCGATGGTGCGCTCGTCGCAGTGCGCGGCGGCCTCCTCGGCGGTCAGGTGCGTCGCCGCCGCCGAGACGGGGACCAGACGCGGCTCGACGTCCCAGTAGCGACAGAACTTCTCCCAGCAGACCTGGACGTTGGCCCCCATCACAAGGTTGGGCCGATCCACGGGCTGCCCGGCGGCCTCGCGCGCGGCGCGCCAGCGCCACTTCAGCGCCAGCCCGGCGAGCATGCACGCCTCCGAGGAGCCGGTGGTCGAGCAGCCCGTGGCGGTCTCCTGGCCCGCGTCGGCGCTCCACAGATCGGCGAGGATGTTCACGCAGCGGCGCTCGAGCTCCGCGGTGCGGGGGTACTCGTCCTTGTCGACGATGTTCTTGTCCGCGCTGGCCGCCAGCAGGGCAGTCGCCTCGGGCTCCATCCACGTGGTGACGAAGGTCGCGAGGTTGAGCCGCGCGTTGCCGTCGAGCAGCAGCTCGTCGGCGACCACCTGTGCCGCGGTGTCCGGCGGCATCGAGCCTTCCGGCAGGCGGTGGGTCGGCAGCGTCGCCGTCGTGGCCGTCTGCGCGAACTGGGGACGCAGCACGAGCTCGGCGTCGGTGTCGGCGGAGTGCTGGTGGAGGGGCACGCCGACAGCGTTCCCCCCGCCCGGACTCGCAACCGCGCAGGATCAGGAAGTGATCAGGTCGCGCGGCGGGGGACCCAAGGGCGCCGGCACGCCTGTTTCAACGGCCGGGCGGTCGGAGAAACCACAGCGATCGGCTTCGAACTGGACATCGAGCACATCGTCGCCCTTGCCGCCGTATGGCTCGTGCTGCTGGCCTGCGTGCTGGCCATCGTGGCCGTCAACGGTAACGAGTAGGCCGCAGGCCCGACGCGGCGATGGCGAGTCCCGGACTTGAACCGGTCGGGATGGCGTCCCCGGTGTCGGCAGGGATGCCATGACCGCGGCGATGGCGAGTCCCGGACTTGAACCGGGGACACCACGATTTTCAGTCGTGTGCTCTACCAGCTGAGCTAACTCGCCGTGGAAGGCGGCAAGGGTAGCGCGACGGGTCCGATCGGGACCCGCCGCGGGTAGGCTCGCCCGAGTGGCAGGCGCGCGGACGACGGCCGGGGTCCTGGTCGTGCTGGCGGCCTGCCTGTCGGCGTGCGGGGGCAAGGGGGAGGCGGTCGTGGTCGGCGATCCGACGGCAGAGGCGCTGGCCTACGTCCCCGCGGGCGCGGCGCTGGTCGCCGTCGTGCAGACGAGCACTCGAACGGGCGCCGGAGGCGCGCTCGCCCGGCTGGTCGAGCGCATCCCGGGCGCGGGGCTGCTCGCCTCCCAGGCCGAGGCGGCGCTCGTGGGTGCGGCGGGGCTCGAGACGGGGACGGACCTCGCGCCGCTGCGGGGCAACCCCGTGGTCGTCTGGTCGTCCGACGGGCGCGGCGGCCAGCCGTTCGCCGCCTGGGTCGTCGCGGACGCGGGCCGCCTCGGTGACCTGATCGACGCGCAGGTCGAGCGCGGGGCGCTCCGGCGGGCGGGGGAGCCCGCGGAGGGCTTCGAGCTGCTGGCGCGCCGCGACGGCCTCGCCGTCGCCCGCAAGGGCCAGGTCGTGGTCGCGGGCCCGGACGTCGCTGCGCTGCGGGCGGTGCTCACCCGGCGCGCGCGGGTCCGGGGCCAGTGGACGCCAGCGCTGCTGCGCGAGCGGCGGCTCGGACTCTCCGGTGGGGCGGTGGTGGAGGTGCTCGCCGACGCGGGGGCGGTCCGTGGGCGCGTCCTGGGGCGCGGCGCGCAGCGCGTGCCGTGGGTCGCCGCCCTGCAGCGCGTGGCCGTCACCGCCTCCGCGGAGCCCGGCGGCCTGCGCCTGCGCGCACGGGCGAGCACGGACCCGGCGCTCGCGACGGCCGACGTGCCGATCGCCGGCGGCGTCGCGCCGCCGCTCGTCCGCGGCACGGGGCCGCTCGTCGCCGCGGTCCGAGACCCGCAGCACCTGCTCGCCTTCCTGCGCAGGACCACCGACCTGGTCGACCCCCGTCGCCTTGACGCCCTCCGCACGCTCGAGGGCCTGCTCGGGCGCTACGCCGGGGTCGACGTGCGCAACGACGTCGTCGGCCGCCTCGCCGGCACGCTGACGCTCACCTCGCGCGACCTGCGCACCGCGACCGCGCGCTCCGACGTCGAGGACCCCGGGGCGGTCGGCGACGTCCTCGGCCGCCTCGGCACCATCGCGCGCCTCGGCGGCCCGCTGGCGAGCCTCACGGGGGTCGACCTCCAGGGCTACGGGGTCGACGAGCGCGACGGCGCGGAGGTCCTCACACGCTACGGCACGCCGCTCGTGGCGCTCGCGGTGCACTCCGGTGCACTCGTCGCCTCCACCAGCCCGGGCGCGGACCTCGCTGCGGCCGGTGCGGCGGCCCCGCCCCGCGCCCCGCCGCCCCCCGAAGGCGCGCTGCGCGCGACGGTCGAGCCCGGCTTGTGGAAGGACGTGCTGGTCGATCGCCTCGGCCTGCCGGCCTTCGTCCTCGGGCCGCTGGCGCCGTTCGGTCACCTGGTGCTCACCGCGCGCGGCGAGCGCACCGCGTTCGACGTGCAGATCGTGGTGCCGGTCGCGGGCTGACCCGGCCGGTGCCGCTCAGCGGTCCCAGGCCTTGAGCTGAGAGAGCGGGTCGACCGGCACGGAGTCCTTCGCGCCGGTGCGCCATCCGTTGGGCCAGAGCTCGAAGTGCAGGTGCGCGCCCTGCGCGTCGCCCGTGGCGCCGAGGCTGCAGAGCGGTTGCCCGGCGGTCACGGCCTGGCCCGGCGAGACGACCGTAGAGCGCCGCACGCAGTGGGCGAAGAAGAAGTCGGCGCCGCTCGTGGCGCGCATCACGACGTACTCACCCGCCGCGGAGGCCTGGTAGTCGGTGAAGCGGATCGTGCCCGCCAGCGGCGCGACGATCGGCAGGCCCTGGGCGCCGAGGACGTCGACGCCCTGGTGCGTGTGGTCGCCGCGGTCGACGCCGAAGCCCTGGCCGTAGGTGTGGGGTCCGGCGACCGGGAAGCGGCCCAGGCCGGTGGGCAGGGGGGCGACCACGACGGGAGCGACCACCACGGGCGTGGGCGCGGGCGTCGGCTTCGGGACGGCCTTCGGCGTCGGCGCCACGACCGTGAGCGCGGTCCGGCCGCTGCTGCGGGCCGTCCGGCGCAGCACGTGACCCGCGGGGTCGGTGGCGTGTACCAGCACCGAGTAGCGCCCCGCGGCGAGGACGGTGCCCTTCGGCCACGACGGGCGCAGCGTGCGGCCCGTGCCGACGCCGCCGAGGACGAGCCGCACGAGGCGGCCGGAGCCGACGGGCCGCAGCACGATGCGCGCCTGCACCCTGGGGACCCCCGGCTCGTCGAGCCGGAGGTGGATGGCGGGCAGCTTGCCGCCCGCGAGGACCCGCCCCGGGGCGACGGCGAAGCGCACCGCGACGGGCCGGCCGAGGGCCGCGACGGCGCTGCCGTACTCCGTCCCGCCGACGCCGCCGGCCTGCGGCGGGACGGCGGCCCCGCCGGCCGAGGCGGGGGCG
>JBBQZE010000072.1:0-13686 GCA_038207985.1 Solirubrobacterales bacterium
CCTCGGCATCATGGGCTCGCGCATGGCCGCGCGCCTCGCCGCGGCGGACCGCGACCTCACCGTGTGGACGCGCACGCCGGGCAAGGCGGAGGCCTGGGCGGCCGGCCGCGGCGACCGGGTGCGCGCGGCCCGCACGCCCGCCGAGGTCGCCGCCGCGGCCGACGTGCTCTTCACGATGGTGGTGGACGGGCCTCAGGTCGCCGAGGTGGTGGGCGGGCCGGACGGCCTTGCGAGCACCGCGAGCGGACCGCGGCTGCTGGTGGACATGTCGACGATCGGGCCCCAGGCGGCCCGGGAGGTCGCCGCCGGGCTGCCGGCCGGGTGGCGCTTCGTCGACGCACCCGTCACGGGCTCTTCTCCCCGCGCCGAGGACGGAACCCTCACGATCATGGCCGGCGGCGACGCGGCGGACGTCGAGCGTGCCATGCCTCTGCTGGACCTCATGGGGTCGGTCGTCCTGCACGTCGGCGCGACGGGCCAGGGCCAGATGGTCAAGCTCATCAACAACGCGACGGCGGCGGTCAACGCGGCCACCGTGGCGCAGGCGCTCATCGTGGGCGCGGCGACCGGGGTCGACCTCGACGCGCTCGTGCGGGTGATGGGCTCCGGCTCGGGCTCGTCGACGATGCTCGAGCTGAAGGCGGCCCCGATGCGCGCGCACGCCTACGACGTCCTCTTCAAGCTCGAGCACATGCTCAAGGACGTTCGCCTCTGCCTCGAGGAGGCCGACCGCGCCGGGGTCCCGTTCCCAGCCGCCGCAGCGACGCGCGAGGCGCTCGTGGCCGCCCAGCACCGCGGGCACGGGGACGACGACTTCGCCGCGGTGCTCGAGGCCTACGAAGGGCTCGCCGGTCGACGCATCTAGGCGGCCGCGACCGCGATTGTCACAAAGTCACATGCGTTTCCTTGCAGGGAAAGTTGGCGATCTGGTCACACCTTTGCCACAATCCGCGTCCCGCCCGTGTCGCCAGCCGCATCCCCTCCGCGGCTCTTCGTCACGGGTTCATTCGTCCCCTCCCCTCCCCGGTCTCTCAAACATGCCTATCGCATTCAAGGAATGGGCGGTCACCGTCCGCGCCCTCGCCGAAGGCGAGCAGCTCCTGACGCTTCGCAAGGGCGGCATCCGCGAGGATGACAAGCACTTCGAGCTCAAGCACGAGCGCTTCTTCCTGTACCCCACCTTCGACCACCAGCGCAACGACCTCGTGCGCCCGTCCCACGCCCCCGAGCTGCGTCGCGCGCTCGAGGAGGGCGTCTGGCCCGACGGCGACCCTCCGGTCTCCGCGCTCACCCAGGACGGGGGCATCCCGCAGCCCGACCGCGTCCGTGTCCGCGCCTGGGCGGAGGTCGCCGGCCACTACCTGGTCACCGACCCGCGCACGCTCAACGAGCTCTCCCCGTTCCACGTGTGGACGACGGACTACGCCGAGAAGCGCCTGAAGTGGAAGCGCCGCCACCCGCTGCACGTGCTGCTGCTGCGCACGTACCGCATCCCCCGTCCGGTCACCGTGAAGGTGCGCGACGAGTTCGGCGGCTGCAAGTCCTGGCTCGAGATCACCCGTGACCTCCCCTTCGAGGGCACCCCGGTCCTCTCGGACATCGAGTTCGCGGCCGTCGCCGAGACCATCGGCGGCATCTGCGACTCGCGCGTCGCCGAGCTCGTCTGAGCCACCCCGTCGTGTCGAACGCCGGATGGAGCCCACCCCGTGGGCTCCATCCGGCCCTCGACGTGGCTGACGCGTGACCTGGGTCGAGACGGACTCGCCGAGCTTTGCGGCCCGCCACGACGCGACCGACACCGACGACGTCCACCGCGTCCTCGAGCTGCTCGAGGACGTCCGCGCCGACCTCGCCCGCGTTCTCCCCGAGACGCCGCCCGCGCCGATCGCGGTCGTCGTCCATGGCTCGCGGGTGCAGCTCTACTCGGCCCAGCCGCACCTGCTGGCCGTCACCCGCCTCACGGCCCCGGCGGCCCGGCGCTACCTGACGGGCTGGGCGGGTCCCTCGACCCTCCACGTGCTGGCCCCGCGCATCATGCGCGGCCGCGCCTCGTCGGTGCAGGGCTCGCGGGAGATGGCCGAGCTCGGGCCCGCCGCGCTCTACGCCCAGCTCGCCGTGGGCTGGGTCAACCCGCGGCTGCCGCCGCCGCTGACGCTGCGTTCCGCCGCCGGGGTGTCGCGCTGGGCCTGGCTGGCGGCCGGCGCGGCACAATGGCTCGCCGGCCAGACGCCCTACGCCCGCCCGGCGATCGCCCGCCGTCTGCGCGAGGGCAAGAGGCCCGCGTTCCCGCCGGGCGCGCGCGACGCGGTCCTGCTCGGCGGCACCGTGGTCGACCTGCTGGCGGCGGAGGAGGGCGACGCGGCGGCGATCGCCCTGGCCTGCGACGCGCGGTCGGCGACCCCCGCCGACGCGCTGCTGACCGCCTTCCACGGCCGCCCGCTCGCTCGTACCGAGGACGCCTGGCGCTCCCACCTGGAGCGCGCGGCAGGCGGGGGCTGACCCCCGGCGCGCCGCGCAGGACGGATGGCGAGGGCGCTCCCGGACCAGCAGCGCTCGGGCTGGGCCGGCTCAGCCGCGCGGGAAGATGCGGACGTGGAGGTGGTCGTCGTGGTGCACGAGCTCCTGAACGACGCCCTTCGGGCCTCGCAGGCCGGTGTGCGGGCCGACGAAGACGTACTGGGCGCCCGCCGCGACCCAGGCGTCCACGAGATCCTGGGCGAGGCGGCGGTCGATGTCTGCGACGCGGTCGATGCCGACCTCGCGCCGGTCCTCGCGGGGGTAGGCGATGTCCGCGTCGAGACCGTTCTGGTGCGAGGCGTGGCCGAGGCCGCCGTACTCCGCGCCGAAGTGCCCGCCCTGCGGCAGCGACAGGTCGCTGACGACGAGGCGCGGCGCCCCGGGGTGCGCGCGCCGGAAGCTCGCGGCGACCGCCATGATGGCGGCCACGAGGCGGTCGGTCCCCACCCGTCGCCAGTCGCGGTTGGGCACGACGTGCTCGAGCGGGTCCCAGGTGACGAAGTCGGAGCCCTCGGGCGGGAGGAGCACGCCGTCCTGCAGCCGACCGTGGCTCGGGCGCCCCACCGCGCGCGAGGGGACCGTCGGCGCCGGCGTCGCCACGACAGGCACGCGGGGCACAGGCACCGCGGGCACCGCGGGCACCGCCGCGGGCGGCGTCGCGCCATCCGAGAAGCCCGTGGCACCCGTCGGCACCGGGGCGACGGCCCCCACCCCGGGCATCACCGCGAGCGCGACCGCCGGCGCGTCGCCGGCACCCCCGGCACGCGACGAGCGCACCGCGGAGGCGAGCGCGGCGGTCAGCGCGGCCAACACGGCGAGGATCGCGAGGGTCGAGACGATCAGGCGCATCGAGCTCAGAGGCGGGTGAGCATGACGATCAGCGGGCCGAGCGCGAAGGCCGCCAAGCAGACGCTCACCACCACCGCGAGGGTGCGCGTGGAGCGCGCGGCGCGACGCGGCACGAGCCGGTCGGCGTCGGGGAAACGGGCCGCCTGGCGGCCTGCCTCGGCGTGCTCGCGCTCGACGCCGTCGAGGATCTCGCGGGCGGTCAATTCGCCCGCGAGCGGGACGAGCACGTCACGCGGCCCGGAGAAGAGCATGTCCGGCACGTCGAAGCCGAGGGAGCGCTTGGTCATCGACGGCACGCCGTGCTCCAGCAAGAGCCCCTGGATGAGCTCGGCGTCGGCTTGGTGGCGCCCGACCGCGACGCGGACCATCGGTCCCTCGAGGAAGCGCTTGTTGACCTTTCGGGCGCGGACCTGGCGTTCCGTCGGCTCGGCCTCCGCGACCCCGTCCACGGGTGCGAAGACGAGCGGCATGCCGCAGGCGGGGCAGAAGCGCTCCTCGCCCCCCGCCGGGGCGTCGCACCGGGGGCAGACGAGCGACGGCGCGCTCACGTGAGCGGGACCTCGGTGACGGTGGCGCCGCGGGGTTCGTCGCGATGCTCGATCTGCCACCCGCGCACCTCGGGCTCGTCCCCGGCGGTCCCGACGATCAGCCACGTCATCCCGGGCCAGTCCCGGGCGAGGTTGATGTCGGTCTGCGACGGCTCGGGCGCCGACCGCGTGTGCGAATGGTAGGAAGCGAAGTCCGCGCCGCCGTCCTCGATCTCGGTGATCGCGCGCAGCTGCTCCGTGGCGTCCATCATGAAGAAGAACGGGCTCGGCTTCGCGTTGGTCACGGGGTGCACGGCCTCGGCCACGCCGCCGCGCACGGCGACCATCCCGCAGCACTCGTTCGGCGCGTCGCGCAGCGCGTGCGCGACCAACTCGTCCAGCAGTTCCGGGGGGATGCGCATCCCCCCGGACGATAGAGCTACTCGTGCTTCGTGGACGCGACGAGCTCGTGGTCGTCGTCGCGCGAGTCACCGGACAGCGACTCCTTGAACTCCCGCATCCCCTTGCCGACCGACTTGCCCACTTCGGGCAGCTTCTTCGGGCCGAGCACGATGAGCGCGATGGCGAGGACGATGATGAGTTCCATGGGGCCGATGTTCGGCATGCGGGTCTCCTAGCGGGTCGTGCGGATGTGAGTTCCTGCGGGCTCCGGGGCGGTCCGGATCACTCCGAGGGCTACCACCAGACCGTCGAGTCGAGGTTCGCGACCTCGTCGACCGGGAGGGTGTAGACCCCGGAGGACAGGTACTTCCAGCCGTCATCGCAGACGATGAACACGACGTTGCCCTCGTCCATCTCGTTCGCGATGCGGACCGCGACTCGAGCGATCGCGCCCGATGAGACGCCGGCGAACAGCCCCTCCTCGTCGAGCAGCTTGCGCGTCCAGACGATCGCGTCGCGGTTGGTGACGAAGATCTTGCGGTCCAGCAGCGAGAGGTCGATGATCGGCGGGATGAAGCCGTCGTCGAGGGAGCGCAGCCCCTGCACCGGCTCGCCCTGCATCGGCTCGGCGGCAACGATCGTCACCCGGTCACCGAGCTCCTCCTTGAAGCGCCGGGCAGTGCCCATCAGCGTCCCGCCCGTGCCCAGGCCGGCGACGAACGCGTCGACCTGGCCGTCGAGCTCCTCGAGGATCTCGAGCGCCGTCCCGTTGTAGTGCGCAAGCGGGTTGGCCTCGTTGCCGTACTGGTAGGGCATGTAGTACGACGGGTCCGCGGCGGCCATCTCGATCGCCATCGCCACGGCACCGTTGGAGCCCTGGTCGCCGGGCGAGTAGACGATCTCGGCGCCGTACATCTTCAGCAGCTGGGTGCGCTCCGGCGTCACGTTGTCGGGCATGACGACCTTCAGCTTGTAGCCCTTGCGCGAGCAGATCATCGCCAGGGAGATCCCCGTGTTGCCTGAGGTGGGCTCGAGGATGGTCTGCCCCGGCTTGATGAGCCCCTTCTCCTCCGCGTCCTCGATGAGCGAGCGCGCCACGCGATCCTTGATCGACCCCGTGGGGTTGGCCGACTCGAGCTTGGCCCAGAGGCGCACGCCGGGCTTCGGCGAGAGGCGCTTGAGCTCGACGAGCGGCGTGTTGCCGATCGCCTGCACCAGGTCGGTGTAGCGACCACCGCAGGGGCGGGTCTCGAGCGGCGGGAGAGACATGTACTGAGGGTACCCGGAGCGCGTCCCGGGCCCGCAGGAACGGGTGCTAGCCGCCGCCTGCCATAGCCGGCAGAATCACGAGCACGTCGCCGCCGCCCACCGCGGTGTCGAGCCCGTCGAGCACGCGGACGTCCTCGTCGTTGAGGTAGACGTTCACGTAGCGGTTCAGCGCGCCATCGGCGCCGAAGATCTGGGCGGACGTGTCGGGGTGGGCGGAGGTCAGCGTGCGCAGGACGGCGCCGACGTCTTCGCCCTCGGCGTCGACCTCGCGCTCACCCCCGACGGCGGCGCGCAGGACGGGCGGGATGCGGACAGTGGCCATGTGGTTCCTCTGGGTTTCTCGGGGCTAGCCCGCGGCGGCGCAGAACGCCTCGTAGTCGGGGAACACGCCCATCTCCTCGGACGAGATGTCCTCGGGCGGGCGTGAGCAGATCGGGCACTCGGGGTCGCGGCGGACCTTGAGCTCGGTGGTGGAGGCGTCGAGCGCGTCGTACATCAGCAGGCGGCCGAGGAGCGGCGTGCCCGCGCCGATGATGAGCTTCACGACCTCGGTGGCCTGCAGCAGGCCCATAGTGCCGGGCAGCACGCCGAGCACGCCGTTGGCGCCGCAGGACGGCGCCAGCTCGGCGGGCGGCGGCACCCGGAACAGGCAGCGGTAGCACGGACCGTCGTACGGGGCGAACACCGACAGCTGACCCTCGAAGCCGAGTATCGCGGCGCTGACGACCGGGATCTTCAGGCGGACCGACGCGTCGTTCAGGAGGTAGCGCGTGGGGAAGTTGTCCACGCCGTCGACGATGATGTCGTAGCCCTCGATGATCTCCACGATGTTGGAGGCGTCGAGGCGTGTCTGGTACTTCACGACGTCCACGTCGGGGTTCAGCGCGTGGATCGCGTCCTCGGCGGAGTCGACCTTCGCGACCCCGACAGTCGCGGTCTTGTGGATGACCTGGCGCTGCAGGTTCGAGACGTCGACGGTGTCGTCGTCGACGATGCCGAGGGTCCCCACGCCGGCAGCGGCGAGGTAGAGCGCGGTGGGCGAGCCGAGGCCGCCGGCACCGAGCAGGAGCACCTTGGCCTCGAGCAGCTTGCGCTGCCCCTCCTCCCCCACCTCGGGCAGGAGGAAGTGCCGCGAGTAGCGCTGGCGCTGGTCCGGGGAGAACTGGAAGGGGACCTCGACCTCGTAGCCGCGGTCCTTCCACAAGGTGATGCCGCCCGTCATCGAGACGACGTCCTCGTAGCCGAGGTCGCGAACCAGCGTGTTGGCGGCGAGCGCGGAGCGCTGGCCGGACGCGCAGTAGAGGACGACCTTGTGCTTGCGGTCGGGCACCGTCGCCTCGATGCGGGACTCCAAGAAGCCACGCGGGATGACGGTCGCGCCCGGCAGCTTGCCGGCGGTGGTCTCCTCGCCCTCGCGGACGTCGATGATCGCCACCCCGTTGTGCAGAAGGGGCTGGACGTCCGAGGGGTCCACCTCGGTCACGGCGGACTTGACCTGCTTGATGTACTCGGCGCCGGAAGGGCTCATTGAATTCCCTGATTGCGGATCGGATTTCGCTTCAGGAAGTGTAGCGTCGGGCCTACGGGTCCGTGGCCGTCGCGCCGATGACAGGAGTACCCGTGCGCAAGCGTCCCCTCTCCCAGCAGATCCTCGTCGTCAACGCCGCGCTGGTGATCGCCGCGGTCCTCGCCGCCAGCGCGGTCGCCCAGCTCGACCTCGACCACCTCGCCCAGCGCCGCCAGTACCTCGTCTTCGTCGCGGCGATCCTCGCCACCGTCCTCGTCAACGGCGTCGTCCTGCGCCGGCGCTTCGCACCGCTCGAGGCGCTCATCGCCACGATGGAGCGCGTCGACTTCGCCTCGCCGGGCGTGCGGGCGGACACGGCGGGGGCCGACTCCGCCGACGTCGTGCGCCTGCGCGACGCGTTCAACCGCATGCTCGACCGCCTCGAGCAGGAGCGCAGCTCGGGCGCCAGCGCGGTGCTCCGGGCGCAGGAGGCGGAGCGCGCCCGCCTGGCGCGCGACCTCCACGACGAGGCCAACCAGGCGCTGACCGGCGTCCTGCTCCGCCTGCAGGCGATGGCCCACGACGCCCCGCCGGCGCTGGCCGCCGAGCTCCGCGAGACGCAGGCCGTCGCCACCCAGGCCATGCAGGAGCTCCTGCACCTGGCCCGCGAGCTTCGGCCGACCGCGCTGGACGACCACGGCCTCGAGGCGGCGCTGCGCACGCAGGTCGAGCGCTTCGGCCGCCAGGCCGGCATCGAGGCCTCGCTCGACCTGACCGCCGGGCTCGACGACGCGATGGACGCCGACGCGCAGCTCGTGACCTACCGTGTGGTGCAGGAGGGACTCTCGAACGTGGCGCGCCACGCCGAGGCCGGCCGCGTCCATGTCGACGTCCGCCGCCGCGACGGCCGCGCCCTCGTCCGCATCATCGACGACGGCTGCGGGATCGCCCCCGGGGCCCCGACGGGGCTCGGCCTGGCCGGGATGCGCGAGCGCGCGCTGCTCGCCGGCGGACAGGTGCGCGTGATCTCGACGCCCGGATCGGGCACCATCGTCGAGTTGACCATCGGCGAGACCCGCCCCAGCGTCGCCCCCCCGGTCCCCCCGCGGACGCCCCTCGTCGTCGCGGCGGCGCTGCCATGAGCGCCCGCCTCATGATCGCCGACGACCACGGCGTCGTCCGCTCCGGCCTGCGGCTCCTGCTCGACAAGCAGCCGGACATGGAGGTCGTCGCCGAGGCGGCCGACGGCGCCGAAGCCGTCGCGGTGGCGCTCGCAGAGCGGCCGGACCTATGCATCCTCGACGTCTCGATGCCCAAGCTGACCGGGCTGCAGGCGGCGCGGGAGATCCGCGCCCAGGCTCCGGAGGTCGCAGTGCTCATGCTCTCGATGCACGACGACGAGCGCTACCTCTTCGAGGCGCTCAAGGCGGGCGCCGGCGGCTACGTCCTCAAGATGGAGGCCGACACCGCCCTGGTCGACGCCGTGCGCGCCGTGCTGCGCGGTGAGCCGTTCCTCACCAACGCGGCCGAGGAGCGCCTGATCCGCGAGTGGATCTCGGACCGGTCGTCGGGCCCCTCCGAGCCGCTCAGCCCGCGGGAGCAGGAGGTGCTGAAGCTCATCGCCGAGGCCCACACCAACCGCGAGATCGGCGCGATCCTGCACCTCAGCGAGAAGACCGTCGAGTCGCACCGCGGGAACCTCCTGCGCAAGCTCGGCATGCGCGACCGCGTCGAGCTCGTGCGCTACGCGATCCGTCGCGGGCTCATCGAGCCGTAGCGACCGCCGGCGCCGCCCGCGGCACCTCGGCCACCTCGAGTGGCGCGCCCGCCAGCAGGCCGCCTGGGCAATCCTCGCAGCGCACGTCCTCGCGCCCGGGGTTGCGGATGCGCGTGAGGCCGACGACCCCGCCCGCCGCGAGCAGCGCGGCGGCGATCCCGACGCCGAGGCGGAACGCGCTGATCGCCGCGTCCTGCGTGGCGGCGATGACCTGCGCGCGATCGGCCGGCGGCAGGCTCGAGGCCTCGGGCACGTCCAGCGCGCGGTCGCGCGCGGCGGCGACGATCGCCGCGCCGCGGGGCGACAGCTGCACTCCGGCGAGGTTCGCGTCGATGTGGGACGACCACGAGGCGGCGAGCACCGCGCCGACCCCGGCGGTCGCCAGCAGCCCGGCGGTGCGCGCCACCGCGTTGTTCACCGCGGAGGCGATGCCCGCGTTGTGCTCGTCGGCGTCCGCGAGCACGGCGGCCGTGAGCGGCGAGACGGTGATGGCGATACCGAGCGAGAACAACCCGAGCGCGGGCAGCACGTCGCCGACGTAGGACACGGTCGCGTCCAGGCGCATCAGCGCGAGGAACCCGGCGGCGACGAAGAACGGGCCGATGCCCATGAACAGCCGCGGGCCGTAGCGGTCCGCCAGCGCCCCGAACCGGCGGGACAGCAGGAACATGACCCCGGTGGGCACGAGCCCGATCGTCCCCGCCTTCAGCGCGGAGTACCCGGCGACCTGCTGCAGGAAGAGCCCCACGAAGAAGCCGAAGATCGAGAGCCCGCCGTACATCGACAGCGTCTCGACGTTGCCCCACCGGAAGTTCGGGCGGGAGAAGAGCCCGAGCGGCAGCATCGGCTCGCGGGTGCGGCTCTCGTGGCGCAGGAACGCCGCGAAGGCGACGAGGCCCCCGACGAGCGGGCCGAGCACCCCTGGGCTGCCCCAGCCGAGATGCGGCTGCTCGATGAGCGCGAACGTCGGCCCGGCCAGGCCGGCGGCGCAGAGCGCGGCGCCGAGTACGTCGACGTGCGGGCGCTTGCCGCCGACGCGCTCCCGGCCGCCCTCGGGCACGTAGCGCGCCGCCAGGGCGAGCGTCCCGAGCACCAGCGGGACGTTGATCGCGAAGACCACGCGCCAGGACGTCGAGTCGACGATCTGGCCGCCGAGGATCGGACCGATCAGGATCCCGATGCCGCCCCACGCGGTCCAGGTGCCGATCGCCTTGCCGCGCTCGGCGGGCGGGAACACCGCGATGAGGATCGCGAGCGCGGCGGGGGTCAGCAGCGCGCCGGAGACGCCCTGCAGCGCCCGCGCCCCGACCAGCACCTCGATCGACGGCGCGACCGCGCAGAGGATGCTCGTCACGCCGAAGGCGGCCACGCCGAGGGAGAACACGCGGCGCTCGCCGAAGAGGTCGGCCAGCGAGCCGGAGATGAGGATCAGCGCCGCGAGCGTCAGCAGGTAGGCGTTGGCGACCCACTGCTGTCCGGCGAGCCCCCCGCCGAGGTCGTTGCTGATCGAGGGCAGCGCGACGTTGACGACGGAGGCGTCGACGGAGACGACGGTCGAGCCCAGGACCGCGGCGACGAGTGCGCCCTGCTGGCGGGTCATCGCCGCGACGCTACAGGTCGCGCCAGGCCATCTAGTCTGCGTCGTGGTGCTCGCCCGCATCCAGCTCGCCCTCGCCGCCGCCCTGGCCATCCTGGCGCTCGCGCTCGGCGGCGTGCTGCTCGCGCACAGCGACGGGGCGGCGGACCGGCCGGACGCGTTCACGATCGGCCCGTCCGGCTTCGCCGGCTCCGTGCTGCCCGCGTCGATCCCGCCGCAGGACGTGCGGCTGCGCGACCAGGACGGGCGCGTGGCGCGCCTGTCAGCCGCCCGCGGGAAGGTCGCGGTACTCACGTTCCTCTACACGACGTGCGAGGACACGTGCCCGATCGCGGCGTCGCAGATCCTCGGGGCGCTCGACGACCTCCCGGGCGGTGGGGCCGATGTGCCCACCTTCGCCGTCTCGGTGGACCCCGCGAACGACACGCCGCGACTGGCGCGCAAGTTCCTGCTGGGCCGTCGGCTGACGGGTCGCATGCGCTTCCTCCTCGGCAGCACCGCCGACCTCGCGCCCGTGTGGCGGCAGTACGCCGTGCAGCCGCAGGGCGTGGACCCGTCGGGCAAGGCGTACGAGCACACGGCGCGGGTGCTGCTGGTCGACAAGCGGGGGCGCCAGCGCATCGGCTTCCCGATCGACCAGCTCTCGCCGCCCGCGCTCGCGCACGACATCCGCCGTCTCCAGGCGGAGTGAGACACGTGGCGCGGCACGGCGCGACGTCCGGCCCGGCGCGCGCGTTCGGCGCAGCGGCAGCGCTGATAGTCGCCGCCGTCGCCGTCGTCGCGCTGCCCGCGCCCGCGGCCGTCCGCGGCGCCGAGGCCCCGGTGCCGCCGCCGTGGCGCTGCTTCGGCGCCGCCGCCCGCGACCCGGTCCACCCGTGCTCGGACCCGGCACTGCGGCTCGTGGTCTTTCCCGCGCCGGAGGACGCGCCGAAGGCGGCCTACGCCCCGTGCGACGTCCTCTCACTCCCGGACGGGCTCGTCCCGTGCCGCTTCGCCGACGCGGCGCCCGGCGGCGCGGAGGCCGCGCTGGTCGGCGACAGCCACGCCGGGCACTGGCGCGCGGCGGTCGCGCAGGTCGCGCGGGCGCGCGGCTGGGGCGCCACGTCGCTGACGAAGTCGGGCTGCCCCTTCACCTTCGCGAGGCTGGCGCGGCCGGGGCGCTTCTCGCACTTGTGCCGCGCCTGGAGCGGCCAGGTCGTGACCTGGTTCCGCCACCACCCGCGGGCGCACACGGCGTTCGTCTCGGCGCACGCCGGCGCGGAGATGGCCCCGGCCCCGGGCCAGAGCGCCTACGAGACGGCGGTGGCGGGCTTCGACGCCGCCTGGCGGGCCCTGCCGCCCACCGTGCGCACGGTCGTCGTCCTCCGCGACGTGCCCGTGCGCCCCGTCGTCACGCGGCGCTGCGTCGAGCGCGCCATCGCCCACCGCCTGCCCGCGGGGCAGCGGTGCGCCGAGCGGCGCACGGCGGTCCTGCATCGCGATCCCGCGGCCTCGGCGGTCCGGCGGCACCCTCTGGGCCGCGGGCGCATCGCCGATCTCACGCCGCTGATGTGCAGCCGGTCGTCCTGCTTCCCGGTCATCGGCGGCGCGCTGGTCAACAAGGATCAGAGCCACCTGACCACCGCGTTCGCGACCACGCTCGGCCCGTACCTGGTACGGCGCGTCGACGCCGTGGTCCCCACGGGCTGACCGGCCTCAGGGCGGGGGCGCCGTGCCCTGCTCGCGACGCAAGCGGCGCTTCTCGCGCAGGTTGCCGATGCCCAGCCAGACGACGACAACGAGGACCGGAGCGACGTAGAGCAGCTCGCCGTACCAGTGGCCGATGTGCGCGGAGACGAGCACGGAGCCCATCGCCCGAGCCTAGGACGACGGCCCGAAACGACGGAGGGGCGGGCCGTGCGGCCCGCCCCTCGGCGTCGTGGTGCGTGCCGAGCCGAAGCTCAGCGCGCTAGCACTTCGAGGTCGCCGTGACCTTCTGCGAGGAGTTGTCGGAGTAGACGAAGTCGCCACCGAACTTGTACGACTTGCCACTGCAGCCGATGGACTCGACGTAGTAGTGGCCCTTCTTCTTCGCGCTCTTCTTGATGTTGGTCTCGAACCGGGTCAACGTGACGTCGAGGCCGAGCTGGTTCTGGAGCTGCGGCGGGATCGGCACGACGAGCTTCATGCCGTACTTGCTGCCGGAGTCCTTCTTCAGCGTGCCGGTCAAGATGCCCGACGAGTCGACCTCGTTAGCGGCCTTCGTCAGCTTCAGGATCAGCTTGCCGCCCGTGGCGTTGAACGCCTGGATGGTCGGGTTGGCCTTGATCTGGACAGCGCCGACGATGGCCGATGCGCCACCGGTGCCGACCAGGGAGCCCTTGGGGCACTTCGAGGCGTCACTTGCGGCGACGCTGAGCGAGCACGTCGGGAAGTTCTTCGGGTAGAACTTCAAGTTCTTGTCGAAGTGGATGACGGCCGACTTCGTGGCGTACTGACCATCCTGGGCCGGGTCCTTCGCGTTCGTCGTGGTGACCACGGAGAGCTTCAGTCCGGAGGGCCGCTTCTTGGTGCCCTTCTTGCCGGTCGTCTTGGTAGTCAGGCCCTGGGTGACGTCGACCGCCTGGGCGATGCCGGCAACGCTGAGCGACGTCGCCACGACCGCGACGGTGATTCCGATTCTGCGCAAGGTGCTCCTCCTGGGAGTCCGATGTGGCTGTTCACGTCAGCCGAGGGGTGTGCGTGTGGAACCGCACAGTAGCTCGGAAGTTGCGCCCGCGGGTGAGGGATTCGTGAGACGGGCGCTGGTAGCTTGCGCCGCCGTGCGCGCCCCGTCCCACTCCATCGCCGCCCCGCCCCTCCCGGTGATGCAGTGGATCAACGTCGCGATGCTCCGGATGGACCAGCAGGTCGGACACCCCGTGCTGGTCGAGTTCTGGGACTTCTGCCGTGTGCACTCGCTGCGAACGCTGCCCTACGTCAAGGCCTGGCACGAGCGCTACGCCGCCGACGGGCTGCGCGTGATCGGCATCCACTCCCCCGGCTTCGCCCCCTCCCAAGACCCCGATGCGGTCCGGGCCGCGGTCGCGCGGCTGGGGATCGAGCACGCCGTGGCCCTCGACACCGACTTCCGTGCCTGGCGGCAGTACGACGTCCCGGGCTGGCCGGCCCGCTACCTCTTCGACCAGCGCCTGCGGCTCGTGGAGTACCACCACGGCGAGGGCGACTACGCCGGCACCGAGCTCGCCATCGGTGAGCTGCT
>JBBQZE010000073.1:0-13385 GCA_038207985.1 Solirubrobacterales bacterium
CTGATCAAGGACGGCGCCGAGGTGGTGCTCGGCGTCGACGACGTCCTCGACGCGGTGCTCGGCCTCGACCGGCCGCCGGCGGCCGCCGGGGGCACCGGGGCGCGCGAGCGGCTCGACCCGGCGCTCGTCCAGCTCCTCGACGCCGTCGCCGGTGGCAAGGACACGGTCGGCGCGCTCGCCGGCGACCCGCAGCAGGCCGAGGCGGCCCTGCTCGGCTTGGCCGAGCTCGAGGGCCAGGGCCTCGTCCGCCGCTCGGGCGGCGGGCGCTACGTGGTGCGGCAGCAGTGACGCAGGTCGTCCACGCGTGCGCCGCGGCGGACGGGCCATCTAGCCTGGCGGCGATGTCGTCCGCACGCCGCCCGCCCGTCTGCTTGACCATCGCGGGCTCGGACTCCGGGGGCGGCGCCGGCATCCAGGCCGACCTGAAGGCGTTCGCCGCCTGCGGCACCCATGGCACCTCGGCGCTCACCGCCCTTACGGCGCAGAGCACCGTGGGGGTCGCCGGGGTGCACGTTGTGCCGCCGGCCTTCGTCGTCGCGCAGGTGCGCGCCGTCGTGGAGGACCTCGGCGTGGACGCGGTGAAGATCGGGATGCTCGGTGGCATCGCGACGATCGAGGCCGTCGTGGAGGCGCTCGCGCTCGTCCCGCCTGAGGTGCCCGTCGTGGTGGACCCGGTGATGGTCGCCGAGTCGGGCGCGCGGCTCCTCGACGCCGGCGCCGTGCAGGCGCTCGTCGAGCTGGTGCTGCCGCGGGCGACGGTGGTCACGCCGAACCTCCCGGAGGCCCGTGTCCTCGCAGGTCTGCCGGCGGATGACGCCGCGGGCGAGGCCGAGCGCCTGGCCCGCTTGATCGCGGCCCACGGGCCGGCGGTGGTGGTGACGGGCGGGCACCGCGCGCTCGCCGTCGACCTGGTCTGGGACGGCGTGCAGGTCGTGGAGGTCCCTGGTCCCCGGTACCCCGACGGTGCCGCCCACGGCTCGGGCTGCACGCACGCCAGCGCGCTCGCGGCGCACCTCGCCCACGGGTTCTCCCTGCACGAGGCGGCGGAGCGCGCGCGGGCGGTCGCCGGGGAGGCGGTGCGTGTCGGTCTGCGGGGGCTCGGGGCCGGTCCGGGGCCGGTGGACGCGCTCGACGTCCTCGCCCGGACGCCGGCGCGCCAGGCGCCGTGACACGCCGTCGAGTTCTGTCCCCTCGCCGCAGGGCCTTTGCCATACTCCGCTCGGCATGAAGTTCCTGCGGATGAAGCCTGGGCACGGCGAGGTCCTCCTGACCGAGGGAGATCCCGCGCTGCGCGAGGACGAGGAGCGCCTCGTGCTCGCCTTCCGCGAGCAGCTCGACGCCGGCATGTGGGCCGCGGTGCCCGAGCAGGCGCCGGGCGGCCGCCGCCACGCGCGGATGGTCAAGGAGTACGCCGAGATCCCGACGGACGCCGAGCGCGTCATCTTCTTCCCGCGGGCCGCGGGCGGCTGCTAGGCGAGTCCGGCCGTGCTGCTCGCCCTCTGCGCCACGAGCATCGTCATCGTCGCGCTGATGTGGGAGGTCTCCATGCCCCGCATCGAGGAAGAGCTCGACAAGCGCCGCGCCCGCCGCGCGCGGGTCGAGGGCGTCGGCTTCGACCCCGGCCGCGAGCGGCGCGCCGAGCAGCGCGCCCGGCAGCTCCTGCGCTCCTGCGTGAACGAGGAGGAGTGGGCGATGTACCGCGATCTCGGCTTCATCCGGGTGTGGGGTCGCAACGCCGACGGCCCGGAGCAGGGGGGGACCGACCGCACGCTCGAAGGCGCGCCGTACGCCTACCTCGTCTACCCCCACAAGCCGATCATCGCGTTCCTCCCGCAGACCCGGCAGCTGCTCAGCGAGTACTGCGTCGAGTTCCCGGACGAGACGAAGCCCTACGGCTCGGCGCGGCTGCCGGACTCCGACGACGTGCTGGCCAAGTGGATGGCGCTCACCGGGGACGAGCGGCGGCTCATCGCCACCGCGAACATGCACCTTCCGGGTCGTCAGATCGACCCGAAGCAAGCCCGTCGCGACCTCTGGCGCCTGTCGGAGTGGGAGCGCGCGCGCCTCGCGAAGGACCGCCGCTCCGCCAGCGGCGCCCAAGCCTGACCCACCCTCCGGTGCGGTTCGGCCGGCGGCCCGGGCTAGGCTGCGGCCGGTGAGCACCACCGCGTTCGACGTCAAGCACCGCTCCCGGGTCATGACGGAGGGGCCGCACCGCGCGGCGGCCCGCTCGTACTACCAGGCGATCGGCTTCGACGACGAGGCGATGGCCAAGCCGATCATCGGCGTCGCCTCGACGTGGATCGAGACGATGCCGTGCAACTACCACCTGCGCGCGCTGGCCAAGCAGGTCAAGGACGGCATCCGCGCCGCGGGCGGGACCCCGATGGAGTTCAACACCATCGCGATCTCCGACGGCATCACCATGGGCACGCCCGGGATGAAGATGTCGCTCGTGTCGCGCGAGGTCATCGCCGACTCGATCGAGCTGACCGCCCGCGGCTACAGCTTCGACGCCGTGGTCTGCCTCGCCGGCTGTGACAAGACGCTCCCCGGCACGGTCATGGCCCTGGCGCGGCTCGACGTCCCGGGCCTGATGCTCTACGGCGGCTCGATCATGCCGGGGCACCACAACGGCCGCGACGTGACGATCCTCGACGTCTTCGAGGCCGTCGGCGCCCACGCCGCCGGGAAGATCGACGACGCGGAGCTGAAGGCGATCGAGGTCGCGGCCAGCCCCGGCGCCGGGGCCTGCGGCGGCCAGTTCACCGCGAACACGATGGCGATGGCGCTGGAGGCGCTCGGCATCTCGCCGATCGGCTCGTCGATGGTCCCCGCCGTGGACGCGACGAAGGCGCAGGTGGCCTTCGAGGTCGGCCGCCTCGTCGTCGACGTCCTCCGCCGCGGCCAGACGGCCCGCTCGGTCATCACGCGCGAGTCGCTCGAGAACGCCATCGCCGCCGTGGCGACCTCCGGCGGCTCGACGAACGCGGTGCTTCACCTGCTGGCGATCGCCAATGAGGCGGGCATCGAGCTGGACATCGACGACTTCGACCGCATCCTGGCCCGCACCCCGTTGCTGTGCGACATGTCCCCGGGCGGCCGCTACACCGCGGTCGACCTGCACCGCGCGGGCGGCATCGAGCTCGTCCTGCAGCGCCTGCAGCAGGGCGGCCACCTCCACGAGGACGCGCTCACCGTCACGGGCAAGACCATCGGCGAGCACGCGGCGGCGGCCACCGAGCCCGAGGGCCAGCGCGTGGTCCTCCCGCTGGACGAGCCGATCAAGCCCCACGGCGGCATGGCGATCCTGCGCGGCAACGTCGCCCCCGACGGCTGCGTGGTCAAGCTCGCGGGCCACGGTCGGCGCCACCACGCCGGTCCCGCACGCGTGTTCGACGGCGAGCCCGCCGCGATGGCGGCTGTGACCGAGGGGCGCATCCAGGCCGGGGACGTGCTGGTCATCCGCAACGAGGGTCCGGTCGGCGGCCCGGGCATGCGCGAGATGCTCGCGGTCACCGCGGCCATCAACGGCGTCGGGCTCGGCGACGACGTCGTGCTCATCACCGACGGCCGCTTCTCCGGCGCCACCCACGGCTTCATGTGCGGCCACGTCGCGCCGGAGGCGGTCCTCGGCGGCCCGATCGCGGCGGTCGCCGAAGGCGACACGATCACGGTGGACGTCGACGCCCGCCGGCTGGACGTGGACCTCGACGACGCGACGATCGCCGAGCGGATCGCCGCCTACGTCGCGCCGGTCTCCGAGGACGCGACCGGCGTGCTGGCGAAGTACGCCCGCCTGGTCGGCTCCGCCTCGCGCGGCGCCGTCACGACCGTCTGACCGCGGTCAGGCGAGGCTCGCCTCAGGCACCCGCGTCCCCGCTCAGGCGACGTCCTCGTTCGGTTCCTCCCGCAGGAAGCCGGTGAGCAGGGCGTTGAACGCCGCGGGGCGCTCGAGCATCGCGACGTGCCCTGTGTCCTCGTAGATCACCTTGCGGGCGTCGGGGATGAGGCGCTCGAACTCGTGCGCGTCCTTGACCGGGACCAGGCGGTCCTTGGTCCCCCAGACGACCAGCGTCGGGCAGCCGATGTCCGTGAGGCGCTCGCGGATCGGGTACGTCGTCAGCGCCTCGACGGCCGGGACGAAGCCCGGCTTGCCCGAGCCGCGGAGGTTCTCCTCGACCAGCGGCGCCGGCAGCTGCTCCGGGTGCGCGGCGACGACGGAGAAGGCGGCGCGGCGCAAGCGCTCCCTCCGCGCTACGAGATCGGATTTCGAGGCAAACCAGCCCGAGTAGGCGGTGATGACGAAGTCCAGTCGGCGCAGCATGGCCATCTGGCGGTCGTTCCGCAGCTCCTCGATGCTGAGGCCTGCGGCCGAGATCAGCACGAGCCGCTCGGCCCGCGCCGGGAAGCGGATGGCCACCTCGGCGGCCACGAAGCCGCCCATCGAGTTGCCGACCAGGCACGCCGCTCGGATCCCGAGCACGTCCATCAGCTCGTCGACGATCGCGCCGTAGCCGGAGATCGTGATCTCCTCGCGGGGCATGGGGGAGACCCCGAAGCCGGGGAGGTCGAGCGCGACGCAGCGGTAGCCCGCGTCGGCCAAGGGGGGCAGGTTCTCCAGCCAGTTCTGCCAGCAGCCCGAGAGGCCGTGGACCCAGACGATGGCGGGGCCGTCGACCGGCCCGAACTCGCAGACGTTGACGGACCGCCCGCCTACCGTGACCCAGCGCTGGTGCGTGCTCCAGTCGACGTCGAGCCAGGCCGAGCGGCCGACCGGGCCGTAGGAACCGGCGGCGTGCGCAGCGACCGTCGGGGCGAAGGCCATGGCGCTCTACGATACCCGCGGGATGAGGATCGCCATCGACATCGACTCGACGTTGCACCACTACTGGGACGTGCTCTCGGACGCGGCGCGGGAGCGCTTCGGCATCGAGCTGCCCTACGAGGAGCAGTACCAGTGGGGCATCACCCGCCTGAAGCCCGAGCAGCTGACGTGCGTCATCGAGGCGACGCACTGCGAGCGCACGATCCTGGCCGGCCGCCCGTACCCCGGTGCCGTCGAGGCGGTCAACCGGTGGGCGGCAGCGGGCCACTTCATCCACGTCACCACCCATCGCGACGAGCGCTGCCACGCCGCCACGGAGCAGTGGCTGCACGACATCGGGCTGCAGTTCGACGACCTGTGCTGCTCGTGGGACAAGATCGCCCGCTGCACGGCCATCGGGATCGACGTCCTCATCGACGACAGCCCGGAGAACATCACCGCCGCGCTCGCGCACGGCATCACCCCCGCCACGATCCTGCACCCGTGGAACGAGGAGGTGGTCGCGGACGAGGGCATCGTCGCGGCCGCCGACTGGGCGGGCCTGGTCACGAAGCTCGAAGCCGAGCTCGCCGGGCTGCGTCCCGGCGTCGCCGCCTGATGGCCGACACCGCGAGCCGCACCCCGCTGCGAGACCTGCCGGAGGCCGACGAGCAGGCCGACGGCCGCGCGCCGGGGACCGGCCTGGCCGCGCGCGAGCCTGACCTGCGGCCCTTCCTCCCGGCGATCGAGCCGGAGCGCACGGTCGACGACTGGGGGAAGTCCGAGCGCTTCGCCTCGCTCTTCGACCGCACCCTGGTCGACTTCTACTACCACCTGTGGTTCCGCACGACGGTCGAGGGCATCGAGAACGTCCCGACCGACGGGCCCGCGCTCCTGGTGTCGAACCACTCGGGAGCGCTGCCGCCCGACGCGATGATGATCCTCAAGGCCATCCAGGAGGAGCATCCGCGACACCGCGACGTCCGCATGCTCGTGGAGCACTTCTTCAAGGGCTACCCCGGCTTCTCGATGATGCTGCCGAAGATCGGCGGCGTCGCGGCCCACCCGGCCAACGTGCAGCGCCTGCTCTACGACGAGCGGCGCCTCGTCCTGGTCTTCCCCGAGGGAGCCAAGGGGACCGAGAAGCTCTACAAGGACCGCTACCGCCTGCGCCGCTTCGGCCGCGGCGGCTTCGTCGAGGCGGCGATGCGGGCGAAGGCCCCGATCGTGCCGATCGCCGTGGTCGGGGCCGAGGAGAGCCAGCCCGTCTTCGCCCAGCTCGGCCTGCTGAAGAAGCTCACCGGCCTGGCCTACACGCCGCTGACGCCGACGTTCCCGCACTTCGGCCTGCTGGCGTCGCTGATGTACCTGCCGGCGAAGATGACGGTGCGCTTCTTGGCGCCCGTGCGCACGGACGACATGGGCGACGAGCCGTGGGAGGACAAGGGCCTCGTGCAAACGGTGTCGCACGACATCCGCGCGACCATCCAGGAGGAGCTCTTCGACATGGTCGGCAAGCGCCGGTCGGTGTGGTTCGGGTGACCTCGAAGCGCATCCTGATCACGGGCCTGTCGACCTACTGGGGCGGCCGCCTGGCCCAAGCCCTCGAGCAGGACCCCGCGGTCGAGGCGATCATCGGCGTCGACAAGCGGCCGCCCAAGGTCGCGCTCGAGCGCACCGAGTTCGTGCGGGTCGAGGATCACCACTCGCTGATCCGCCGCATCGTGCAGGCCGCGGAGATCGACACGGTGGTCGACACCCGCCTGGTGGCCGACTCGATCGTCACCAGCCCACGCCTGGCCCACGAGAACAACGTCATCGGCACGATGAACGTCCTCGCGGCCTGCGGCGGCCCGGACTCGTTCGTCAAGAAGGTCGTCTTCAAGTCGACCGCGCGCTACTACGGCTGCGAGCAGGACGACCCTGCCTTCTTCACCGAGCGGATGCGCCGGCCGCACCCGCCGCGCACGTCGATCGAGCGCGACGTCGTCGAGGCGGAGTCGGCCGTCCAGGAGTTCAAGGAGCGCAACCCGGAGACGGTCGTCACGACGCTGCGCTTCGCCAACGGGCTGGGGCCCGCCGTGCGCACCACGTGGACGCGGTACCTCGGATTGCCGGTCGTCCCGACGGTCCTCGGCTTCGACCCCCGGCAGCAGTTCCTGCACGAAGACGACATCGCGGGGGTGCTCGAGCACGCGGTCCGCCACGAGCTTGACGGGATGTACAACGCCGCTGCCGACGGCGTTCTGGTCCTGTCGGAGGTGATCGACCTGCTCGGCAAGAGCGCCGCACCGATCCTGCCGCCGTTCGCCACCGCCCTGGCGCTGCCGCTGGCCAAGCGGCTCGGGCTGCCGCTCTCGGCGGACATGCTGCAGGTGCTGCGCTTCGGGCGCGGGATGGACAACCGCAAGCTCAAGGCGACGGGCTACCGCTACCGCTATACGACACGCGAGACGGTGCTCAAGCTCCGCGAGCACCAGCGCCTGCGGCCGCTCACGCGCGGCGCGGGGGAGGGCTACCGCTACGAGGAGGAGGTCGAGTCCTTCCTGCGGCGCTCGCCGAGCGTGCGCATCACCCGGCAGCTGCGGGCCCAGCTCGAAGTCGAGGCCCCGGCCAACCTGAGCCCGGGCAGCGTGCGCGAGCCCACCGCGCCCGGCGGCGCGGTGGCCTCCGCGCCCAACTTCGCCGACCTCCACGCTCGTGAGGTCATCGCCCTGCTCGGCGATCTCGACGTCGCGGGGCTGCGCGCGCTGCGCGAGCACGAGGCGAGCGCAGCGGCCCGGAAGACCGTCCTTGCGGCGATCGACGGGCTGCTGGTCCGCGAGCAGGCCGGCGCCTGAACCGCGGGTTCTCCCTGCACACGGGTCCAGAAGGGTGGCGGATCGGGCGCGGGCGGCTTACACTCACGGCCCGCCGCCCCCCTTTCTAGGACCATGCGCACGAAGCTCTTCCTCATCCCCGTGGTCCTGATGGTCGCCGTCGCCGGGCTGCTCGTGGCTGTCCATCTGTACGACGCGGGCCGTCCGGACCGCATCGCCGAGGGGATCCGCGTGGCCGGGATCGACGTCGGCGGCATGGCGCCCGAGGCGGCCCGTGTTCGGCTCGAGCGCGAGTTCGAGGCATCCCTGGAGCGGCCCGTCGTCGTGCGCCACGGCCGCAAGCGCTGGCATTTGCGCGCCCGTGAGGCGCACGTGCGCTCGAACGTCTCCGCGATGGTCACCGAGGCGCTCGCCCGCTCGGACGCGGGTGGCCCCTGGCGGCGTACGGCGCGGCGGCTCACCGGCGGCACCGTCAGCGCGGACCTGCAGCCCGACATCTCCTTCTCCAGCGAGGCGGTCGGGCGCCTGGTCCGGCGGGTCCGCAGGGCCGTCGACCGGCCGGCGCACGACGCGACGCTGTCGCTCACGGCGGCGGGCCCGGTCGAGGCGGCCGACCAGACGGGCCTCCGCCTCAAGGCGAAGAAGCTCCGCGCCGAGGTCGAGGGGGCCCTCGGTTCCCCGACTGGCGAGCGGACCTTCATCGCCCGCACCAAGAAGCTGAAGCCGAAGGTCACCCGGCGGGACCTCGTCCGTCGCAACGCGGTGGTGCTGATCGCTGACCGGGCCGGCGACACGCTGCGCCTCTACAGGGACCTCAAGCTCGAGAAGTCCTACGCGATCGCGGCCGGGCAGCCGGCATGGCCGACCCCGGCAGGCGCGTTCACGATCGCCAACAAGACCGAGAACCCCGCGTGGTCGGTGCCGACCTCGACCTGGTCCGGGGCGCTCGGCGGCAAGGTGATCCCCGGCGGGTCCCCGGAGAACCCGCTCAAGGCGCGGTGGCTCGGCATCACCGACGGTGTCGGGATCCACGGCACGAGCGACGACGGGTCGATCGGTTCGAACGCCTCGCACGGCTGCCTGCGCATGCACGTGAGCGACGTGCTCGACCTGTACCCGCGCGTCCCGGTCGGCACGCCGATCCTCATCGTCTGATCAGGACGGGGCGGGCGCCGCGATCTCGGAGACGGCGATCTCCTCCCAGCCCTGCTCGAGGAGCAGGGAGTGGTGGGGTGCATGACGAAACACCAGCGTGCCGATGAAGACGCCCCGCTCCTGCTTGCGCATCACGGCGTACCACATGGTCGTCGCGTCGCCGGTCCCCTGGATGCGCAGCCACGGCCGCGGCGGCAGGCCCGCCGGCGAGGCGACGCCGGCGGCGACGAGCTGCTGCTGGGTGGCGACGTGACCGCAGGAGGTGTCGATGAAGAACAGCGCCATGACCCTGAACCTACCGCCGGCCCGGAAGGCGTTCGCGAGGCCTGGGGCGCCGCCCTGCGGCTGCTCGACGCCGATCTCGCGCGCCGGGGGATGGCGGAGCGGACGCGCCGCGCCTACGGCGGAGACCTGGCGCGGTTCTCGGGCTGGAGCACCGCGCAGGGCCTCGCGCCCGAGCGCGTGACGTTTCGGGTTCTCCGCCGCTACGCCCAGGTGCTCGGCGAGGAGCGCGCCGGGCCGGCGACGGTCGCCCGCAAGCTCGCGGCGATCCGCGCGTGCTTCCGCGTCCTGCGCGAGCACGGCGTCGTCGAGGCCAACCCGGCCGAGCTGATCTCCGCCCCGAAGCGCGCCTCCAAGCTCCCGCAGGTCCTCGGCGCGGTCGAGCTCGCCCGGCTGCTCGACTCGATCCCGGCCTCCACGCCGTTGGCGCTGCGCGACCGCGCGCTCTTCGAGCTCGCCTACGCGTGTGGCCTCCGCGCCGAGGAGCTCGTCGACCTGGACGTCAGCGCCATCGACTTCGACGCGGAGCAGGTCCGGGTCGAGGGCAAGGGCGGCAAGACCCGCTTCGTTCCCGCGGGAGAGGCGGCGCTCGCGGCCGTGCAGCGCTACCTGTCGCGCGGGCGCGGCCTGCTCGCCGGCGACGCCCCGCACCCCGCCCTGCTGCTGTCGAAGTCCGGGCGCCGGCTGTCGACCTCCGACGTGCGCCGCCGCCTCCAGGTCTGGACGCGGGCCGCGGCGGTCCAGGGCGGTATCTCCCCGCACGCGCTCCGCCACTCGTTCGCCACGCACCTGCTCGACGGCGGCGCCGACCTCCGCACGATCCAGGAGCTGCTGGGGCACGCGTCCATCTCCACGACCCAGATCTACACTCGAGTAGAGTCGACCCGGCTCAAGTCGGCCTACGCCGGGGCCCATCCGCGGGCCTGATGCACCAGTTCCCCCGACCGGAGAGAGACCACTGGTGGAAACGAACGTCAAGGCCATCGAGCTCAAGGACATGTGGCGTCGCTACAAGTCGACGGGCGACGAGCGCGCCCGGGAGCGGCTGGTGGTGGCCTACTCGCCGCTGGTGAAGTACGTGTCAGGGCGGATGGCGTCAGGGCTGCCGGCCCACGTCGACGAGGCCGACCTCATCTCCTACGGGCTGGTCGGGCTGATCAGCGCGATCTCCCGCTTCGAGCCCGAGCGTGAGATCAAGTTCGAGACCTACGCGATCACGCGCATCAAGGGCGCGATCATCGACGAGCTGCGCTCGCTGGACTGGGTGCCGCGATCGGTGCGGGCGCGGGCGCGCGCGATCGAGCGCGCCAACGCGAAGCTCGAGCACCGCCTCCAGCGCGCCCCGAACGACGAGGAGATGGCCGCCGAGCTCGAGATGACCGTCCAGGAGTTCCAGGACGCGCTGCTGCAGATCTCCAACTCCACGGTGGCCGCGCTGGACGAGCTGTGGACGGTCTCGGACGCCTCGGGCGACCAGGTCTCGCTGCTGGATACGCTGCAGGACCCGCGCGCCGAGGACCCCGCGGCGGTCATGGACCAGACCGACCTGAAGGACCGCGTCGCCGAGGCGATCGCCCGGCTGCCCGAGCGCGAGAAGCTCGTGGTCGCCCTGTACTACTACGAGAACCTGACCCTGCGCGAGATCGGCGAGGTCCTCGGCGTCACCGAGTCGCGCATCTCCCAGCTGCACACGAAGGCCGTCCTGCGCCTGCGTGGACGCCTCACCGACGAGGACCGCTAGCCCTCCCGGACGCCCGTTCCGGCCACAGGGCCGGTGCTAGCCTCGATCGCCTCGTGACCCGCAAGTCCATCGCTACGAACATGGCCGTCGTCGCCTGCGACGTCTGCGGCCGCACCCTCCTGCGGGGCGAGAACGCGGACGTCTTCCTGCACGGCGGTTCGCGACGCACCGTCTGCGAGCTGTGCACCGCCCGGGCCATGCACGAGGGGTGGATCCGCGAGGGGGTCGACGGCGTGCTGGCGGGCCGCGCCAACGAGCGCGGCAGCGCCGCCCGGTCGCTCTTGCACCGGCTGCGCCACCGCCGCGAGCAGCGCCAGGCCGAGGTGGCCGCCGAGGGCGGCGGTGACGCGGCGCAGCCCGCCGTGCTCCACGAGCCCGCCGGCCAGCCCCGGCACCCCGATCCGGTGACGGCCCACGTCGAGCCCGTGATGCCCGCCGAGCCCTTCGGCGCCCCAGCACCCGCCGCCGCCCCGTCGCGCGAGGCCCGTAGCGTCCACGCGATCCCCACCAACGCCGAGCTGAAGGTCGTCCGGGCCCTCGAGGTCTTCAACGTGAGTCCCCACCCGCGCACCGTCGCGGGCGTCGCGCGCTCGCTCGGCGCGCCGATCGTCACCGCCCGCCCCTCAGCCACGGAGGGGGCGATCGTCACGGTCGTCGTGGGCTGGGAGCTGTCCTGGTACCGCTACGAAGTCGACCTGGGCGACGAGGCCTCTGGGGTGCGGGTCTCCGCCCAGGGCGCCGAGCTGTCCGAGCTCGAACCCGCCGACCAGGTGCCGAACGCGGCGGCCGACGAGCGCGGCGAGTTGCACCTCGTCGCCGGCGTCGCGTAGGGTCGCCGCCGTGATCTACTGCGTCGTCCCCGAAGCGCTCGAGCAGGAGCTGCTCCCGAAGCTCGAGGCGTACTACGCCGGGGAGGACGGCGTCCAGGTGATCGTGGACCGCCGCCGCTCCGAGCGCCGCAAGCGCAACGAGCCGCCGCCGGCCGACACCCAGCGCACGGTGCGCGACCGTCGTCGGCCCCGCGTGCCCGGCGAGTTCCCAACCCTCTAGGGCCCCTAGCGCCAGCGCTCGAAGGCCTGCGCGTTGGCCGTGGCGACGGCGGGTCGCGCAGGTGCCCCCGCGCGCTGCACCGCGCCGCGGGCTGCCGCCCTCACGCGGCGCGCGGGGCGGCGCGGTCGCTTCGCCTTGCCGTCCGAGAGCTGGATGCGCACCGTGGTCCCGCGCGGCACGCGCTTGCCGCCCGCCGGTGACGTGCGGACCACGCGGCCCTTGCGCACCCAGGCCCGCACGTGCCGGGGGCTGCCGACTTTGCACCCTGCGCGCTTGATCTTCGTGCGACCGGTGCCGTAAAGCGAGCCGCGTGCGAGGCGCGGGATCACGCAGACCGCGGGCGCGGCGTAGGTCACCGTCACCACCGCCTGGCTCGTGTTGCCGGCAGCGTCGCGCGCAATCGCCACGATGGCGTTGGGCCCGGGCGCGAGCGTCAGGCGCTGCGAGAAGGTGCCGTCCGCCGCCGGCGTCACGGGCTGGCCGCCCACCGTCAGTGCGGCGACGCCGACCGAGTCCGCCACCTGCCCTCTCACCGTGACCTGCGACGTCCCCACCACGCTGCCGTCGGCCGGGCCGGCGATCGTCACGCTGGGCGCCGCGAGCCGGTCCTCGGCGCCGCGGGCCCCCGCCACGACCTCGCCCTCGGTGCGGCCGGTACGGAACACGTGGGTCAGCGTGATCGAGCCGCCGGCGGGCACCGTGCGGGCATACCGCTCGGCGTACTGGTAGTCCGTGCCGAGGAAGCGCACGTCGTCGGGCCGGGCGTCCCACGTCTCGGCGCCGGTTCCCTGGCGGGGGGTCTCCGGCGTGATCGCGTCCCGCGTCAACACGGTGGACGGGCCCGGCCCGCCGAGGGCGGGCTGCGAACCCGGGCCGAAGGGCGCGTAGGTCGTCTCGCCGGGGAAGCGGAAGACCGGGTCATTGTCGAACACGACGTACTGCTGGAGCTGGACCTCGACGGTGTGGGCCGCGCCGTCGGCGGAGCGCAGCGTGTCCGCCAGCGTCGCCTCGAGGCCGTCGTCGGCCAGCGTCGTGCTGCGCTCGAAGGTGAGCCCGGTGTCGAACAGGGTGCGGCAGCTCGTGGCCGTCGGCGGGAACGCGGTGGTGTCGCAGCGCTGAAGCGGCGAGCTCTCCGTGGTGCTCACCGCGCCGGACGCCGGGTCGCGGCGGTAGCCCACCGCCAAACCGCCGGCGCCCGCCGGGCGCTGCAGGCTGCCGGCCCCGTAGTCCAGTGCCGGGGCGTTGGAGGCCGCGTAGGCGTTGCGGCCGTCGACCACGAGCGGGGACGCGGCGCTCTGCGCCGTAGGGGGCAGGATCGCGCCCACGCAGTCCCAGTTCGGGAACAGCGCCGGACTGAAGCTGCCCGGGTTGACGAACGGGCGGAAGGCGTACGGCCCGCAGCTGCCCGCCGAGCCCCACTCCGCCTGCCCGCGCAGGCCGCCGGCGCCGACGCTGAAGTCGACGGTGACGTCCCCGCCGCCGCGCACCGTGCGCGAGCTCGAGCCGAAGCGGGCGACGTTCACCCGCGGGC
>JBBQZE010000074.1:0-13381 GCA_038207985.1 Solirubrobacterales bacterium
GACCGCCCGCGGACGCTGACGTGGCCTGGATCGCGACCGCCTCGCGCGACCCGCTCGTCCCGCGGTTCACGCGGGTCCCCGTGGACAACTCCGAGGACGACGTGCGGGCCTTCCTGCTCGCCGGGGACGCCCTGCGCGCCGGCGGGCGGGAGCTGCACCTCCTGGCCGTGCTCGCCGACGACGGCGGGCGGATCGGGATGGTCGGATTGCACACCGTGGACGCGGAGGCGCGAACTGCGGCCGTCGGGTACTGGACGGCCCGGGAGCGCCGTGGGCATGGGCTCACCGCGGAGGCGGTGCGGCTCCTGGTCGGCTGGGCCCTCGGGCCGCTCGGCCTCGAGCGCCTCGAGCTCCGTGCCGACGTCGACAATCTCGCCTCGCAGGGCGTCGCCGCGCGGGCCGGCTTCGTCCGCGAAGGGGTTCTGCGGGGCGTCGAGCGGCGACCGGAGGGGCGGCGCTCTCAGGTGGTCCACGGCCTCCTGGCCGCGGACCTCACTTCACCGTGAGCTCGCCGACCATCCCGGCCTGCCGGTGGCCGGGGACCGAGCAGTAGTAGGTGTACTTGCCCGGCGCGAGGGTGACCTTGAAGTCCGCCGACCCCTTCGGGATGGTCGGCGTCTTCCCCTTGCCGTCGATCACGAGGTTGTGCGGCACCCCCGAGGTGTTGTCGAACTTGATGTCCAGCGCCCCGGAGGATGCAGACGCCGTCTTGGACGTGTACAGCAGCGCGCCGCCGGGATCGGCCGCGATGTCCAGGACGCCTCCCTTGGCGACCGCGGGCTTGCCCGCCCCCGGCGTCTTCACGGCGGTCGCCAGCAGCCCGGTGTCCTTGCCGCCCTTCGAGACCACCGAGGAGACGTAGCTCGCGATGTTGTCGGCCTCGTCGCCGGTGGCCAGCTTGGCCGGCATGATGCCGGATCCCATGATGCCCGCCCGTGAGGGGTAGGCGATCTGCTTGCGCACGACGCCGCGAACGCCGTCGGTGCCGAGACCGTCGTCGAGGCCCTGGTGGAACGCCTCGTCGAGGTTCGGGCCCGTGACGCCCTTCGTGCCCGCGCGCCCCAGCACGTGGCAGGAGCCGCACTTCTTGACGAAGGCCTGCTTGCCGGCGATCTGGTCGGCGTCGCGCTGCTTCGCGGAGCAGCCCGACGCGAGCAGGACGGCCACGATCGCCGCGGCCCCCGACAAGATCGTGGGGGTTCGGGTTCGCGCGGTCCGCTGCATCGTCGCCGACCCTACCCGCAAGCACGGCGGGATGTGAAGGGTGTGACGGGGCACCCGGCGTCCGCGCCGCATCCGGCCCCCACGCTAGGATCCGCGGCGTGATCCGCCGTCAGCGCTACCGCCTGCGCACCCCGTCCACGGGCCGCGAGGTTCTCGTCGAGGCCGAGCCCGGCAAGGTGTACCGGGACCGTGACAGTGGCGAGGAGCTCGAGGTCGTGGGCAAGGTGCTGCCGCTCGCGCCGTCGTCGTCCCGCCTGCCGTGGGCGGTCGAGAACCTCCGCTTCTGCCCGCACTGCGACCAGCTGGCCCAGAAGGACCTCAACGACTGCCCGCACTGCGGCCGGCGCATGGGCCCGCTGCAGGCCGCGACGCGGTAGCCCGCATGCCGCGCCGCCCCCTGGTCCTGCTCGCGACGGTCGCGCTGACGGGGGGCCTGGCCGCCTGCGGCGGCGGCACGCCGGTCGGCGACGTCGTGCCGAAGACCACGCCGGAGCTCACGCCCCCGGCGCTCACGCTCTCCGCCGTCCCGGTCTCGGCGCAGGACACCGGCACCACCGGGGCGACCGGCGCCACGGGCGCGGCCGGCTCGACCACGAGCGGCACGGCCGGCGGTACCGCGGGCACGGGCGCCGCCTCCTCGTCGGCAGGCACGGCCGCCGCTCCCGCCGCGACTCCGGCGACGCCTGCGGCGGCCGCGCCCGCCTCCCCGGCGACCGCGACCCCCGCGGCGGGCGGCAAGGCGACGCCGTCGGGTGGCGCCAGCGCGAACCCGGGCGGGGCGGCCCCCGGCGGACTCAGCGACTTCTGCACCCAGAACCCCGGCGCCTGCGGCCAGTAGCCGCGCGCCGCGGCGTCCTACCTACCTACCTGCCCCTGGCCGTGGTCGACGCCTTCGGGTCGGTGACGATCGTCGCGCTGTAGTCGAGTCTCGCGGTGCGATACAGGCAGTAGAAGCGCGTGATGTTGTTCACGCCGGTCTGCGCCGTCGGCGTCGAGAAGTCGTTGCAGGTGCCCTTCTTGCGCGAGGCACGCCAGGAGACCGTGCCCGCCTGGTTGATGGCCAGCGCGGGCGCCCAGGTCGGGACGGACAGGCCGATGATGTTGCCCTTCTTGACCGGGATCGACTTGTCGAGCGCGAACTGCACCGTCGAACCGAAGTACGGCTTGAGGCGCTGCGCGTCACCTTGGGCGAGGACGCGGGTGTAGAGCTTGCGGCCTTGGCGAAGCACGGTGAGCTGCGCCGTCGCCTGGCCGCCGAGGTTCTTCTCGAAGAACGCGATCTGCTTCGTGCCGGGCTTGGACAGCTTGATGGTCCAGGCGACGATGCGGCCGTCCTCCTTGACCACGTGCGTGTCGCGCGCGTCGCCGACCTTGACCTGGTAGCCCGTGGTGCGGCTGACGGCCAGGCACGGCTTGGCGGGACAGGCGGGATCGGGCAGGGCGGTCTCGCCCGCAAGGACCCCGACGTCGGCGAACATCGCCACGGCGCCCGCCGGGACGGCGAGAGCGGCGCCGCAAGCGGCGACGACGACCCAGAGTGTCTTGTTGCTCATCACCCCTCATTCAACACGCTGCCGCCGCCGAGTTGCGCAATCTTGCGGCCAATAGAATCCGCGCGGCATGCCAGCCATCGACGTCCGGGCCCTCGAGCGGGAGTACAAGAGCGGCCTGAAGGCGGTGCGCGGGATCGACTTGCAGGTCGAGCGCGGCGAGGTCTACGGCTTCCTCGGACCGAACGGCGCGGGTAAGACGACCACGGTCCGGATGCTGGTCACCCTCCTGCGGCCTACGGGCGGCTCGGCCACCGTGGCCGGCTTCGACGTCGCCACCCAGCCCGCGCAGGTGCGCCGGCGCATCGGCGTCGCGCTGCAGGAGGCCGCTCTCGACCAGCTCATGACCGGCACCGAGCTCATGGAGCTCCAGGCCACCCTCCACGGCATCCCGCATCGCGACGTGGCCGCGCGGGCGGAGGACCTCATCGGCCGGGTGGGCCTCACCGACGCCGCCGGCCGCCGCGTCGGCACGTACTCGGGCGGCATGCGCCGGCGCCTGGACCTCGCGATGGCGCTCATCCACGAGCCGGAGGTGCTGTTCCTCGACGAGCCGACGACCGGCCTGGATCCGACGTCGCGCGCCACGCTGTGGGACGAGGTCCGGCGGCTCAAGGCCGACGGCACCACGGTGTTCCTGACCACGCAGTACCTCGAGGAAGCCGACCAGCTCGCCGACCGCGTGGGGATCATCGCCGACGGCCTGATCGTCGCGGAAGGGACCCCGGCCGCCCTGAAGGCCGAAGTCGGCCGCCCGCACCTCGACGTCACCTTCCTCGGCGAGCCGGACCTCGTCGATGTCCGCGACCGCCTCGGGCGCTTCGGCGACCTGCGGCCGGCGCCCGAGGGCGTGGACGTCTCGGTGGCGGTCCCCGACGGGGCGGCCGGGATCGCCCCGGTCGTACGCGCCCTGGACGAGGCGGGGTACTGCGTCGCCTCACTCGAGCTGGTCGCGCCGACGCTCGACGACGTCTTCGCCGAGAAGACGGGCCGACACCTGGAAGGCGCCGGCGACGCGGCCGTCGCCGTGCCGTCATGACGGGGGGACCGGGCGGCGCCGGCGGCACGGTGCGGGTCGTCGTGGCCCTCGCCCGCCGCGCGCTGCGCAACAACCTGCGCCGCCCGCAGTTCCTCGCGCCGCTGGTCATCTTCCCCACGCTCTTCCTCGCGGTGAACGTGGGCGGGCTGACGCAGACCACGCGGCTGCCCGGCTTCCCGCAGGTCCACGGCTTCCTCGACTTCCAGCTCGCGGGCGCACTGACGCAGTCGCTGCTGCTCGGGGGCGTCTCGACGGGCATCGCGAGCGCGCTGGAGATCGAGGGCGGCTTCTTCGACCGCCTCGTCGCCTCCCCCATCCCCCGCGTGGCGATCGTCTTCGGGCGCCTGCTCGCCGCGGGCGCCGTGGCCGCGGTGCAGGTCGCCTACTTCCTCGTCCTCGGGCTGCTCTTCGGCGCCCACATCGCCGGCGGCGTGCCCGGGGCGCTGATCGTGCTGGTGATCGGTGTGGTCGCCGGGATCGGGTTCGGCGCGATCGGTCAGGCCATCGGGCTCCGGGCCCGGAACGCCTCCACCGTGCAGGGCATCTTCCCGCTCGTCCTGGTGATCCTCTTCGTCTCCTCGGCGTTCTTCCCGCGCAACCTGCTCTCCGCGCCGGCGGACTCGATCGCGCGCTTCAACCCGCTGAGCTACCTCGCCGACGGCCTGCGCGACCCCATCATCTCCTCGGTGAGTGCCGCGCCCGTGCTCGAGGGCCTCGCCGCCGCAGCGGGGATCGCCGCCGTCGCCATGGGCCTGAGCGTCCTCGCCCTCCGCGGACGGCTGCGCGACGCATGAGCCGGCGCCAGCTCGCGGTGATCGGCGCGCTCGTGCGCCGGGCCCTCAACGAGATCACGCGGGTCCCGGGCGCGGCGATTCCCGGCATCATCGCGCCGACCATCTTCGTGGTCGGGCTCACGAGCGTCTTCGGCCAGGCCGACCGGCTGATGGCCTTCGGCGACGTCGACTTCCGGACCTACGTGGTGCCCGTCGGCTTCCTGCAGGCCGCGGGCTTCACCGGCGCCGCCACGGGGGTCAACCTCGCCCGGGACATCGAGCAGGGCTGGTTCGACCGCCTGCTCCTCTGCCCGGCCCCCCGGCTCACGGTCCTGGCGGGGGTCGTGGCCAGCGCGGCGCTCCGGGCGCTGCTGCCGGTGAGCTTCCTCTTCACGGTCGCGATGCTGCTCGGCGTCGGCTTCCCCGGGGTCGACGGGGCGCTGGTCGCGCTCGTGCTCATCATGGGGCTGGCCTGCGTGCTGGCGTGCTTCTCCGTAACGCTCGCCTTGCGCTTCCGCACGCAGCAGGCGGCGCCCCTGATGCAGATGGGCTCGTTCGTCGGCGTGCTGTTCACCCCGGCCTACGCACCCAAGGAGCTGCTGACGGGCTGGCTGGAGGTCGTCGCGACCCTGAACCCGGTCACCCTCGTGCTCGCGGGCGTCAGGCAGGGGTTCGTCGGCGACGTGAGCTGGCAGACGACCTGGCCTGCGCTGCTCGCCATCGCCGGGCTGCTGGCGGTGCTCGGCGCGCTCGCTGCGCGCGGGCTGCGGCGCTACTCGAGCTGAGCCGGCGCGGGCGGCCTAGCGCCCTTCGTACCGCGCCTTGCCCGGCCCGTCGGTCAGGAAGCTCTGGACCGCGTTCTTGAGGTCCTCGGTGCCGAAGAGGCCCCCGGCGACCTCCGGGACGATCGCGTCCGCCGCGCGGGCGCCGCCGTCGATCTGCGCGCGGACGATCGCCTTCGTGGCGGCGTGCGCCTTCGTGGGGCCGTCGGCCAGCTTGCGCGCGAAGGCGCGGGCAGCGTCGGCGAAGCCGTCGTCGGGAAGAACACGGTTGACGACCCCCCAGGCCTCCAGCGTGGCCGCCGGATACAGCTCACCGGTCATCACGAACTCGCGGGCGCGAGCAGGGCCGGCACGCTCGGCCAGACGCTGGGTCCCGCCCATCGCGGGCGTGAGGCCGACCACGGTCTCGACCAGGCCGAACCGGGCCGACTCGGCGGCCAACAGCAGGTCGCAGGCGAGGCTGAGCTCGAAGGCGGCCGTCAGGCACAGGGCGTGCGCGGCGAAGACGGTCGGGAGCGGCAGCTCCTCGACCGTGTGGATCAGCTCGAGCAGGTCGGTCCACAGCGCGCCGCCCTGCTCGACGGTGAGGCCGTCGAAGAGGTTGACGTCGACCCCTCCCGAGACCGCGCGGCCCTCGGCGCGGACGAGCAGCCCGCGCGGCGGGTCGGCGGCGACCTCCCGGATGCAGTCCGCCAGCGCGTCGATCAGCGCGCGGTCGAACAAATTCAGCGGCGGGGCGTCGATCGTGATGACGGCCAGCGGTCCGTCGTGCTCCAGGGTCACGGGGGCGCGGTCGGTCATGCGGTCTCCTCGCCGCGCAGCACGGCGGCAGTCCGGGCGATCTCGTCGGGGTCCCCGGGCCGGGGCTCCCAGGGCAGCGTGAGGCGGTCGGCGGCGGGACGGCCGGCGTAGCGCGGGATGACGTGCAGGTGGAAGTGGAAGACGGTCTGCCACGCGACGGCGCCCGCGCAGTTGAGGAGGTTGACCCCGTCCGCGCCGAGTCGCTCGACGGCCAAGCCGGCCACGCGCTGGGCCATCGCGGTGCACGCCGCGAGGTCCTCGACGCCGATCGAGTGCAGGTCGGAGGCGTGCGACCGGGGCACGACGAGGGCGTGCCCCGTGCTGGCCGGGTTGACGTCGAGGAAGGCGATCGTGGCATCGTCCTCCGCGATGCGCCGCGACGGGAGCTCGCCTGCGACGATCCGGCAGAAGATGCAGCTGGGATCGGTGACCACGCCCGGGAAGTCTACGGCGCGCCCGCGCAGGGTCGCCCCTGCCCTGCTGGTCGCCGTCGCCGCCACGCTCGCGACGGGCTGCGGGGGCGGCGGGAGGGTCAGCACGACCTCCGGGACCGCGGTGTCGACGGGCAGCCCCGCCGCGACCGCGCCCGCCCCTGACACCGCCCCGGCGCCCGTCCTGCTGCCACCGGACGCTCCGTGCGACGCGGGCAGCGCCTTCCGCTGCGCCCGCCTGCGGGTCCCGCTCGACCGCGGACCCGGGGGGCCGGAGACCGCGCCCGAGGCCCGGCTGACGCTGCGGGTCGCCGTGCCCCGCGGAGCCCGGCCGCCGCGGGGCTACCTCGTGGTCCTCACCGGCGGCCCGGGGCAGCCCGGCCTTCCGTTCGCCGCCCGGCTGCGCGCGCGCTTGCGCACCGCGTCGGCGGGCTACGGGCTCGTCCTCCTGGACCAGCGCGGCACGGGCGCCGGCGCCCTTCGCTGCCCGTCCCTGCAGCGCTCCGTCGGCAGCTCCGACGTCGCCGTGGGTGCGCCGGGCAGCGTCGAGGCCTGCGCCCGGCGCCTCGGGTCGCGGCGCTCCGGCTTCACCACGAACGCGACGGTCGGCGACCTCGACGACCTCCGCCGCGCGCTCGGCGCCGACAAGCTCTCGCTGCTCGGCATCTCCTACGGGTCGTTCGTCGCCCAGCGCTACGCCCTCGTCCACCCCGAGCGGGTCCGAAGGCTGGTGCTCGACTCCGTCGTCCCCCGCAAGGGCGCCGACGCGCTGCTCGTCTCCAGCATGGCCGCGGTGCCGCGGGTGCTGCGCGAGGTCTGCGCCCGCGCACGGTGCCGCACCGACGTGCGGGCGGACCTCCGCGCCGCGCTGGCCCGGGGCGTCGACGGCGTGGGGCTGCTCGACACGCTGGTCGCGTTGAGCATCGGGGTGCCGCGCCTCGAGCAGGTGCTGGCCCCGTTGCACGCTGCCGCCTCCGGACGCCCGGACGCGCTGCGGCGCCTCACGGGCACGGTCGCCGGCGCGGAGGCGGCGGTGCCGACGGCGGCCTTCTCCTCCGCCCTCCACGCCGCCACGCTGTGCGCCGAGTCCGACGTCCCCTGGCCCGACGCCACGACCACGCCCGCCGACCGGGAGCAGGCGCTGGCCCAGTCCCGCGCCAAGCTCACGCCCGGGCGCCTCGGCGGGTTCGAGCCGACGACCGCCGTACGCAACGGACTCGCCGACACCTGCCGCCGCTGGACGGCGCTGCCCGAGCCGGTCCCCGCACCGTCGGGGACGCCGCCGGCCGTCCCGACGCTCGAGCTGGCCGGGGAACTCGACCTCTCGACGCCACTCGAGGACGCGCAGGCGACCCTGGAGCGCATCCCGGGTGCCAAGCTCGTGGAGGTGCCGGGTATGGGCCACTCCGTCGTCTTCCGCGACCCCTCGGGCTGCGCCGTGCGCGTAGTCGGGCGGTTCCTCGCGGGCCGCGGGGTTCCCACGCGTTGCTAGAGCCCGAGGCTCCTACCCGAGCGAACGGGCGAGGGCGATCGCTTCGCCCTCGGTTGCGACCTCGCCCGCCCAGTGCGCCTCGGCGAGCGCGGCCAGCAGGGTGCCGAGCCGTGGCCCGGGCTCGATCCCGAGCGCACGGGCGAGCACGTCCCCCCGGACCAGCGGTGCGGCCCGCGGCCCCTGCTGCCAGTCCAGCGCGTCCGGCAGGACCTCCTGCGCCAGCTCGAGGTGGACGGCGATCGCGGCTCGGGCGTTGTCGCCCCGCGTCGCGACGCGGTCGCACGCCGTCAGGAGCGACACGTCCGCCGGGACGGGGTCGCAGGCGACGAGGTAGCGGTGGACGGCGCGGCGGCTCAGCGGGCGCTCGTGGACGAGGAAGCCGAGGCGCAGGTGGTGGCGGGTGAGCGCCGCGACGTGGGCCCGCAGGCGCTCGGAGGCCCGCCAACGCCCGAGGATCTCGTGCGCCAGGCTCGCGCCGACGCTGTCGTGGCCGATGAAGGTCACGCGGCCGTCGGGGGTCTCCCCCCGGGTCGCGGGCTTGGCGATGTCGTGCAGCAGGGCGCCGAAGCGCAGCGCGCCCGCCCGGGTCAGCCCGTCGGCGAGCGGCTCCGCGAGCAGGGCGGAGACGCGCGCGGAGCAGGCCTCGCCGACCAGCGCCTCCGGCGACGCCTCCAGGTCCGCCGCCGCCTGCAAGGTGGCGAGGACGTGGTCGTGGACGTCCAGGTGGTGGAAGCGGTTCTGCGCCATCCCGCGTGCCGCCGCGAGCTCGGGCAGCACCGCCTCGTAGAGCCCGAGGCGCTGCATGAGCGCGAAGCCGTCGAGGGTGGCGGGGGCCAGCACGATGCGCTTGAGCTCGGCGAACACCCGCTCTCCCGACACGCCCGCGACGGCCGCCGCCCGTCCTCGCGCCGCCGTGACGGTGTCGGGCTCGGGGTCCAGCCCGAGCTCGCAAGCCAGGCGGGCGAGGCGCAGGACGCGCAGCGGGTCGTCGGCGAACGCCGCGGGCGCGACCATCCGCAGGCGACGCGCCGCCAGGTCCTCGACGCCCCCGTGCGGATCCACCAGCGCGCCGCCGCCGAGCGGCTCGGCGATCGCGTTGACGGTGAAGTCCCGCAACGCGAGGTCGGCCTCGAGCGAGCCGCCCCGGAGCGGCAGGAGGTCGACGTGCCAGCCGCGATCAGGACCGATGATCCGCCAGCCGCCGAACGCGTCGGACAGCGGGAAGGCCGGACCGCCGACCTCGAGCGCGAGGTGCCGCGCGGCCGCCCGGACGTCGCCGTCGAGGACGAGGTCCACGTCGTCGACCACCCGGTGCAGGAGGCGATCGCGGACGGCACCGCCGACCACCCAGGCGCGCGCGTCCGCCAGCCCGGCCCGTGCGGCCTCGAGCGCCGCGCTCACCGGCGGGTGACCCGCGGCACCCGTGGCGTCAAAGCGCACGTGACGTCGTAGTTGAGCGTGCCGAGGCGGTTCGCGACCTCCTCGGCCGTGATGCCGTCACCGATCAGGACGACCTCGTCGTCGACCTCGACATCGGAGGCCGGCCCGAGGTCCAGCATGAAGTTGTCCATCGATACAGCGCCGACGATCGGATGGCGCCGGCCGCGGACGACGGCCTCGCCGTTGTTGGTGAGCCCCCGGGACCACCCGTCGCCGTAGCCGATCGGCACCGTGGCCAGCACCGTGTCGCTGGCGGCCACCCAGCGCCGCCCGTAGCCCGTGCTCTCCCCGGCCGTGCAGGGCTTGACCGCGCCCACGCGCGAGGTCAGCCGCAGCGCGGGGCGCAGCCCGAGGCGGGCGGCGTCCGTGTTCGCCGGGTCCATCCCGTAGAGCGCCACGCCGCTGCGGACCAGGTCGAAGTGAGCGGCGGGCTCGCGGAGCGTCGCAGCGGAGTTGGCCGCGTGGACGAGGACGTCGCCGCCGAGGCGCCGCGCGAGGCCAGGCGCCCAGGCGGTGAAGCGGGCGAGCTGCTCCGCGAAGAACGCGCCCGGCTCGTCGGCGGTGGCGAAGTGCGTCATGAGCCCGGCGAGGTGCCCCTGGGCGGCGGCCGCCTCGGCGACAGCGGTCGCCTGCCCGACCGACCGCGTCCCGAGGCGCCCCATGCCGGTGTCGAGCTTGACGTGGACCCCGGTGGTGTCCGGCACCTGCGCCAGGAAGCCGAGGTCCCACGCCACGACGTCCGCCCGCGCGGCGACCGCGACCGCGAGCTCCTCGGGTGCGAGCGCTCCCATGACGAGGACGGGCGCCTCGATGCCCGCGTCGCGCAGCGCCGCGGCCTCGCCCGCCGCGGCCACCGCGAGCCACGTCGCGCCGCCCTGCAGCGCCGCACGCGCCGCGGTGGTCGCGCCGTGGCCGTAGCCGTCGGCCTTGACGACCGCGCACAGTTGCGTTCCCGGGGACAGCCGCTCGCGCATGAGGGCGGCGTTGTGGACGACGGCGGCCGGGTCGACGTGCGCCTGCGCCCGCAGCACTACTCGTCGTCTTGGCTGAGCGCCTGCAGGACGTCGACGCGGGTGACGAGACCGACGAGGCGCCCGTGGTCGACCACGGGCAGCCGGTTGTGGCCCGCCGTCGCGATGAGGCGCGCCGCCTGCTTGACCGAGGCCGTGGACTCGATCGTCAGCGGGTCGGCGGTCATCAGGTCCTCGGCCCGCGCGGCGCTGGCCTTCTTCAAGCGGTCCTCGAAGCCCTTGAACGGCGAGAGGTGGTGGAGGTCGGGGAGGAAGACGAGCCCGCCGAACAGCTCGATGTAGTGCGGGATGTGCAGGTCGCCCTGCTCGTCGCCGATCACGAGGTCGGCTTCGGTGATGATTCCCACGCACCGCCCGCCGTCGTTGACCACCGGGAGGCCCGGGACGTCGTTCTCGCGCAGGAGCGCGACCACCCGCTCCACCGTCGCGTCCGGCGCCACGGTGGCGGGGGTGGCATCCATGACGTCCGCGACGGTCTGCATCCGCGGGGAGGCTACTCACCGCCGCGGCCGAGCTCGGCCACGACGTCGCTCGCGATCACGCCGTGCGGGCCGCCGAGCCGCGCGGCCGCGCGCTGCCCCGCCGCCAGGTGGGCCTGCACGGCGCACACCGCCGCGGTGAACGGGTCGAGGCCCGCGGCCAGGAACGCGCCGACGACCCCGGCCAGGACGTCCCCGGTGCCGGCGGTCGCGAGGCCCGGGGCGCCTCCGCGGGAGACGACGACCCGCCCGTCCGGCGCGGCGACGAGCGTGTCGTCGCCCTTGAGCACGACGATGCCGCCGGTCTCGAGCGCCGCGCCGCGGGCGTGCTCGAGGCGGCTCGCCTCGACGTCGGCGCTGGGGACGCCCAGCAGGCGCCCGAGCTCCCCGGCGTGCGGGGTGAGGACGGTCGGCGCCTGGCGGGGGCGGATCCACCGCGCCTCGCCCGCGAACGCGCCGATGCCGTCCGCGTCGAGGACCAGTGGCAGCGGGCACTCCTCGGCGAGCTCGATCGCGAAGTCCCGCGTCGGCTCGGCGCGGGAGAGCCCGCCTCCGAGCACGAGCGCCCCGGGGTACCTGCCGGCCTCGGCCAGCGCGAGACGGACGCCGTCGACGGTCAGGGCGCCGTCCGCGTCCGGGAGCCCCCGGGTCATCACCTCGGTGAGCTTGACCTCGAAGATCGCCTCGAGGGACGCCGGGACGAGCGCGGTCACGTAGCCCGCACCGGCGCGCATCGCAGCGGCTGCGGCGAGGCACACCGCGCCCGTCAGCCCGCGTGAGCCCCCGACGACGAGGACGTGCCCGGCGCTGAACTTCGTCGAGTCCGTCCCCCGGCCGGGGAGCGCGCCGAGCACCCCCGGGCCTGCCAGCGAGACCGGGGTGCCCGCGAGCGGCTCCCCCAGCCCGATGTCGGCGACGCGCACCTCGCCCGCGTGCTCCTTGCCCGGGTGGATCCACAAACCCGGTTTCGGCGCCGCGAAGGTGACCGTGGCCGCGGCGCGGACCGCGGGCTCGTCCACCGTGCCGGTCGACGCGTCGACGCCGCTCGGCACGTCGCACGCGACCACGGGCACCCCCGCGGCCTCGAGCAGGCGGATGGCGTCCGCCGCCGCCCCTCGCGGGCGCCCGGTGGCGCCCGTCCCGAGCAGGCAGTCGACGGCCCCGGCGGCACCCTGGAGGCACCCGGGGGTCACGGGCTCGGCCGCGGGACCCGTCAGCGCCTCGGCGGCCGCCAGGGCGTCGCCCTCGAGCTCTGCGACGGTCCCCGTGGTGAGCACGCGGACGTCGCGACCCGCGTCCCGGAGCAGGCGGGCGGCGACCCAGCCGTCGCCGCCGTTGTTCCCCTTGCCGCACAACACCGCGATCGTCCCGCTGGGGAAGCTCTCCGCGACGGCGTCGGCCAGCGCCCGCCCCGCGCGGGCCATGAGCTCGGTGCCGGGGGTCCCCGCCGCGATCGCCGCGGCGTCCGCGGCGCGCATGGCGGCCGCATCGGGCAGCGGCTCCAGCCCCACCAGTCCGGGCTCGCCGCCGCGCGGCGGCACGGGGCTCACGGGCCCTCGGCGGGTGTGAGCACCGCGACCGCGCCTGCGGTCTCGCGGGTGTGGGTCAGCGAGACGTCCACGCGGACGCCGAGCGCCGCGGCGCGCTTCGCCGGCTCGCCGTGCAGGACGACGCCGACGCCCGCGGTGCCCCCACCCGCCACCTCGATGGAGCGCGGGGCGAAGACCTCCAAGCCGAGCGCCTTCGTAACCGCTTCCTTGGCGCAGAAGCGGGCGGCGAGGTGCTGCGCCGGGCGCGCCCGGGAGGCGGCGTAGGCCTGCTCGCCCGGCGTGAACAGCCGGCCCGCGAGGCCGGGGCGACGGGCCAGGGCCGCCTCGAGGCGGCCGATCTCCAGCAGGTCGAGTCCGACGCTCATCGCGACGGGCATCCAGACAGAGTCGCGCAGTCGATGGGGGAGCAATGACGCGCTGTCACTCGACCGTCACGGTCTTGGCCAGGTTGCGCGGCTGGTCGACGTTCAGCCCGCGCCGGCGGGCGATCCGGTAGGCGAGCAGCTGCAACGGGACCACCGCGAGCAGCGGCTGGAGCATCCAGTCGGTGGCCGGGACGCGGATGACCTGCTCGGCGTGCTCGCCGACCTCGAGGTTGCCCTCGGAGGCGATCGCGACGACATGCGCGCCGCGCGCGCGGACCTCCTGCACGTTGGAGATGACCTTGGCCAGCACAGGGGAGTCGAGCGCCACCGCGACCACCGGCGTCTTGTCCGTGAGCAGGGCGATCGGCCCGTGCTTCATCTCGCCAGCGGCGTAGGCGTCGGTGTAGGTGTAGGAGATCTCCTT
>JBBQZE010000075.1:0-13281 GCA_038207985.1 Solirubrobacterales bacterium
CGTGACGGTCCGCCAGCTCGCCCACTTCACGACCGAGGTCGACCTGCTCGTCGTCGGCTCGCGCGGCTTCGGCCCCGCGGGCCGGATGCTCATGGGCGACACCGCCGGCAAGTTGGCCCACGTCGGCCACAGCTCGCTGATCGTCACGCCGCGTCCCGCTGCGCCGGCGCCGCCTGAGGCGGCGGCGCGGTCGGTGGGCGAGCCCGCCGCGAGGGCGTAGTCCGGTCGGCATCACCCTCGGGGTGCGGGAAGTCCGCGGTGCGACGCGTGGCTTCCCCCGATGGCAGCGCTGCGCAGCGTCCGTACGGTGCTTGCCATGTACGCCTGGCACGACACTCCCTGGATGTGGCTGACGATGGTCGTCTTCTGGGTGCTCCTCGCCGTCGCGGTCTACTACGTGCTGAGCGGCCCGCGCGGGCCGACGCTCCCCCGACGGGGGCCGCGGGCGATCGAGATCCTCGAAGAGCGGTACGCACGGGGCGAGCTCTCCGCCGAGGAGTACCACGAACGCCGCCAAACGCTTGACGGTCTCACCGACGGGCGTTGACTACGGCGCGGGAGTAGCGGGCGGTGGGCCCGTCGTGCTGGGCGTCGACGGGACAGATGTCGCCGTCGGCGTGCTGGGCGTCGCCGGGACGGACGTCGCCGTCGGGTCGCTGGACGTGCTCGCCGGATCGGCGGGCGCCGTGGTGGTCGACGAGTTCCCGGGGGTGCTGGGCTGCGGCTCGGAGGTCCCCGGCGCGGTGCGCGTGGCTCGTGGGCTGCGGGTGAACAGCGTCGTCTCGTCCGACGAGGAGCCGACCGAGGAACCCTTGAGCACCAGCTCGTATCCCGTGAGCAACGCGGCGCCGATCACGAAGCAGACGAGCCCGGCGACCGACGCGACGGCGAGCCGGCCGCGGTGTCGCGAGACATGGACGGCAACGTGGGGGACGGCGGGGACCGTGAGCCTCCGGGCGGGTCGCTGCAGCAGCTCGGCGACGACCATCACCACCACGGGGGTGGCGGCGGCCCCGGCGAGCGTCCCGGGCCCCCACACCTGGCGACCGACGAGCGCCGCCGCGACTGACGACAGGCTCGCGACGGCCACGGTCAGCACCGACAGGCCGCCCGCGGGCCTGCCCGGATGGGGCGGCGGGGTCGCTGTCTCATCGGAGCCAGGAATAACGTCGTGCTCGGCATCGTTCACGACGCGGCCCCGACGAGCGCGCCGATCGCCGAGGTGAACGCCATCGCCGCGGCGCCCCACGCGAGAACCCGCAGTGTGGCCGGCCCCTTCGGTGCTCCGCCCAGGTGGGCGCCGAGGGAGCCGAGTGCCGCCAGCGCCAGCAGCGTCACCAGGACGCAGAGGACGGCACGGAGCCCGGCGGGTGCCGTCGCCACGGCCGCGAGGGGCAGGATCGCGCCCGCCGAGAACGACAGCGCCGATGCCCATGCCGCCTGCAGCGGACGGGCGAGGCGCTCTTCGGAGAGGCCGAGCTCGTCACGGGCGTGGGAGCCGAGCGCGTCGCGGTCGGTCAGCGCGAGTGCCACCTCGAGGGCGAGCGCCTCCGGCAGTCCGCGTGCCGTGTAGATCAGCGCGAGCTCGCGCAGCTCGCCGGCAGGGTCGCTGGCGAGCTCACGCGCCTCCATCGCGAGGTCCGCGCGCTCGGAGTCGCGCGGGGAGCTGACCGAGACGTACTCGCCGGCCGCCATCGACAGGGCCCCGGCCGTCAGTCCGGCGACGCCGGCCACGACGATCGCGCTGCCCGAGGCGCCGGAGGCCGCGACGCCCAGGATCAGGCTCGATGTCGAGAGGATTCCGTCGTTCGCTCCCAGTACGGCCGCGCGCAGCCAGTTCGAGCGGCCGCTGAGGTGGACCTCGGTGGGACGTCGGCCGCGGATGGGGCGCGCCGGCGTGGCGAGGGTCAGCGGGCCCGCCCAGCGTGGTGGAGGCGCTCGTCTGCGCTCGGGGCAAGCCGGACTGCGAGGGCTCCGGTGACCAAGGCGAGTAGCGCGACGAGGGGCGTCAGGACGCTCCACCACGTCGCGACGGCAAACGGCAACGTGCCGAGCGTCAGCAGCGCCAGGGCGGCGGCGTGGGAGTGGGTGGTCGCGGCCATCGCGGCCCAGATGAGCAGTCCACCGAGCACGCCGAGCGCGCCGGCCACCCCCAGCGCGGTGGCGCCCAGAAAGACGTAGTAGACGCCGCACAGCGCGACCATGCCGACGAGCAGATGCCGCTCGTCGAGTGCGCCGGTGAGGTCGCTCCGGGCAGAGGCGGCGAGCACCAGGCCCCCGGCTCCGAGCAGCAGCGGACCCGGCAGCAGCCAGAGGTCCCCCACGGTGGTGAAGCCGACGAGTCCGGGAACGGCGAGGCCGGCGGCGACCGCGAGCCTGCGCCCGCCGGTTCGTTCCTCGCGGCGCAGCGCGATGGCCGCGGTCAGGGCGACCACCCCGAGCAGCATCGTCGTGAGGCCGAGGCGGGTGGTGTCGAGCTTGTCGCCGACCAGCGAGCGGATCGACGGGCCGATCGTGAGCTCGGCCAGGCCGGCGACGAGCCCGGTCAGCGCCCCGGCGAAGGCGAGGCGGGCCGTGGTGCGCCGGCGTCTCACGCGGTCACCGTGGCGGCGGGCCGGCGGGGGCTTCGGCGCCTCCCGTCGGAGCCGGCCGGGTAGCCCACGCGGAAGCTGACCAGGGGCTGCCAGCCGCGGTCGGGGATGAGGTCTGCGACGGCACGGCCGAAGCCCGGCGGCAGGCCGAGTTGACGCTCGCGGTCGACGCGCTCGGTCATCTGGTTCATGTGCTGCAGCGACAAACCGTTGGCCGCGGTCCACAGGTGCACGCGCTCGAGCAGTCGGCCGCCGGCGAGGCGCTGTGCGTTGTCGCCGGGGTCCGGCACGGCGACGATGCCGTAGGCGGCGGCGGTACGCGTGTGCGTTCTGCGGGTCTGGTCGAGCCAGAATTTGTCGCCGGCCGTGCGGCTGGAGGCCGGCAGCAGCTTGGCCAGCGCCGTCGTAAGTGCGGAGAGCCCCTGGGCGTCGAGCGTGAGGCCGTCCTTGTGCTTCTGGATGTCGTCCCACGAGGAGCGGAAGAGCGCAAAGCCGTCGACGGACTGCTCGCGGTCGCGCGTGACGGCCCGGGCAGAGGCGTTCATCAGCTCGCCGATGCGCCGGCGGGCGGCGGCGCTGGAGAACCAGAACAGCCGCGTGCCCGGGAGCCCACCTGACAGCGACGCCATCTGGGCCAGCACGCCGGCGGGGATCGCCCGGCCGTCGTAGGCGCTGCGATCGGTGTGGCGGTGGGGGATGGCGGCGTGCAGCGCGGCGCGGCGACGCGGTCCCGGGGACAGCTCGATGCTCGCGGCGTGGATCGGCTGGCTCGCGTCGGGCAACAGACGCAGCCGGGCGCGGTAGCCGTTGGCCGGGGCGGCGACCATCAAGTTCTCGAGCGCGGCGCCGAGTCCGGTGTACATCTCGCGATCGAACGGATCGATCGCGACGATCGATCGCTTGCGGTCGGCGAAGAGGTCGATGCGCGAAGCGGAGACACGGAACACCCAGGCCTGGGTGTTGTGCGGGTTGGCCGCCAGCACGGCGGCCGACACGAGCGCCATCGGCCCGCTCCCGCGGTCCCAGTCGCGCCAGGCGTCGAAGGCCCCGCCGTCTCCCGTCTCGAACACGCCGTTGTCGTAGGCACGGTAGGTCCCGCCGCCGGCGGCGACGACCAGCAGCCCCCCGCCCGCCAGGCCCGCCCGGCGCAGGAAGGAGCGCCGCGACACCGCGGGCGCGTCGTCCCCCGTCGGGCTGCCGACCAGGGGCGACGCCGGGTCCTGCAGGATCACAAGGCGACCACATCGCGGATCGGCGGCTCGACCACGGAGCGGGACCCCACGGTGTCGGTGACCGGGCTCGGGACGACGATGACCGGGCAGTGGGCGTGGTGCGTCAGGCGGTCGGTCGTGCTGCCCAGCACGACGCGGCGCGCGGCCCCCCAGCCGCGCGAGCCGGCGACGATGAGGTCGACGTGCTCGGACAGGCCTTCCAGCGCGACGCCGGGGCTCGCATCGATCGTCTCGGTCTCCACCGAGACCTCCAAGGAAGAGGTGGCTTCGGCGAGCTCCTGCTCGGCGGCCAGCCGGTGGGCGGCCTCGTGCTCGGTCCAGTCGAAGGTGTAGGCGTACGACCTCGCCGTCGACGGGGGCGTCGCCACAGCCGTCAGCACGCGCACCTGGCCGGTGATGTCACGGGCCATGGCCGTGGCGAAGCCAAGCGCCGCGGCGGACTCTGGGGTCGCGTTGAAGCCCACGCCGATCGTGTGGATCGGCTGATCGGCGTGCTCGCGGTACCCGTGGGGCGCGACCGCCACCGGGCACGGCGCGCCGTGCAGCGTGGCGCGGGAGACGTCGCCGAGCAGCACGCGGCCGACAACGCCGCGGTGGCAGGAGCCGATGACGATGAGGTCAGCGCGCCGGCGCTCGGCCTCGTCGTGGAGGGCCCGGCCCGGCGACGTGTCCGGGATCGCCGCGGTGCGGTACCGGGCATCACCCTGGGTGATCTCGGCCAGGACCTTGTGGGCGTCCTCGCGCAGGAGCTCCTCGTAGCCGCCGAGCGATCCGCGATTGGGACGCTGCTCGTAGGCGAACGCGTTGACGACGACGATCTCGGTGTCGGCAGACGCGAGGCGGCCGGCGAGCGCGAGCGCGTCGCGTCCCCCGTCGTTGCCGTCGATGCCGACGATGATCCTGGTGAACATGGTGGCCTTCCGGTAGCGGAGAAGCGAGCCCGAAGGACGCTACGCCGAAGCCGAGCGCGGGCCATCGGGGTCGGCCCGCACCTCGGGTCCGTAGCTTCCCCCGATCCTGCGCCGAAGGTCAACCGCCGGCGGGGGCCGTGAGCTCGGAGTGGTCAGAGCTTCGCTGGTGAACGCCGCGAGGCACCACCACGACCGGGCAGGCCGCTTCGCGGACGACCTGCGACGACACGCTTCCCAGGAGCGCGCGACGGAGCCCTCCGAAGCCGCGCGAGCCCATGACCAGCAGGTCCACCGTGCCGCTGCACGCGACGAGCTGCTCCGCCGGCGGACCGAGCAGCAGCCGGCTGTCGATCGGGACCGCTCCCCCTGCGAACCGGGCGACGGCTTCGGTGAGCTCTGCTTCGCCGGCGACCGTGACCCGGTCAGCGGCGTCGAGGACGATGAGCGTGCCGCTGCGTTCGTCGGCCAACGCGTGGGCGACGCGGAGCGCCTCGTGGCCGGCCGGGGTGTCCGTGTAGGCCACCCCGACGCGGCTGATGGCCTCGGGGTCGTGGCGCCCGTAGCCGTGCGGCGCCACCGCGACGGCGCAGGGCGCGCCGTGGAGGAGCTGCGCCGCGGTCGCGCCTGCGAGCACCCGTCCGACGGTGCCGCGGTGGGTCGACCCGAGGACGATGAGGTCGAAGGCCCCAGCCTCTGCGTAGTCGCTGAGCGCTGCGGCGGCCGACGCGCCGGGCGCGGCATGGGTCCTGAACCCCTGGTCGGCCAGCGGCGCGAGCACCGCGAGGGCATGCTCTCGCGCGGCCTCGCCCCCCGGGGCGCCCATGCTCACGCGCGCCGTCAGCAGCTCGTTGCGGTAGGCGCATGCCGCGGTGATGTCGCCGGGGCTCCCGGCGAACGCGTGCGCCAGCGCCAGCGCATCTTCCGAGCGTCCGGAGCCGTCGTAGCCGACGAGGACCCGCTCGAACATCATGATTGCGCCGGCGTTCGGCGCTCGAGGTCGAAGACATGCAAGGCCATCCTCTTGTTGTCCCACCCCCAACCGCCCGCGACTTCCGCAAGGCCCCGCAGTCGTCGTGCGGCGAAGTACGTGCTCGCCTCCGCCGGCTCAGCGCCGCAGCAGTGCCACCGGGAGCGCTTCGATCAGGACGATCCACTGACTCAGGTGGCGCGGCTCGAGGAAGGCGTCGCGGACGCGCTCGTGCGCGGCGCGCCCCAGGCGCTCGGCGAGCGCCGGGTCGGTGAGCAGGCGCGAGATCGCGCGGCCGAACTCCGCGAGGTCCGTGGCGTCGACGAGCATGCCGTCGACGCCGTCGATGACCTGCTCCTGGATGCCGCCCACCGCCGACGCCACGACGGGGCGCCCTTTCCACAGCGCCTCGGCCACCGTCAGCCCGAACCCCTCGGCCAACGACTTCTGCACGACGACGGCGGCGTGGCGCTGGATCGCGTTGACCATCACCGCGTTCTCCTCGGCGTCGGTCATCGGCAGCGAGACGACATGGACGCGGGCACGCACCGGCGCCGGGAGCGCCGCGCGGGCGGCGACGACCTCCTGGAGCACCTGCGCGCCCTCCGGGTCGTCGCTGACGGCGTCGACCTGCGGGCCGACGAGCAGGAGGTGCACGTCGGCCGGCCCGCGCACGTGGTCGGCGAAGCCGCGAAGGACGCCGATCGGGTCCTTCAGGTGGTCCCAGCGCGAGACCTGGGCCACGACGGGGTCGTCGTCGGCCAGGGGCGCGTCCTGCACGAGCGCCGCGCGGCGGTCGACGCGCCCGGGGCTGCCGTCCTCGCGCACGTAGGTGGCACGGTCGATCGGCCCCGGCCCGAGGATCCCGGCGACCCGCAGGATCGCGAGCGTCGCCTCCTCGTCGAGCTCCTGGTTCTTGGCGGAGAAGACGTCGATCGACGGGGGGACGATGGCGACCTGGATCTGCTCGAGCCCGGTCCAGACGAACGGCGCGCGGGAGAACACGCAGGTGTCGGCGGCCACCACGTAGGGCCGCAGGAAGTCCCAGGCCTCGCGGACCAGGCCGTTCGGCTCGTCGACGCCGATGTGCGCCCGCCAGATGACGCGGGCGCCCATGGCGCGCAGCGGCGCGGCGAGCCCGGCGGTCTGCGGATCGTGGAGGATCACGACGTCACCCGGGCGGACCAGCGGCGTGAGCTCCGCGGCGGCGGCGGCGATGACGGCTTCGTACTCGGTCCGCTCGGCGTCCCCTAGGGGACCGCCATCCCCGGGGCTGCCATGCAGTCGGTTGTGCAGGCGCTTGGTGACGTCGAAGAACAGCGGCCGCCCCTTGACGACGACCCAGCGCGTGTCCACCCCGGCCCCACGCGTGTAGGCCAGCAGCGAGCGGAGCATCTCGGCCACGCCGCCGCCGTGGGCGGTGGAGTTCACGCACCAGACGACCCGGCCCTCCAGCAGCTCGCGCGCGTGCGCGGCGAGCTCGACGAGGTCGGCGTACTGCCCCGGGTCCAGCACCTCGCTGAACCGGTCGATGGGCAGCGCGGCGATCTCGACCTGCTCGAGCGCACTCATGCAGCGGCCCCGAACAGCTCGGCCAGCTCTGCGATGAGCACCATGCGGGGGTTCGTGCGCAGGCTCGCGTCGCGGAACGCGTCTCGCGTGAGCTGCGGGATCGCCGCGGTGTAGGCGACCGGGTCGAGTCCGGCCTCCGCGACGGTCCGTGGCATGCCGACTTCGGCCAGCACCTCGTCGACGCGGGCGAAGAGGCGTTGCTGCGCCTCCTCCGGGCTCTTTCCGCCGAGCCCGAGCACCCAGGCCGCCTGCGCGAGCTTCTGCGGCGCGACGTACGAGCCGTAGCCGGGCGCCGGCATGAACTTGCGCGGGAGCGCGGCGTTGAAGCGGAGCACGTGCGGCAGGAAGAGACCGTTCGCGCGGCCGTGCGCGACGCCGAAGCGCGCACCGACCGCATGCGCGAGCGCATGGTTGACGCCGACGAACGCGTTGGAGAACGCCAGGCCCGCGATGGTGGACGCGTTGGCCATGTCGGTTCGCGCGCGCAGGTCGGAGCCGTCGCGGAACGCCCGGGGCAGCGCGTCGAGGATGAGGTGCATGGCCTCGAGGCAGAACGCGTCGGTGAACGGCGAGGCGAAGATCGAAACGTAGGCTTCGAGCGCGTGCGTGAGCGCATCGACGCCCGTGTCGGCGGTCAGCTCCGGCGGCAGCGTGAGCGTCAGCCGGGGGTCGACGATCGCCACGTCGGGCACGAGCGAATAGTCGACCAGCGTGACCTTGCGCCCTTCGTGCGTGAGCACCGCGGCGGGGGAGACTTCCGAGCCCGTTCCGGCGGTGGTGGGAAGCGCGGCGAGGCGGATGCGGTGCTCGATCGACGGGTAACGCGCCACCCGCTTACGCGCGTCGAGGAACGGCAGGGTGAGCTCGCGCAGGGTGAGCTGCGGGCTCTCGTGGAACAGGCGCATGACCTTCGCGGCATCGATGACAGACCCGCCGCCGACGGCGACGATCAGGTCCGGCGGTGGCTCGCCCAGCATCGCCACGCCGGCTCGGACCTGCGCCTCGGTCGGCTCGGGCTGGATGTCGGCGAAGACCCGGACGTTCTGGCAGTCGAGGTGGCGGCGCACCTCATCGGCGACTCCGCGCTCCTCGCTGGGTTGGTCGGTGACGATGACGACGTGCTCGGCGCGCAGCGCCCGCAGGTTCTCGATCGCGCCGGCGTTGAAGTAGGTGTCCGACGGGACGCGGAACCACTGCGGCGGCGTCAGGCGCCGCGAGACGGTCTTGACGTTCATCAGGTTGCGGTAGTTGACGTTGTCGGTGGTCGTCGAACCACCCCACGTGCCGCACCCGAGCGAGAAGGTCGGGGTCATCTGGTTGTAGATCCCGCCGAGCGCGCCGACCGCGGTCGGCGCGTTGACGAGGATGCGACCCGTGCGCAGCCGCTCGGCGAAGGCGGAGATGACCCGCTCGTCGTCGGCGTAGACGCCCGACGTGTGGCCCAGGCCCCCGTGCTCGGTGACCAGCTCGCACGCCGCGAGCCCGTGCTCGACCGACGGCGAGCGCACCAGCCCGAGCACCGGCATCAGCTTCTCCTGCAGCAGCGGGTGCTCGGCCAGGAGCGCCAGGTCGGAGGGCAGCGGGGCGACGAGGAGCTTGTCCCGCTCGTCGACGGTGAAGCCGCCGAGCGCGGCGAGGTCGACGCACGACCGCCCTAGGGCCTCCATCCGCATCGTGCCGTCGTCGTCGAAGCTGCAGGCGGCGAGCGCCTCGACCTGCGTGGCGGTGAGGATGCGTGCTCCCATCCGCTCGAGCTCGGCCACGACGCGCGCGTAGACCGGGGCATCGACCACCAGCATCTGCTCCGCGGGGCAGATCACCGAGGCGTCGAAGGTCTTGGAGATGAGGATGTCGACGACCGCCATCGGCACGTCGGCGCTGGCGTGCAGGTACACCGGCGCGTTGCCGGAGCCGACGCCGCTGCACGGCTTGCCCGCCGCGTTGGTCGCAGCGACCGCCTTCGGGCCGCCCGTCGTCCAGATGAAGTCGACGCCCGCGTGGTGGAACAGATACTGCGAGGTGGCCCGCGTCGGGTCGGGGACGACCTGCAGCGCCCCGGGCGGCAGGCCGGCCTCCTGCCCCGCCCGCTGCAGGATCTCGACGGCGCTCGTCGCGCACCGGACCGCGCGCGCGGACGGGCGGAAGATCACCGTGTTGCGCGTCTTGACGGCGACGATCGCCTTGAACAGCGCCGTCGACGTCGGGTTCGTGATCGGCAGCAGGGCGAGGACGACACCGATCGGCTCGGCCACGTACTGCAGTCCGCGCTCGGGGTCCTCCTCGATGACGCCGACGGTGCGCTTGTCCTTGAGGTAGTCGTAGAGGAACTCGGTGGCGATGTAGTTCTTGACGACCTTGTCCTCGAGCACGCCGAACCCGGTCTCCTCCATCGCGAGCTCCGCGAGGTCGATCGCGTGCTCCAGACCCGCCTCGACCATCGCGAGCACGATGCGGTCGACGGCCTCCTGGTCGAGTGCGCGCAGGGCGGCGGCCGCGGCGCGGGAGCGTTCCACGACATCGTCCAGGCGCGCGTTTCTGTCGGCCGCTTCGACGTCGCGGTCGGTGCGCTCGGCGACGGCCATCACGCGGGACCGTCCATCGCGGTGATCGGTCTGGGCGGTCGCGGTGCGCTGCTTCGCGGCGGGGCCTCCGCGACCGCCCCGGCGTCCGGGACGGTGCGCGAGGTGGGCCACCAGCTGCGGCGCCCGAGGAGCTCGACGGCGGCCGGAAGCAGGACGGGCCGCACGACGACGGCGTCGAGCAGCACCGCGATCGCGACCCCGACGGCGAGCTGGCGGACGGTCATGAGCTCGGTCGCGGCGAAGGGGGCGACGGCGGCGATCATGGCCAGCGCCGCGCCGGTCCCCGCCGCGGCGGTCTCACGCAGACCGGTGCGCAGCGCCCGGTGCGGATCGCCCGACGTGATAAACGCCTCCCGCGTCCGCTGCAGCAGATGCACCTCGTAGACCATCGTCAGTCCGAAGATCACGGAGAAGACCGCGACGATCGACATCGGGTCGAGATAGCCGGGGCCGCCGAGCAGCGGGTCCGAGCCGTTGAACAGGAGCGTCATGACGCCGAAGGTGGCGGCGGCGGTCAGCAGGTCGAAGGCCACCGCGACCAGCGGCAATAGCACGGAGCGCAGGAGCACCATCAGCAGCAGCGCCACCACGACGGCCGTGACGATCACGACCGGGGCGATCCGCGACGCGGTCTCCGAGCGGAAGTCCGCCAGCGAGCCGGCCGGGCCACCGACCGCCGCCTGGGTGCCCGTGGCCTTGGCGAAGCGGTCGGCGCTGGCCTGGAGCTGCTCGCCGAGGCGCTGCGTCGCGGGTTGCTCCATGGCCTGGCGCGGGAACACGGTGACCTGGCCGGCGTTGCCGCCACGGTCGAGGTTGACCGCGAAGGAGGCCTGGGACCGCTCGGTCGGCGAGGCGCCGGCGATCGCCGCCAGCACGAAGTAGCCCGAGCGGAACAGCCCGGGTGACTGCGCCTGCAGGCGTTGCAGGTCCTTGGGCGAGGGCAGCTTGGTGCGGAACTTCGCCACGCCCGCGCCGAGCTGGCCGAGGCCCGACGCCAGCTTGCCCGAGGGAGCGGCCCCGGCGGACAGCCCGCCGGCGAGCGTTCCCGTGCCGCTGGTGAGCTGACCCAAGCCGGTCTCCAACTGGCCCGCCCCGTCGCGCAGGGCGGTCAGGCCCGTCGTGAGCTTGCCGCCGCCACCGGAGAGCTTGCCGATCCCGGCGGCGAGGCTCGCGTTGCCCTTCTGCAGCTGGGCGATGCCGTCGGTGAGCGCGCTGGAGCCCGCGTAGAGCTGGGTGAGCCCGGCCGAGAGCTCGGCCACTTGGGTGGCGAAGGCGCCGGCGATGCCCGACGCCCCCGCAAGCTTGGTGCCCGTCGCCGTCAGCGACGAGTCCAGGCCGCCGGCGGCCTGGCGCGCGGAGCCGATCGCGCCCGCCGCCGCGCTCTTCTCCGCGCTCGGCGGGAGTGGCGCGAGCGCCGCCGCGGCCGCGTCGAGCTGAGCGCCCAGCGCCTGGGCGCTGGTCTGCGCGCCTTTGACCGCGGCGCTCGAGGCAGCCACGTCGGCGGCCATGGCCTTGACGATCGGGACGCCGGCCGTCACGGGCTTGGTCGCCTTGCCGAGGCCACCGTTGATCTGCTGGGACCCCTGCAGCGCCTTGGCAGCACCGTCGCGCACCTTCCGCGCACCAGCCAATGCTGCACCGAGGCCGCCGGCGATCTCCGACGCCCCGCTGCGCGCCTTGCCGAGGCCGTCGCGCAGCGCGCCGGCTCCGCCCTGGGCCTTGCCCGAGCCTGCGTTGAGCAGGCCGGCGCCGCTCGCGGCATCCTGGAGCCCGGCGCGCAGCTTGACGGTGCCCGCCTGGGCCTGTCCCAGTCCGTCCTGGAGGCGGCCGAGGTCCTTTTTCCCGCTCGTGAGCAGCTTGCCGGAGTCCTTCAGCGCGGCGGGCAGCGCCTTGAGGTCCTTGCTCGTCGCGGCGAAGCTACCCGGGCCGGCGACCGCGGCGACCGCGGGGTTCTTCGCCAGGCCGGTCTGGAAGCGGTCGAGGTCGCGCAGCAGCGCGGGATCGGTGAGCGGCCGCGTGTTGGAGACGACGACGACGTTGTAGGGCGTCGGATAGCCGGGGCCCATGACCGTGGCCACGCGCTCGAAGGAGACGCGCGCGGGGTCGCTCGGCGGGAGGTAGCTCACCGACGGGGGTCCCGTGTCGAGGGAGAGCAGCGGCAGCGCGAGGACGGCGAGGGTCGCCGTGGCGATCGCGCCGGCCACGACAGCGTTGCGGAGCACCCAGTTGCCACCCCCGGTCGCGCGCTCCCAGGCGCGCAGGGCGGGCTGCGGGGCGGCGAAGCTCAGCGTCTGGGTGCGGCCGGCCGCTAGCACCAGGAACGCCGGCATCACGACGACGGCGGCGCCGACGCTGAGTGCCGAGCACAGCACGGTGCCGATGCCGAGCGAGGTCAGGATCGCCTGGTCGGCGATCTGCGGGGCGATGAGCAGCGCCGCGATCAGCGCCGTGCCGCCGATCAGCACGGCCCGGCCGCTGGTCTCCAGCGCCGCCGTCGCGGCGTGTGCCGCGTCGTGATGGGCGACATCGGCCAGGACCTCCGAACGCCAGCGGCGGTAGAAGAGCAGCCCGTAGCCGACGCCCAGCGCGAGGCCGGTCATCGTGGCCGCGGTCACCGCGACCGCGTCGACGTCGACCGCCTTGGCCAGGATGGCCATCGCGCCGAGGCCGGTGAACGCCGTCGCCGTGCCGAGCACGCTCAACGCGAGGGCCACGAGCGGCGCGCGGAGCAGCAGCAGCAGCACGACGAACAGGATCGGCAGCGTCCACGCCATGCTGCTCCGCGCGGCGTCGATGGCCTGGTCCTTCATCGCGCGGTCGATCGTCGGCTGCCCGGTGATCGACGCGTCGACGGGGCGCACCACGGTGCGGGCGACCAGGCGGTCGATCTGCCCCTGTGTCGTCTTGATCATCGTCCCCTCGCTCTGGGCGACGGAGGCCACGATCAGCGCCGCGGTCGGCTTCGGCCGAAGCCCGGCCGCGATCTCGCCGCCGTCCCAAGCCGACATGACCCGCGTGTCCGATCGCGCGGACAGGGCGCGGACGAGCGCCGGCCCCTGGCGGTCGAGCTGGCGGGCCGGACCCTCGAGCAGGATGGGCACGAGGACGCTCGGGCCGAACTCGGCCTTCGCGAGGTGCTCGGCGCGCGAGGACTCCGAGCCGGCGACGGTGGTGTTCGTCGGTGACAGGTTCGCGCTGATCCCGAGCCCGACGACCGTGAGCACGCCGGCCAGGACCGCCCAGGCGATCAGGGAGGCGATCGGGCGGCGAATCGAGAAGCGGGCGAGGCGAAGCATGGACGGGGCTCCTTGGCGGCGAGAGGACCCACGCGAAGCTATGCCGATGACGGCGGTGCGCCATCAGTGACTTCCCGACGTCGTGCTGCGGTGAGTTGCGGATGCCCCGCCCGTGGTCGGCGGGCGATGA
>JBBQZE010000076.1:0-13259 GCA_038207985.1 Solirubrobacterales bacterium
TGGCCTGGGAGCTGCGCCGCCTCGACGGGACGGTGGACCAGTGGACGGTGACGCTCGACGACGCCCGGGCCCGCGCCCGTCGCGGGCGCGCCGCCTCGCCGCGGCTCACCGTGAGCGTGGGCATCGCGGATCTCGTGCGCATCGCCGGCGGTTCGCTCGACCCGGGGACGGCGCTGCTCGAGGGTCGCCTCGACCTCGCGGGCGACGTCTCGGTGGCCTCGCGACTGGGCCCTGCGTTCGGGCGCTCGAGGCTCTAGGAGCTCGGCGCTCCGCGGCTCAGCTCGTTGCGTGAACCGCGTGTCCCAGGCGGTCGGCTTCGGCGGCGATCCCGCACGCACGCAGCTGGCCGCTGACCTGGTCGGCGACGTCCCGCACCTTCCGGGCGCGGTCCGCGCTGCCGGTCTCGTAGACCCGGTCGGGGTAGAGCTGCGTGACGGTGACGAGCGTCTGCACGGCCTCCGGGACGGTCTGGCCCTTCGGCGTGTTCGAGCGGTCTCCGCCACAGCGGTCGTCGATGGTTCGACGTGCGCCGAGGACGTCGGCGGCGTCGCTCGCGGAGAGCTCGTTGTCCCCGCCACCGCCGCCCACGGCCTGCTGGCCGGCGGCGCCCTGCGAGCTGCCGCCACCGCAGCCGGTGGCGACGGCCACGACGACCAGGCAAGCGAGCAGCGCGAGGAACGTGCGGGGCATGGGCATAGCCCGCCGGTACCCGTCGAGGCCCGTCCCACCCGCGCGTTGGCGCACGCGGACCGCGATCTCCCTGCACGTGGCGCACGTCCGCGATCCGCCGCCGGGCATGCGAACATGTGTTCGTCCGATGGTGGTCTGCGTCCTGCTTCCCCGCTTCCCCCTCGTCGTGGCCCTGGGCGGCCGCGCGGCCATGGCCGCGGGCCCGGCGGCGCTCGCGCCCGAGCCCGGCCGGGAGCAGCTCGTGGGGGAGTGCAACCCGTCGGCCGAGAGCCATGGGGTGCACCCGGGGATGCGCCTGGGGGAGGCGCTCGCGCGCTGTCCCTCCCTGGCGCTCGTCCCGCCGGATCCCGTCGGGGTCGCCGACGCCTGGGAGGCGCTGGTCGCGCGCCTCGAGTCCGTCGGCGCGCAGGTCGAGGCGACCGCGCCGGGCGTCGCGTGCTTCGAGGCGCACGGGCTCCGGCGGCTCCACGGCGGCTCGCTGGACGGAGTGGTGGCCGCGGTGCGCCGCGCCCTCGCGGTGCCCGCGCGCATAGGGGCGGGGCCGTCCCGGTTCTGCGCCCGGACGGGCGCCGCACGGGCCCGCTCGCGGCGGGCGGAGCTCGTGGGTGGCGCGGAGGACCTCCGGTCCGCGCCCGTGTCCATGCTCCGGGCCGTCCCGGAGACGGCGGGCCTCGTCGAGCCGCTGGAGCAGCTCGGCCTGGACACGCTGGGTGCCGTGGCCGCGCTCGAGCGCTGGGTCCTGGCGGATCGCTTCGGCCGGGCGGGCGCACGGGGGTGGGATCTGGCGCACGGCCGGGACACGCCCTTGCGCCCGCGGGAGCCGGGGGAGGTCCTGCAAGAGGAGCTCGAGCTCGAGGAGTCCGCGTCGGGCGAGCAGCTCGGGCGTGCCCTGGAGCTGCTCGTCGACCGCCTGGTCGCCCGGCGCGAGCGCAACGGGCGGACCCTGCGTGTGGTCGTGCTCTCGGCGCGGCTGGTGGAAGGCGGGACCTGGCGGGAGCGCATGGTCTTCCGCGAGCCCTCCGCCGACGCCGGGCGCATGCGCCTCGTGCTCGCGCAGCGCCTCGCGGTGCTCCCGGCGCCCGCGGAGTCGCTGCGCCTCTCCGTTGAGCGCTTCGGGCCGCCGCACCGGGCGGGCGAGGCGCTGTTCGAGGACTCCATGGCGGTGCGCCGGGGCCGCCTGCGCGAGGCCGTCAAGCAGGCCCGGGCCGCGGCGGGGCCTGACGCGGCGCTGCGCGTCCTGTCCGTCGACCCGGACTCCCGCGTCCCCGAGCGCCGCGCCGTGCTCACCCCGTACGAATGAGCACGCCGCTCGAGCCCCCCGGGTCCGGCGACGGCCCGGAGCGCGTAACGCGCGACCGGCGCGAGTGGAGCGACGCCCATGACCCGTCCGTCGCCGAGGTCCTGCGCCTGCGACCGGCCGAGGTCCACAACGCCCCGCCCGGCCGTCGCGCGCCGGCGCGCGACGCCGCGCTGCGGCACGCGGGCGCCCCGGCGCCCGTGGTCGACTTCGCCACGGGCAAGGAGCGCGCGCCGGCTGCGCGGGCGCTGCCGCCCTCGCGCAGCTCGCCACCACCGTCCGTGCTGCCGCCGGGCCCCGCCGCGCCCCCGGCGCGGACGGTCGGCCTCAAGGGCCGCGCGCCGCGTCCCGCGCCCGGCGGTCCCGCGTTCCATTCGGTCGCGGCGCCGCGCGGGGCGCCCGGCGCCCCCCGGCGGCTGGGGGTGCCGGTGCCGGTCCGGGTGCAGTCCGGCGCCGGCGGTCGGCCCCTGCGCATCGAGGGTGCGACAGTGGACGCCGTGCGCGAGTCGTGGCTCATCGAAGATCGCTGGTGGACCGACCGCCCGCTGCGCCGCCGCTACTGGGAGGTCGTGACCACCGCCGGCCACGACTCCGTGGTCTTCCGCGACCTGGTGGACGGTCGGTGGTACCGCCAGCGCTGACCTACCGGCGGCGCCTGCGCGAAGAGGGGCTGGCGCTCGCGGCCTGCGGCGCGGCCGGCTCCGTCGTGCTGCTGCTCGCCGACGACCGCACGACGAGCAACGCCGGGTCCACCCTGGGGCAGCTCGCGGTGGTTGTGGTCCTGCTCGCGGTCTTCGGCCCCCGCTCGGTGCGCAGTGCGGTGGCCGGGGCGCGGCCCGACGGTGACCCGGTCGCGGCGACCGGGGAGCCCACGCCGCTCTGGCATCTGCCGCTCGTCGTCGCCGCCCTCTGCGCGCCGTTCCTGGTCGCCGGCAGCTGGGACGCCGGGCTGCGCGTCACCGTCGGATGCGCGCTCGTCGGCCTCTGCCAGGCGTTTCTCCTCGCGGGCCTCGTGGCCGCCGACGAGCGCCGGACGGGCCGCACCTACGCCCGGGCGCCGGGGTCGCGGATTCTGCGGGGGACCCGCTTGGCCTACGTCGCGAGCACCGCGGGGCCTTCCGCGCCCGTCGCGACGCAGTTCCGCGACGCATCCGCGTAGACCCGTGACGCGCAGGGCCGGGACCGTGGCGAGGTGCCCGCGTCACGCTGCTCGCCTCTCCTGCCGCCGGCCGGCTCGCGCCGCGGGCGCGACGAGGCGGGACAGGGATCGGTCGAGTACACGGCGGTCCTCGCGGTCGTGGCGGTGGTGCTCGCGCTCGCGGCCACCCTGGCGGGCGCGGCCGGCGCTGGGGGAATCGCCAACGCCGTCGGGCGTGGCCTCGAACGGGCGTTGTGCGTCGCCGGCGGAGGGGACTGCTACGCCACCGAGGCGCGGGCGTGCACGCTGCGCTCGTCGGAGACGAGCGGTCGCCTCGGCGTCGCGCTCACCTTCGTCGAGCTCGGCGGCCGCGTCTCCCTCCTGCGCCAGCAGCTCTCCGACGGGACGGTCGACGTGACGCTCGTCGAGGGGGCGGACGGCGCGCCGACCGCGGCCGTCGGCGCGCGTGGGGGCATCCGCACGGGCGCGGGTGGCGTGGGGGCCGGCGCGATCTCCTCGGCCGAGCTGCTCGTGCGCCTGGGCCGGCGGCGCGTGTGGCACGTCGCCGGCGCCGCGGCGGCGGACCGCCTCGTCCGCGCCATCGGACGGGACGTGGCCTTCCGGTTGGCCGTCCATGCTGCCGGCGGGCTCGGCGCGCCCGTCCGCGCCCTGGCCCGCCTGGCCGGCGTCGACCTGCCGCGGCTGCCGGCCGCCGACGAGGCCGGCTTCTCGGGCGGGGTGCGAGGCGCCGCCGCCGCCGAGGTGGCCGGGGCCTCGGTCACGGCCGCCGCGGAGGTCTCCCTGGGAGGCTCCCGGGAGCGGGCGACGGGCCGCACGTCGGTTGTCCTCGCCCTCGACGGCCAGGCCTCGGGCGCCCTCGGGCGGGCAGCGGGCGGCGCGACGCTCTCGGGCTCGGCGGGGGCCTCGGCCACGGTGACCTTCGACCGCTCCGGCACCCCGCTGGACCTCGCAGTGTCCGTGGCCGGCTCCCCGCGGCCGGGGCTGGGCGGCGGGCTGGGCGGACCCGCCGGGCACAAGGCCGGTGGCGGGGCGGACGACCGCGTCGAACGGACGACCCACCTCGACCTCACGCGCTCGGACAACCGGGTCGTCTACGACGGCGTCATGCGGAGCCTGTCCGATCCTCGCCGCCTCCCGGGCGCGCTCGCCGCCCTCGCCGGCCGGCTCGGCGTCGCCGGCCGGCAGGACCTGGTCCGTTACCGGACGAGCGCCGCGACCTACGGCGCGGCGGCCGAGGGGGCGCTGGGCGCCCGCGCCGGCGGGCAGGTCGAGCTCTCGCGCACGGCGATGACGCTCCAGGACGCGTGGACGCGCCCGGCCGGGGGCGTGTGGGAGCCACGGACGGACTGCCTCGGCGCCCGCGGCGCCTGAAGCGGGCGCGCGGGCACGCCGCGCGGGCCGGCACGTGGGCGACGCCGGCCGGTGCACGTCGAGAGGGCCGATGTGGTTCCCCACGAGCCACATCGGCCCTCTCGCGGGACTCCGGAGCCTGTCGCGGCCGTGGAGTAGCGGTGACTCCGTCCGCCCGGAGTGCGAACATGTGTTCGTGTCATCGCCCCCCTACGTCGAGTTGCACGCGCACTCGGCCTTCTCCTTCCTGGACGGGACCGCGCAGCCCGAGGAGCTCGTGGTCGCCGCCCTCGAGCGCGGCCACACCGCGATGGCCCTGACCGACCACGACACGGTCTCGGGCTCCATGGAGTTCGCCCAGGCCGCGGGGGCGCTCGGACTGCGGGCGCTCCACGGGGCGGAGGTCTCCCTCCGCGCCGACGACGCCGCCGCCTCGCCCGTCCACCTCCCGGACGGCCGGCCCGCGGTGCGCGGGCCGTGGACGTCGCCGCCGGTCCGCCACGTGACCCTGCTGGTCCGCGACGCGACAGGGTGGCGCAACCTCTGCCGCCTGCTCACGCGGGCGCACGCGCACACGCGAGACGCGACGCGGCGACGGGCCCTCGGTCCGTCGGTGACCCTGGCCGAGGTGGCCGAGCACGCGGAGGGCCTGGTCTGCCTGTCGGGCTGCGCGCGCCAGGGCGTCCACGACGAGCCGTCCCTGCGCCGGCTGCTCGCGGCCTTCGGGCCGGAAGGGCTGCGGGTGGAGCTGCAGCGCCCGCTCGCCCGCCACGACCGGGCGCAGAACCGCGGGCTGGCCGAGCTGGCGCGGCGCCTGGGCGTGCCCTGCGTGGCGACCGGCGACGTGCATGCCCACTCGCCCGAGCGCGCGCGCCTGCAGGACGCGTTCGTGGCCATCCGCGAGCACACGACCCTGGACGCCTCCGAGCCGGTGCGCCGCGGCAACCACGCGCACGTCCTCACCAGCCCGGAGGCGATGGCGGCCCGCTTCGGGGACCACCCGGAGGCGGTCGCCGCGACGGCCCGCCTGGCCGAGGAGCTGCGCTTCGACCTGACGGCCGACCTGGGCTACCGCTATCCCTACGCCGACGACGCGGACGGCGCGGCCAAGCTGCGCGGCACCTGCCTCGCCGCCTTCGACTCGCGCTACCCGCCGGGGCACAAACGGCGCGAGGAGGCGGTGGCGCGCCTGGACGAGGAGCTGCGGCTCATCGACGGCCTCGGGCTGTCGGGCTTCTTCACCCTGCACCACGAGATCCTCGAGCTCGCGCGAGAGATCGCCGTCGAGGTGCGGGGGGTGGGCACGGCGCGGTCGCTGCTGCCGCCAGGGCGCGGGCGGGGGTCGAGCGTCTCGTCCATCGTCTGCTACCTCACGGGCCTCTCGCACATCGACCCGATCGAGAACGCGCTGTTCCTCGGGCGCTTCCTCAACGCGGAGATCACGGCGCTCCCGGACATCGACCTGGACTTTCCCCGGGACATCCGCGCGGAGCTGATCCCGCGCATCCACGCGCAGTTCGGCTCGGAGCACTCCGCGCTGGTGGCGGCGTTCCCGACCTTCCGTGCGAAGGGGGCCATCCGGGAGCTCGGCAAGGCGCTCGGGCTGCCGCCGGGGGAGATCGAGCGGGTGGCGCGCGCGTCGGAGGGCTTCGCGGCCTTCAAGGTGGAGGAGGACGTCCAGCGGGCGCTGGGCGGCGGCCGCGAGAAGCTCGGGCGCTGGGAGTGGCTCGTGCGCCTGGCCGAGGAGTCCCACGGGCTGCCGCGCCACCTCTCCCAGCACTCGGGCGGGATGATCGTCGCCACCCGGCCGCTCGTGGACTGCTGCGCCGTGGTGCCTGCCGCGATGGAGGGGCGCCAGATGGTCATGTGGGACAAGGACTCCTGCGCGGACGCGGGCTTCTTGAAGATCGACCTGCTCGGGCTGGGGATGCTCTCGGCGGCCGAGCGCTGCGTGGAGCTGATCGGGCAGCGGCGCGACGAGTTCGTCGACCTCTCGCGGATCCCCTACGACGACCCGGAGGTCTACGCAGCGATCCAGCGGGGGGAGACCACGGGGGTCTTCCAGATCGAGAGCCGCGCGCAGATGGCCTCGCTGCTGCGCACCCGGCCCGAGACGCTCGACGACCTCACGATCCAGGTGGCGATCGTGCGGCCCGGGCCGATCCAGGGCGGGGCGGTCAACCCCTACATCGCGCGCAAGCAGGCGATGCGGGAGGACCCGGACTTCGTCGTCCCCTACGAGCACCCCTCGCTGGAGGGGGTGCTGGCCGACACGCTCGGGACGATCATCTTCCAGGACCAGGTGATCGAGGTCGCGATGGCCTTCGCGGGGTTCTCGCCCGGGGAGGCGGAGGGACTGCGGCGCGCGATGAGCCGCAAGCGCTCGGAGGCCGCGATCCGGGCCTACCACGACCGCTTCGTCGAGGGCGCGATGGCGACGCACGGCGCCTCCGCCGAGGTGGCCCAGCGGGTCTACGACATGATCGTGGGGTTCTCGGGCTTCGGGTTCCCCAAGGCGCACGGGGCGGCCTTCGGGCTGCTGGCCTACCAGTCGACCTGGCTGCGGGTGCACTACGGGCCGGAGTTCCTGAGCGCGCTGCTCGACGAGCAGCCCATGGGCTTCTATCCGCCGGACGCGCTCATCCACGAGGCCCAGCGCCGCGGGATCGGGGTGGTCGCGCCCGACGTGAACGCCAGCGGGGTCGGCTGCGACGTCACCGAGGACGGCGCGGTGCGGGTGGGGCTGGGCTACGTCACGGGGGTGCGGGCGGACGAGGTCGCGGCGCTCGTCGCGGCGCGGGAGGAGGGCGGGCCGTTCACCTCGGTGGAGGACCTCGCGGCGCGCGCGGGGGCCGGGCGGCCGTCGCTCGGCAAGCTCGCGTGGTCGGGCGCCTGCGATGCGCTGGTGGCCCGCGACGTCCCGCAGCCGGGCCACCGCCGGCGGGCGGCGCTGTGGCGCCTGGGCGCGGCGGCGCCGGGGATCCGGCTGCGGGTGCGCGGGGAAGGGGCGGGCCGGTCGGTCGACGCGGGCACCCAGCTCGCGCTGCCCGTCGGCCTGCCGCGAGCGCCGGAGCTGCCGGGGCTCGGGGCGTGGGACGCGATGATCGCCGACTACCGCACCACGGGCGTCTCGGTCCACACCCACCCGGTCGCCCTGCTGCGCGGGGCGCTGGACGCCCAGGGGGCGGTGGGGACGGCGGGCTTCGGCGCGCTGCGCCACGGCCAGCCCGTGCGAGTGGGCGGCCTGGTGGTCGCCCGCCAGCGCCCGGGCACCGCGAAGGGCATCGTGTTCATGCTGCTGGAGGACGAGGCGGGGACGATCAACCTGATCGTGTCGCCGCAGCTCTACGACCGTCATCGGCTGGCCGTGCGCACGGAGCCCCTGGTGGTGGCCGACGGCACCTTCGAGCGCCACCCGGCCGCCGGGGGCCAGGTCAACGTGGTGGTCAAGCGGATCTGGGCGCTCGAGGCGCCCGACCGGCCGCTCGCGGCGATCAAGGACTTCAGCCCGATGGACCTCGTCGAGCTCGAGCAGGAGACCAACGGCGACCGGATGGGGTCCCGCCCACCCGCCTCGCGCCGGGCGGGCGCGTTCTCAGAGCTCGAGCCGACGGGGACCGACGGCGGCGACTTCCGGGCGGTGGCGCCGCCTGTCATGAGCTTCGCCCAGGGGCGCAGGCGATGAGCACCCGCCCCGCGGTGGCCTCGCACCCCGTGGGCGCGCGCCCGGACGGGCGGCGAAACCCCTCCCGTGCCGTGGTGGCCGATAGGCTCGCTCCGTGATCCCGCTCCTGATCGTGTTGTTCATCTTCGTCGGCCTCGGGCTCGGGGTCGTCGCGCTGGGGATGCGCAGTGGCCGGCGGCCCGCCGGGAAGGGCTCGAAGGGCGGTCGGCGCCTGGCCTTCGTGGGCACGGGGGTCGTCGCGCTGGCCTTCGGCATCGGCGTGCCGGCGCTCGTCCTCGGCTACAACGGCGGCGAGCAGTCCAAGGCGGCGCCCGGCGGGCTGCAGCTGACGGCGGCCGAGCAGCACGGGCGCCAGCTGTTCACGAAGAACTGCAGCACCTGCCACACGCTTGCGGCGGCCAACGCGGTGGGCCGCGTCGGGCCGATCCTCGACGACATCATCCCGCCCATCGCCTCGAAGAAGGATCGGATCGCGTTCCTCAAGGACGCCATCACGAACGGCCGGGCGCGCGGGAACGGGCAGATGCCGAAGGGCGTCGTCGACGGTACCGACGAGGACGAGGTCGCCCGCTTCGTCGCGGTGGCGGCCGGCCGCTGATCGCCCGCGGGCTGGGCGCGGGTGCCCGCGTGATCGTTCGCACATAGCGCGAAGTTCCTGGACGTCCCGGTTTCCGTCCGCCCTGCTCCCTACAGTCGAATCGTCTGGTTCCGACCGTCTGTCCGGGCCGCCGACGAGGCGACCGACACTCTTTGCAGGGAGGTTCCCGCTGCTACGCTTCCGCCGTCAAGCCGCACCTCCGACGCCGCGCCGACCCGGCGCACGACAGCGATCGGATGCTGGAGCGGCCGACCAGTGAGGAAGCCGTCGATGAGCACCGCTACCGAACAGGCCCGGAGCACCCGCAGCGAGGTCCGCGCCTTCGCGGATGCGTTCTCGGCGGCCGACGACGCGTTCACGTTCGGTGAGACCAGCGGCGAGAGCCGCACCGTGACCCTCGCCGAGCTCGAAGCGGTGCTCGAGCTCGACGCGCCGGTGGACGTGGCTCCTGAGCGACCGCTGCCCGTGCCGGCCGCCGCCCAGGCCCAGGACGGCGACCTGCTCACCCTCGAGGAGCTCGGCAAGGTCCTCGCGGCGCCGAGCGCCCCGGCCGACGCGCTCGACTTCGACTTCGGCAGCGGCACCGAGCGCGCACGTCGCCGCACAGCCGCCCGGACCGGCGGCTCCACGCCGGCCGCCCCTCCGACCCACCCGGTCTCCGAGGCATCGGCTCCCAGGCTCGCTCCGATCGGTGCGCGGCACGCCGTCCAGGCCCCGCCGCCCGGGAGCTCGCTGCTCCACCAGCCGCTCGCCCCGCCGGAGCGGGAGCGCCGAGGGCACGGCCGGCGCCTGACCGCCGCCGGAGCCCAACGCGGCGCAGAGGTCGCCCCGCGCCCGCTCCCGGGCGCGGCGACGCTCCACCGCTTCCGCGCCGATCCGGACCGGATCGCGCTCTACGCCGTGCTGCTCGGCATCGTGCTGGTGCTCATCGCGGCGTCCTCGTCGTCGGCCTGAGCGCCACCTCCTAGCCCGTCCGGCCTCCCGCCGGCGCGCCGAGTCCGCGCCGGGCCTTGCCGCGCCGCCTCGCCGCGCGTAGGCTTACCGAACGTAAGGGACGGATTCGCCCGTCGGGGCGGCTGCCCCGTCCGCGTCTCGCGAGGCCTCGAGGAACCCATGAAGACGGCGATGAGCAGGTTCCACATCCACGACGAATTGACGGCCCCCGAGGCGTCGCTCCCGATCCTGAAGAGCGCTTCGACCGCGGCCGGGCAGCTGCCCAACCTGCTCGGGGTCCTCGCGGGCTCCCCGTCCGTCCTGCGCGGCTACACGCGCTTCCGGTCGGAGCTGCGGCACGGGACGCTGGCTGCGGGCACGCTCGAACGCATCTCCCTCGGCCTCGCGCAGCACTACCGCTCTGCCCCCGATCTCGCGCTGCACAAGCGCACGGCGCGGCGCGCGGGCCTCGGGATCGACGAGATCGCGCTCGCCCGCGAGTGGAGCTCGGCCGACCCGCGCGAGAACGCGCTGCTGCGCTACCTCAAGCCGCTGTTCACCGAGCACGGCCGCGCGCCTATGCACCTCCACGAGGAGGCGCGCGAGGCCGGATGGGGCGACGACCAGCTCCTCGAAGCCATCGCCTACGCCTCGCTCGAGGTCTTCACGGCGATGGTCAACGTGGCCGGCGAGGTGCCGGTCGACGGCTCGGCCGAGGACGCGCGGACCCTGCGCGCCGCCTGATGCGGGCCATGGGCCGCCCTCGCTACGCTCGACGGTCGGATGACTGAGCAAGCCCTCGAGCCCGGCGCGTGCGCGAGCACGTCGCAGTGCTGCCCGTACTACCACGAGGCGGTCGAGCTGATCGGGCGTCGCTGGACAGGTGCGATCGTGGCCGTGCTCCTGCAGGCCGAGGCGCCGATGCGCTTCTCGGAGATCGCCGCGGCCGTCCCGCAGCTCTCCGACCGCCTGCTCTCCGAGCGCGTCAAGGAGCTCGAGGCACGCGGGGTCGTCGAGCGCGCCGTCCTGCCCGGCCCGCCGGTGCGCGTTGAGTACGCGCTCACGGCGATGGGCCGCAACCTCGCGCCGGCGCTCGACGAGCTCGCCGCGTGGGCCCGCCGGTGGCTTCCCGCCGCCGCCGCCGGCCCCTGACGCAGCGCGTCCACCGTCGGCCCTGGCGGCGCCCGGGTTCGGACCGGACGGCGGGCGCACGTCCACTAGGGTGCCGCGCATGAGCGAGCCCCTGACGACCCGCGACGACGTCAAGGCGCTGGTCGCCGAGAACGACATCCGCTTCCTGCGGCTGTGGTTCACGGACATCCTCGGGCAGCTGAAGTCCTTCTCGATCAACGCGGAGGAGCTCGACGACGCGTTCGAGCGCGGCATGGGCTTCGACGGGTCCTCGATCACCGGCTTCAACGCCATCGAGGAGTCCGACATGGTCGCCCTGCCGGACCCGTCGACCTTCGCAGTGCTGCCCTGGCGCCCGGAGGAGCAGGGCGTCGCGCGCATGTTCTGCGACGTGCGCACCCCGGAGGGCACGCCCTACGAGGGCGACCCGCGGCACGTCCTGCGCCGCGCGCTCGAGCGGGCGACCGCGATGGGCTTCACCACCTTCGACGTCGGCACGGAGCTCGAGTACTTCCTGTTCCGCGACGCCAAGGGCACCGAGGTCCTCGACGAGGGCGGCTACTTCGACCTGACGACGCTCGACGCGGGCTCCGACGTCCGCCGCGAAACCGTCCTCGCCCTGGAGCAGCTCGGCATCCGCGTCGCCTCCTCGCACCACGAGTCCGGCCCTTCGCAGCACGAGATCGACATGCGTCACGCGCCGGCGATGAAGATGGCCGACGACGTGATGACCCACCGCATCACCGTCAAGGAGTACGCGCTGAAGTACGGCTGGCACGCGACGTTCATGCCGAAGCCCCTGTTCGGCACCAACGGCTCGGGGATGCACACCCACATGAGCCTCAGCCAGGACGGCCGCAACGCGTTCTTCGACGCCGACGACCCGTACTTCCTCTCCGACGTGGGCAAGGCCTTCATCGCGGGCCAGCTGCGCCACGCCCGTGAGCTCTCGTCGCTCTTCGCGCAGTGGGTCAACTCCTACAAGCGCCTGGTGCCGGGCTACGAGGCGCCGGTCTACGTCGCTTGGAGCCGACGCAACCGGTCCGCGCTGGTGCGCGTCCCGCTCCACCACCCGGGCAAGGAGCCGAGCACCCGGATGGAGCTGCGCTGCCCCGATCCGGCGTGCAACCCCTACCTGACGTTCGCGGCGCTGCTGCAAGCCGGCCTCGAGGGCATCGAGAAGGGCTACGAGCTGCCCGAGCCGATGGAGAAGAACCTCTACCACCTCGCGCCCGACGACCGCCGGCGCCTAGGCATCGAGCAGCTCCCCGAAACCCTTGGCGAGGCGATCGAGCTGACCGCCGAGTCAGAGCTCGTGCTGCGTACGCTCGGCGAGCACATGTTCAACCGCTTCATCGAGATCAAGCGCCAGGAGTGGGACGACTACCGCGTCCAGGTCACGCCCTGGGAGCTCGAGCGCTACCTGCCGGTGCTGTGAGCCTCAGATGAAGCGACGCGTGATCGTGAACGAGATCACGGTCTTCAGCTGGAGCGCCTTGGAGTAGGTCTTCTGCTGATCGAGCTGCAGCGTCCACTTGCCCGGGTGCGACTTCGCGGGCAGCCGGCGCGCCATGGTCACGAGCGTGCCGCAGGGGCCGGTGGCCGTGCCGAACTTGTAGTTGCGCTGCGTCTTTCCCTTGTAGCGGAAGTGGCCGTAGACCGGCTTGCCGGGGACGAAGCCGGCGAAGCGCCACGTCGTCGTGCTCTTCGGCTTCCCGTTGAGCGGCGCGTTCGTGAGGAACAGGTCGCGCACGACCGGAATCGCCACCGTCCCGACGTTCGCGGGGTTGAGCGTGTCGGTCGCGTTCAGCGTGACCGTCTTCGGCGCGATCTGGCTGACCGAGGGCGCGGGGACCTGACTGAGGAACGAGCCGGTGGCGTCGGCCGTCGCGGAGCCGAACGCGTCGCCGTTGATCGTCACGGGCGCGTTGGGGGTGAATCCGGCGCCGCTCACGACGATCGGGAGGGTCGACACCGCGCAGGACTGCTGCACGGTGAGCGTGGCGGCCTCGGCGCCCGCAGGGCGGCCAGCGCGCCGGCCGCTGCCGCCGCTGCCGCCGTGACGTGGTGCAGTCTCAAGGTGATACCTCCCAGTCGCAATAGACACTTCCCCTGGAGGTGTCCCTTACCCGCCGGGGCTCAGAACGAAGCGGTCGGCGCCTCACGCGCGCACGGGCTCGGTCGCCGGGCCGCCGGGGTCGCGATCGGCCGCTGAGCCCACCGGTGCGTCGACATGGTCAGGCACCTGGGCCAGGGCCGACGGCCGCCAGATCCGCGGGCCGAGGTCGAACACGAGCGCGGGCACGAGGATCGAGCGCACGATGAACGTGTCGAGCAGCACGCCGAACGCGACGACGAACCCGATCTCGGTCAGGAACACGAGCGGCAGCACGGCGAGGACGGAGAACGTCCCCGC
>JBBQZE010000077.1:0-12918 GCA_038207985.1 Solirubrobacterales bacterium
GGCCGCGCAGGCGCTGTGCGCCTGGGGTGGGCCCCCGTGCGTGCTCGGGGGCGACACCAACGTCCGCCATCCGGTCGCCCCGGGCTTCACGCACCTCGGCGGCAACAACGTGGACCACGTCCTCGCCGCGGGCTGGACGCGCGCAGGTGCCCACAAGCTCGACGCCGGCCCGCTGTCGGACCACGCGCCCGTCGTCGTGGAGCTGGCGCCGTCGCGAGCGTGAGTGCTCCGGCGGCTCGCCAGACGCGTACCTTCCATCACATGCGCCGCCTTCTGATCGCCTCCGCCGCCGTCGCCCTGCTCGCCGCCTCGGGCTGCGGCTCGAGCAGCTCGAGCTCCTCCAGCACCACGAGCACCCCCGCAGCGACCTCGACGCCCGCCGCGTCTTCATCCGGCGGCGCGACCGTCGCGGTCGGCATGATGGGCATCCAGTTCGTGCCCAAGGAGGTGACGGTGAAGGTCGGTCAGACGATCAAATGGACCGACCTCGAGGACATCCAGCACAACGTCACGGCCGACTCCGGCGCCGACTTCAAATCGGACACCTTCGGCAAGGGCAAGAGCTTCAGCTTCAAGACGACGAAGGCCGGGACGATCAAGTACGAGTGCACCATCCACCCCGGGATGGTGGGCACCGTCACCGTCGTGGGTTGAGTCCGAAGCCCCGCAGGGCGAGCAGCGCCTTCTCCCCCATGGAGCCCGGCTTGGGCAGCAGCCCGAGCTGCATCGCGGCGTCGTAGCGGTCGCAGAAGGCGCGCACCCGCCACAACCGCTCGCCCGCGGGGTCGAGCTCGCACCACAGGACCGCGTGGACGACCACGAAGCGGCGCGTGGGCGGCAGGCCCTCGAGCTCGCCGGAGTTCGTCCCGACGAGCTTGACCGGTGCCGCGACGCGGCCGCCCTCGGCCAGCCGCGGGCCGGCGCGCTCCATCCGGACGTCGGGGAAGCCCGTCCAGAGGCGCTCCGCGTGGAGCCCGAGCGCCCGCGGGCTCTCCAGGGGCTCGGACAGGAACGGGTCCTCGTAGTGCAGGTCGGCGGCGCAGACGTCCGTGAACGCCCAGGCGTTGCGCGCAGTCCACGCCGCCTCGAAGGCGTCGAGGAGCTCGTCGGCGCGGCTCATGCGCCGAAGTCCGCCAGGCCGGCGTCCGGGGTGGACGCCTCCGCGTAGAGCCGCCGGGGGATGCGCCCGGCGCCCCGGGCCAGCCGGCCGCCCTCGACCCCGGCACGGATCGCGAGCGCCATCGCGACGGGGTCCTGCGCGCGCGAGATCGCACTTGCGCACAGCACCGCGTCGCAGCCCAGCTCCATCGCCAGCGCCGCCTCGCTCGCGGTGCCGACGCCGGCGTCGAGCACGACGGGGACCCGTGCCTGCTCGACGATGAGGCCGATGTTGTAGGGGTTGCGGATACCCATGCCCGAGCCGATCGGCGAGCCGAGCGGCATCACCGCGGCGCAGCCGGCGTCCTCCAGGCGGCGCGCGAGCACCGGGTCGTCGGAGGTGTAGGGCAGCACGGTGAAGCCGTCGGCCACGAGCTCCTCGGCGGCGAGCAGAAGCTCCGTCCCGTCCGGCAGCAGGGTCCGCTCGTCCCCGATCACCTCGAGCTTGATGAGGTCGGTGGCGAAGGCCTCGCGGGCGAGCTTCGCGGTCAGGACCGCGTCGCGGGCGGTGAAGCATCCCGCGGTGTTGGGCAGCAGCTCCACCCCGGCCGCTGCGAGCACGTCGACGAGCGACCCGCGCTGGGCCGCGTCGACGCGTCGCAACGCGACCGTCACGAGCTGCGTGCCGCTTGCGGCGATCGCCTCCGCGAGCGTCTCGAGTCGCGGGAAGCCGCCCGTGCCGAGCAGCAGCCGCGACGTGTAGCTCCGCCTGCCGATCGTGATCGGGTCGTGCGCCGTCTGGGTCATCGGCTCCACGTCAGCCTCCTTGCACCGCGGTGAGCACCTCGACCTGCGCGCCGTCGGCGACCGCGCGCGTGGACCACTCCGCCCGCGGCACGACCTCCGCGTCGACGGCGACGGCGATGCCCTTGCCGTCCGCCTCGATGCCGAGGAGGTCGAGCACGGTCCGCACGCTGCTGCCCGGACGCACCAGCGCGTTCGGGGTGCCGTTGACCGCGATCACGCGACCGCCCTCGCGAAGCGCCCCGGGGCGAAGGCGGCGGGGATCGTCTCCTCCCCCATCAGGTGCGCCGCCACGAGCTCCGCGGTGACGGGCGCGAGCAGCACGCCGTTGCGGTAGTGGCCCGTGGCGTAGGTCACCCCGTCGAGGTCGCCGAGCAGCGGGGCGTTGTCCGGGGTGCCGGGGCGCAGGCCGGCCAGGGTCTCGGTGATGTCGAGCTCCAGGACGCCGGGCACCAGCTCGCTCGCGTCGCGCAACAGCTCGTAGAGGCCGCCTGCGGTCAGCGCCGTGTCGAAGCCCTGCTCCTCCACCGTGGCCCCCACCACCACCTCCGCGCCGGAGCCACCGTCGCCGCGCGGGACCAGGTAGCCGCCCTCGTAGCGGACGGGCCGCTCCAGCAGCGGCGCCTCGCCGGGCTTGGAGCGCAGGCGCAGCGTCTGGCCCTTCACGGGCCGCACGGGGACGGCGGGCAGACCGGGCAGGCCGCCGGACCAGGCGCCCCCGGCGACGACGACCCTCGGCGCCTCGACGTGCTGGCGGCCCTCGACCTCCAGGCCCTCGCCGGGGAGGATCGCCGTGACCTCCTGGCCGATGCGGTACTCCACGCCGGCGCGCGCGGCGGCCACCACGAGCGCCGCGGTGACGCGGCGCGGGTCGACGGAGTGGTCGTCCGGGGCGAGGAAGGCGGCCCGCAGCGACGGCGACAGCGCGGGCTCCAGGCGGCGGGCAGCGGTGGGCAGCAGGCGCTCGACCCGCACACCGAGCCGTTCGCGCAGGGCGACCTCGCGGTCCAGCGCCTCGGCCTCGTCGCGGTCACGGGCCAGGACGAGGGTCCCGGTCTCGCGGTAGCCGAGGTCCATCCCCGAGGCCTCGGAGAGCTCGGCCGCGAAGGCGGGCCAGGACGCTGCGGAGCGCAGGCCGAGCTTCAGCAGGGCGGTCTCCCCCGGGTCGGCCTCGGCGACCGGGGCCAGCATGCCCGCCGCGACGTTCGAGGCGCCTCGGCCGAGGTCGCCACGGTCCACGACCAGCACGGAGAGGCCACGCTGGGCGGCGCGCCAGGCCACGGCGAGGCCGATGGCCCCGCCGCCGAGGACGGCGACGTCGTGGCGGTCTGGGTACGGGTGCGCGGACACGTGAGAGCGGGCCGAGGAGCCCACGCCCGAGGGTACACGCGGGACCCGGCCTGCCAGACTGGCCGGACCGTGCACCCCTCGCTCGCCGACGCACGGCTCTACCTCGTCACCCCGGCCATCGAGCCCGGTCGCCTCGCGGCGCTGCTCGACGGCGGCGTCGACATGGTGCAGCTGCGGATGAAGGACGCCCCGGACGACATGGTCGTCCGGGAAGCCGCGTGGATGCGCGAGGTCTGCGCGGCCGCGGGGGTCCCGTTCCTCCTCAACGACCGGCCGGACCTCGCCGCCCGCCTCGGCGCCGACGGCGTCCATGTCGGCCAGGACGACACCCCGGTCGCGCGCGCCCGCGACCTCATGGGTCCGGAGGCGCTCGTAGGCCTGTCCACCCACGAGCCGGCGCAGCTCACCGCGGCGGATCCGGCCGCGGACTACGTGGCAGTCGGGCCGGTGTGGGCCACCCCCACCAAGCCGGGCCGGGCCGCTGCGGGCCTGGACTACGTCCACCACGCCGCCACGCACGCCGGCGCGCGCCCCTGGTTCGCCATCGGCGGCATCGACACGACGAACGTCCGCGCCGTCGTGGAGGCGGGCGCCCGGCGCGTCGTCGCCGTCCGGGCGCTCGTCGAGGCCGTCGACCCGGCCCGCGCGGCGGCAATCCTGAAGGCAGCGCTGCTGGAGGCCCCCGTTGGGATCGCGTAGCCGCAAGCGAGGACGCACCACCCGCCCGGTGGCAGCGGCGGGTCCGCCGCCGTCGCCCCGGAGCGCCCGCACGGAGGCCAAGAACCAGGCGATCCGTGACGGCCTAGAGCCGCTGGCCGAGGGCGAGCGGCCCGTGTGGGTGACCTACGCGGCGCTCCTGGCGACCGTGCTCGCGGTCCTGAACATCGTGCTCTTCGCCGCCGGCGTGAAGGCCAAGGGGGCGACCTTCTCGAGCACGGTGATCCTCGGGGTGGTCCTCCTGGTCGCGGCCGGCGGGATGTGGCGCTCGCGGTACTGGGCGGTCTTGGGCTTCGAGGTGCTGCTCGGCGTCACCGCCGCCTACGCCGCGATCTCACTGCTCGTCGTGACCTCCTTCTCGGGCGCCGTGCGCGCCCTGCTGGCCCTCGGGATCGCCGGGACGTTCTTCTGGAAGCTCATCCGCGCCATGGCCCGGATCCAGATGCCCTTGCGGCCGGGAGATCGAAGAGTCGAGCGATAGGCTCGATCGCATGGCCGAGAGCACGTATGACTGCGTCGTCATCGGATCGGGACCCGGCGGCTACGTCGCCGCGATCCGGTCCGCCCAGCTCGGGATGACGACCGCCGTGGTGGAGAAGGGCGACATCGGCGGGCGCTGCCTGAACGTCGCCTGCATCCCCGCCAAGGCCGTGCTCCGGGTCGCCGACATCCTCACCGAGGTCGAGGAGGCCGGCGAGTTCGGCATCCACGTCGGCGCGCCGACCGTCGACTTCGGCGAAGTGGGCGAGCGGCGCAAGAAGGTCGTCGCGACGCTGACCGGCGGCGTCGCAGGACTCATGAAGAAGAACGGGATCGACGTGCTGGACGGCGTCGGCTCGCTGACCGCCGACGGGGACGTCGTCGTCGACGGCCAGACGATCACCGTCACCAAGGGCGTCATCCTCGCCACGGGCTCCGTCGCCCGCCCGATCCCGGGCACGCAGTTCGGCGGCCGGGTCGTCGGGACCGAGGAGGCGTGGGCGTTCGACGTGCTGCCCGCCTCGCTCGCCGTCGTCGGCGCAGGCGCCTCGGGTGCGGAGATCGCATCGGCCTACGCGCGCCTCGGCGTCGCCGTCCAGCTCTTCGAGGGCCTCGACCGCGTGCTGCCCAGCGAGGACGCGGACATCTCGAAGGTCGCCGAGCGCGGCTTCAAGAAGCAGGGCATCGACGTCAAGACGAAGACGTTCGTCCAGGACGTCCAGGCCCAGGACGACAAGGTCAGCTTCACCTACGGCGGCGTCGACGGCGAGGCGGACTACCTCGTCATCGCCGCGGGCCGTGGCCCCGACGTCGAGGGCCTCGGCCTCGACACGGCCGGCATCGCGCTGACCGAGGGCGGGCTCGTCGAGGTCGACGGCACCCAGCGGACGTCGCACGCGAAGGTCTGGGCCATCGGCGACCTCGTCCCCGGCCCGGCACTCGCCCACAAGGCCGCCGACGAGGGCATCATCGCGGCCGAGGCGATCCACGGCGACGCGACCCACCCGATCGTGTACCCCGACATCCCCCGCGCGACGTTCTGCAAGCCCAACGTCGCCTCGTTCGGGCTGACCGAGGAGCAGGCGCGCGAGGAGGGCTACGACGTCGTCGTCGGCAAGGTCCAGTACGGCGCGGTCGGCGCCGGCACCGTCTACGGGGATCGGACGGGCGTCATCAAGATCGTCGGCGAGTCGAAGTACGGCGAGCTGCTCGGCGGCCACATCGTCGGCGCGAAGTCGACCGAGTTGATCCAGGAGCTCGTCAACGTGCGCGCGATGGAGGGCGGCTACGCCGAGGTGGCGCGAATGGTGCACGGCCACCCCACGCTGTCCGAAGGGGTCATGGAGGCCGCCCGTGCCGCCGACGGCTGGCTCATCCACGGCTGAGCCGCCGGTCCTCTACCTCGACCTGGGGCACCCCGAGTCGCTGCTGGCGGCCGAGCGGGCGCTGCAGGTCATGCCGGTCGCGACGGAGTGGGTCCCCGTGGAGCTCGGACCGCCCGGTCCGGTGGACTGGCCGGCGCTCCAGCGGACCGCCGCCGCGCGCGGCCTGCAGGCCATGGGGCCGCCCACGGGCTTCCCGTTCGACGCCCGCGCGGCCAACCTGGCCGCGACCTTCGCGAAGTCCACGGGGCGCACGGTCGCGTTCCTGCAGGCCGCGTTGCGGCAGGCCTACGCGGGCGGGCGCGACCTCTCCGTGCTCGACAACGTGCTCATCGCGGGCTCGGCCTGCGAGCTGCACCCGCGCGCGGTGCTCAAGGCGCTCGAGACGAGCGGTACCCGCCGGGCCCTCGACGCCGCCAGCGCCGGCGCGCGGGCGCTCGGGGTCACGCGAGCGCCCGCCGTCGTCGCGCTCGGGCGGGTCTTCGAGGGGGACGCCGGGCTGGACGACGCCGCAGCGCTCCTGCGTGAGCACGGCACGTCGGCGGGACCCGAGGCTGACGCCGGTGCGGTGCTGACCGTCATCCCGCCGGGCGCCTGACGGCGAACTAGGCCGTCAGAGCGCGTTGGCCGGCGACGCGCGCGAGGTTCCGCACGAGCAGCGCGACGACGGGACCGTAGGTGAGCTTCAGCACCGCCTCGAGCGCGGGCGCGGCGCGGATGTCGACGCCGACGACGCAGCCGCCGCCGACCGGGTCGGGATCGACGCGGTGGTCGAGCTCCATCGACCCGACGGCCCAGGTCCACGAGTGGCCCTCGGCGACCGCGGTGACCTTGGCCGGGATAGGGACGACGCCCAGCAGGCGCGCCGCCCCGCGCGCTCCCCGGCGCACCTCCGGCTCCCCGAGGCCCCAGGCCCCGCGGACGTGCGGGGACCACTCGTGCCAGCGGGCGGGCTCGGACACCAGCGACCAAGCGGTGGCCGGGTCGGCGTGGGAGCGGGCCTCGTAGCGCAGCATCAGTGGGGGTACGTTCCCGGGCGGCGTGGCGTCCACGCCGTCGGGGGTCCTCGTGCGAACGGGGGAGGTGGCGCTCACCCGATCGACGCCCCGCGGCCGTCGCGGTCCTGTGCCGCTCGGTGATGAGCCGGCACTCGGGGAGTGCCGATGCTTGCCGGAGGTGTCGCCTCGGCGGCATCGCACCACCGCACCGGACACTGTCGGGGTGATCTCCGTGTGCGATGTGCCGCCGGCACTGCCCCCTTTTGCCGGCGGCACGAAGCTTGTGCCCGGCGTGCCGAAACGGTGCGCCGGGCCGGGCGCCCGTACCGGCCGCCGCTAGGTTGCAGCTCCCATGGCCGAGCCGACTCCCGCCGCCAGCGCCCGACCTGCCGCCGGCGGCACCGCGAAGGGGGAGGCGACGCAGGCCACGCCGAGCCGCGTGCAGACCCTGGTGGCGCGGCGCATGGCGGAGTCGCGGGCGACCGTGCCCGACTTCACGCTCACGGTGGAGGTCGACATGGAGGCGGCCGTGGCGCTGCGGCCGGCCGTCGCCGGCGAGGAGCCGGGCGGCCACGCGCTGGAGGCGCTCGTCGTGCGTGCCGCGGCGGCCGCGCTTCGGGCGCACCCGCGGGCCAACGGCTCCTACCGCGACGCGCGCTTCGAGTCCTACGCGCGGGTCAACGTCGGGGTCACCGTCCTCGCGGACGGCGCCCTGGTCGTGCCCACCGTCTTCGACGCCGACCAGAAGGACGCCGACGTGATCGAGGCCGAGCTCGCCGGCCTGTCCGCGCGGGTCCGTGCGGGAGCGACGACCCAGCCCGAGCTGAGCGGCGGCACCTTCACCGTGTCGAACCTCGGCACCCGCGGCGTGCGGCGCTTCGCGGCGGTCATCATCCCGCCGCAGGCGGGGATCCTGGCCGTGGGCGAGCTCGCACCGCGAGCCGTCGTCCGCGACGGCACGGTGGTCGCCCGCCACTGCCTCGACCTCACGCTGTCGGCCGACCACCGCGTTCTCTACGGGGCCGAGGCGGCGGCGTTCCTGCAGCGCATCCGCCTCGAGCTCGAGTCACCCGCCGGCCTGCTGGCCTGACGGCGGGCGGAACCCGGGTTCAGCCCCCTTGGCGCCCGGGGTTGTCCGGGCCGGCGATGCGCGAGTTCGACTGCTGGTCCGGGTCGCGCGTGACGGTCGCGACGCCGTCCGTGTCGACGTACAGGCAGAGGCTGCGATCGGGGTCCGGCCCGGGGACGCAGGTGCGGTAGAAGTCGTCCTTCTGCTTCCACACGTTCTCCGACCCGAGCCCGGCGCGGAACTCGGGCGGCGCCTGGTGGACGACGTAGGAACGCACGGCACGGAGGTTCTCGGCGTAGGCCTGCTCCGAGGCGGACACCGCCGAGCGGTGCACGAGACCGGCGACCAGCAGGACCGCCGCCAGGCCGGCCATGGCGACGGTGGCGATGCGGTCCTGGCGCACCTCCAGCGGGGCCGCCGACGGCCTGCGCCGCCGACGCAGGCGGGCGGCCAGCGGCGCGACGAGGCCCACGAGGGTGAGGTTCAAGAAGCCGCAGAGCAGGAAGCCCCCGAGGACGTCGGTGCCGTGGTCGCCGGCGATGGGCAGGCGGGTGAGGAGCACCGCCTCGGCGAGCGTGAGCGCGACGAAGGCCGGTGCCGTCCAGGCGCCCCGCAGCCGCCAGCGCAGGCGCCCGGGCCACATGCGCTCGTCGCGCTCCTCCTCCATCGCGGTCAGGGTACCCGCAGGCAGCTGCGATGCTGGCCGGGTGCCCGTCCCGGAGTTGCACGTGGCGCACCTGGGCGTCGTCGACTACCCGGAGGCGCTCGCCCTGCAGGAGCGCCTGCGCGCCGCGCGCCTCGCCGGGGAGGTGGGCGACACGCTGCTGCTGCTCGAGCACCCGCCCGTCTACACGCGAGGCCGGCGGCCCGATCCGAACGGCCTGCCGCGCGGTGAGGCCTGGTACCGCGAGCAGGGGATCGACGTCGTGACCACCGACCGCGGCGGGCGGGTCACCTACCACGGTCCGGGGCAGCTCGTGGGCTACCCGGTCATGGCGGTCACCGACGTCGTCGCCTTCGTCCGCACCATGGAGCGCGCCCTCGTGGCCGCGCTGGGCGACCAGGGCATCGCGGCTCGCGTCCGCACCGACGAGGGGCCGGACTACACGGGGGTGTGGGTGCAGGAGCGCAAGGTCGCGTCGATCGGCCTGCACGTCACGCGCGGCGTCACGACGCACGGCTTCGCAGTCAACGTGACCAACGACCTGCAGCCGTTCGAGTGGGTCGTCGCGTGCGGCCTGCCCGACGTCCGCATGACCTCCGTCCAACAGGAGCTCGGCGCCGGCGACGACCCCCTGCCGTGCTTCCGCCGCCGCGTCGCGCACCGCTTCGCCGAGGCGCACGGGATGCGCCAGCGGCTGCTGCCCGTCGCCCGGCTCGAGCGGGCGCTCGCGCTGTCCTAGATGGCGAACCACTCTTCTAGTGTGGGCGAGGCGATGAGCGAGCAGACGGCCGACCGCAAGCACCAAACCCGCTCCCGCGCCAACCCGGGCGGGATGGACGTGCTCAAGGTCCAGGGCACCGAGGGACGGCCGATCCGCGAGCGCAAGCCGCCGTGGTTCAAGGTGCCGCCGCCCGGCGGTGGCAAGTACCGCGAGCTGTCGAAGCTGATCAAGGAGGAGAACCTCCACACGGTCTGCCAGGAGGCCGCCTGCCCGAACGTCGGCGAGTGCTGGGAGCGCGGCACCGCGACCTTCATGATCCTCGGCGACACCTGCACGCGCCGCTGCGGCTTTTGCAACGTCAACACCGGCAAGCCGACCTGGAACGACCCGCTGGAGCCCGCCCGGGTCGCGCGCTCGATCGCGAAGATGGGGCTGCGGCACGCGGTCATCACGTCGGTCGACCGCGACGACCTGCCGGACTACGGCGCGGGCATCTGGGCCGCGACCATCCGCCAGGTGCGCAAGCAGGCGCCGCGGTGCAAGGTCGAGGTGCTCACGCCGGACTTCCGCGGCGCGGACATGCCGCTGGCCAAGGTGCTCGCTGAGCGGCCGGACGTCTTCAACCACAACGTCGAGACGGTCCCGCGGCTCTACTCCATCGCCCGCCGCGGCTCGACGTGGGAGCGCTCGAACCGCGTGCTGCGCACCGCGAAGGACTTCGGGGGGGACGAGGTCGCGACGAAGTCCGGGCTGATGGTGGGCCTGGGCGAGGAGTTCGACGAGGTCGTCGACGCGCTCGGCCACCTGCGCGAGAGCCAGGTGCAGATCATCACCGTGGGGCAGTACCTGCGCCCGACCGAGCGCCACCTGCCCGTGGTCCGCTACTGGCACCCCGACGAGTTCGCAGCGCTGGAGCGCGTGGGCTACGAGCTCGGCTTCGATCACATCGCCGCCGGGCCGCTGGTGCGCTCGAGCTACCACGCCGACCAGCACATCGCGCAGGACGAGCCGGGCGTCGGCCCGCTCGCGACGCTCGCCGCCGGGTAGCCCCCCGCCCCGGTGATCCCCCTCAAGGACAACATCCCGACGCGGGCGTTCCCCGTGGTCACGGTGGTGCTGATCGCGCTGAACGTGATCGCCTACCTGTTCCTGCAGCAGAAGTCGGGGATCGACCTCTCGGGCAACTCGCTCGATCCCACTCAGCTGCGCGACTACGCCGCGACGCCCGACGCCCTCGCCCACGGCGTCGCGACCGACGACGGCATCCCGAACTGGCTGACACCGCTCACCGCCATGTTCACCCACGCCGGACTCCTGCACCTCGGCGGCAACATGCTGTTCTTGTGGATCTTCGGCAACAACGTCGAGGACGCGATGGGCAAGGGCCGGTTCGTCGCCTTCTATGTCCTCGGGGGGCTCGCCGCGCTCGCGCTTCAGGTCGCGGTGGACCCGACCTCGACGGCGCCCACCCTCGGCGCGTCCGGCGCGGTCGCCGGGGTGCTCGGGGGCTACCTCCTGCTCTACCCGCACGCTCGCGTGCTCACGGCGATCCTCCTGCCCTTCTTCGTGAGCCTGGTGTTCATCCGCGCGTTCCTCGTGCTCGGCTTCTGGTTCCTCCAGCAGGCGGCCTTCGGCGCGCTCGACCTCACCACCCCGAACGGCGGGAGCGGCGGCGGGGTGGCGTACTTCGCCCACGTCGGCGGGTTCGTCTTCGGGCTGCTGCTCATCAAGGTGTTCGCCACGCACCGCAACGAGGTCGCCGACGCGCCTCTGATGCCGGCCCGCTGAGGCGCTCGTGTCGAACCGGCCCGTCCTCGTCGCTGCGCTGTTCGTGATCCTCGTCTTCGGCGCGATGACGGGCTACGTGATCGCCACAACCGGGTTCGGCCCGCTCGAGGCCTCCTCCGTGCTCGTGCTCGGGCTCTTCGCGTTCGGCGTGCTCGGCGCGCTCCGCCAGCCCCCCGAGTAGCCTCGCTGGCGCGTGCCCCGCGCCCTGCTGACCTGCGTCGTCGCCGTGCTCGCCGCCACCTCGGCCGGGTGCGGCACCACCGCCACCACCGCCCCCCCGGGCCCTCCGGGTGCCGCGGTGGCGCTCGTCCAGGCCGGGGCGAATCCTCCCGGAGTGCTGCAGGCCGCGAACGGGCCATTGACCGCCACCGCCGCGCCCGAGCCGCTGGCCGTGAAGCTCGCCGACGTCTCGGACTCGGTCGTGGTGCGCTTCAAGCGGCCGCCGAAGGCGGGGCTGCTCTTCGACCTCGATACGGGCGAGGTCCTCTGGCGCCGCGAGCCGCTGCGGCGGCTGCCGATCGCGAGCGTCACGAAGGTCATGACCGCGCTCCTGGTCGCCAAGGACGTCCCCGACGGCACCCGCGTGCGGATCACGCGGCAGGCGCGGGCGCGCGGCGGGTCGAAGATCGGCCTGCTGCCGAAGAAGCGGCGGGTCGGGGTCGGCGCGCTGCTGAACGGGCTGCTGATCGTCTCGGGCAACGACGCGGCGATCGCCCTGGCGCAGGAGGTCAGCGGCACGGTCCCGCGCTTCGTGGCGCTGATGAACCGCACCGCAGCGGACATGCACCTGGGCTGCACGTCGTTCGCCTCGCCGGACGGGCTCGACGACCGCGGCTACTCGTGCGTCCAGGACCTGGCCGCGCTCGCCCGCGCGGTGCTCGACCGTCCACGCCTCGCGCGGATCGTGCGGCGGGTCGAGGCGGTGGTGCCCGCGCCGGTCAAGGGCGGCCGCCTCTTCCTCTACGGGCACAACCCGCTGATACGCGCGGGCTACCGCGGGGCGATCGGCATCAAGACGGGCTACACCGTGCGGGCGGGCCGGTGCTTCCTCGGTGCCGCGCAGCGCGGCGGCCGGCGGCTGGGGGTCGTGCTGCTGCACTCGCCGGACCCGGGGATCCAGGCGCGGCAGCTGCTGGACCGCGGGTGGCGCGCCGCCCCCCGCTGAGCGGGCGCCGCGGCGGTGGCCGGGACCCCGCCGGGCTCGACGGGGGTGTCCCACGAGGCGGTCCGGTGCCGCAGCGAATCCGGGGAAGAACTCTTCTAGGCTCGACGGCTTGCGCACGTCCCGGGTCCTCTTCAGCGCGCTGGTCGCCGCGCAGCTCGCCTACCCCCGCCTGCCCGCGGCGCGGCAGACCGCGGCCACGCGCGGCATCGTGGGCCTGCTGCTCGGCGCCTCGGTCGCCGACGCGGTCGAGCGGCAGGGGATCGGCCGCGCGGCCGCGCTGACGGGCACCGCGGCCGCGGTCGGGATGGCCGCCGAGTGGACCGGCGTGGCGACCGGGCGGCCGTTCGGGCACTACCACTACTCCGGGAAGCTCGGGCCGAAGGTCGGCGGCGTGCCCGTGCTCGCCGCGGCGTGCTGGACGATGATGGCCCGGCCCGCCTGGGTGGCCGCCGGGCTCGCGGTGCCTGCCCGCGCGCCGCGGGCCGCGGTCGCCGCGGCCGCGCTCGCCGCCTGGGACGTCTACCTCGATCCGCGCATGGCGCGCGAGGGCTACTGGACGTGGCCGGAGGGCGGGCGCTACGAGGGCGTCCCGGCGACGAACTTCCTCGGCTGGTTCGCGACCGCGGGTGTCGTGTTCGGCGCGTGGGCCGCCCTGGACGGCGCGGACGCGCCGGGTCCGGAC
>JBBQZE010000078.1:0-12845 GCA_038207985.1 Solirubrobacterales bacterium
CCGCGAGCGCGGCCAGGACGGTGAGCGCGGCGACGACCGAGCCGGTCGGCACGCGCGCGATGTCGACGAGGCGCGCGAACCTCTCGCGCGGCCCGCGCAGCCACCAGGGCGGCACGCCGATCGCCCGCACGACGGTCCTGGCCCCGGTGGCGGCGCCGAGCCTCGGCCCCGGGGCGCGCGCCGCCTTGACGACGAGCTCGACGTTCCCGGGACGGTGGACGACCTCCTCGGCCAGCGGGGCGGCCCAGCAGACGGCGCCGACGACGGCGGCGGCGAGCAGCGGTCGGCGCCAGGCCGCCGGTCGAGACCATGCGAGGCCCCCGAGGCCCACGACCAGGACGCCCAGGGCCGGGGTCACGTACGTGAGGTGGCACTGGGCCACGAACGACGCGAGCAGGATGGCGAGCGGCAGCACGCGGGGCCTGCCGCAGGCCAGCTCCCAGCAGACGAACACGAGCAGGACGAACGGGAGCAGGGCGACCGATGGGTTCCAGACCGTGTGCCAGGTCTCGGCGCTCATGGAGCCCGACGCCGCGGCGAGCCCGGCGCCGGCGGCCAGCGCGAGCGCGCGCCCGCCGCGCCGGTGCGCGAGCACGACGCAGCCCATCACGGAGGCGACGTTCACGACCCCGGTCACCAGGGCCGGGAGCCAGTTCGGGCCGAGGTGGGCGGGGAGGGCGAGCAGCCAGTACTGCAGCGGCCCGAGGCTGTGCGCGTCCTGCTCGAGGACCCCCGAGGACGCCGAGAACTGCCCGAGCAGCGGTGGGTGCGAGCTGAACACGTCGTAGGCGCGGGCGACGATGACGGCGTCGTCGCCCAGCGCGGTCCACCCGATCCACACGGCGTGCACCACGGACACGAGCACGGGCAGGGCTGCCGCGACGCCGACCAAGAGGAGGAACCGCCGGTCCTGGCCTCGCACGGGGCGGGAGTACAGCAGATCACCCGCCGCGCCCTGCCGCTCACGGCGTCCTGGGAGCACGACATCCTGCCCGCCGGATTTCATCGGGGTGCGCGCTCGGCCGGCGTCACTGCCGAGCACGTGCGGCACGAGCGCGCCGAAGCAGACGCGGCACGGGAGGGCGGGCTCCGCGCGGGCGTCGCCACGCATGGGCCACCCAACGGACTACGGGGTGCTCGTGTTCCGCTGACGGGCTGCCAGGCCGTCCGCGTGCCGCCGGGCGGCCCGGCGGTCCTTCAGGGTCAGCGCGGGCCGCTCCACGACGTAGTAGGACGCGGTGCCCAGCGCGTAGGACCCCACCAGCCCCACCGGGCCGAGCTCCAACCACCCATGCAGGCCGAGTCGCTGCAGCTCGGCCAGCAGCGGCCAGTGCCACAGGTAGGTCCCGTAGGAGACCACGCCGATCCACGCGATGGCCCGGATCGAGAGCAGTCGCCGCGGGCCCCGCTCGCCGGCGCCGAAGATCGCCGGAAGCGCCAGGCCGATGGCGATGACGAGGTAGAGGACGTGCTCGGCGAGCTCCTGCAGCGCCGTGTAATCGGCGGGGTCGTGACTCGGGGAGAGCCGCACGAGGCAGATGGCCGCGTAGGCCAGTCCCGCGACGCCCCACGGCAGCCACGGGCGGCGCACCACCAGCCCGATGGGCCGGTCGCGCCGCGCCGCGCTGATCACCGCGAGGGCCATCCCCCCGGCGAACCAGGCGACGAGCCCCGGGAACGTCTGCAGCACCACGATCGCCCGGCCCGATCCGACCAGCGCCACGCGCAGCGCGAGCGACGCGAGCGCGGCCAGCCCGAGCGCCAGCAGCTGGGTCCGCGGGCGACGGTGGGCGAGCGCGAGGACCACGAGGGGCAGCGCGAGGTAGAACGCCACCTCGACGCACAGCGTCCACGAGGGCGGGATGCCCGACAGGGTGCGGTCCTCCGTGTAGCCCTGCAGCAGCCCGTAGTAGCGCCAGGCGTCGCCGCCGGAGACCCCGTTGAGGCCGGGCCAGATCGACAGCAGGGTGAGCGCCACCCAGTACGCCGGCAGGATGCGTAGGGCGCGACCCCGCGCGTACCTGGAGAAGGGCTGGTGGCGCCCGCCCGCGATCCGCTCCGCCACGAACGGCCGGTACAGCAGGAAGCCCGAGAGCACGAAGAAGACCGCCACGCAGGCGCTCATGCGGCCGATCATCACGCCGAGCACGGAGGTGCGGTCCATCCCGACGAAGGCCGAGAGGTGGATGACGATGACCGAGAGGGCCGCGGTGCCGCGCAGCGCGTCGAGGTGTTCGTAGCGCGGGGAGCCCGGGGGCGGCGCCAGCGTCGGGGGCGCGGCCGACGGGGCGGAGGCGACGGCGCTCATGTCGCTCCTGGGCCCGGGGCACTGGGGGGTGCGGGTGGCGCCACGTCGGACAAGGCTGACACACCGCGGCCGCGGCGGGGTCGGTGGTCGCCGGCGCGACGCCGGGCGCAGCCGGATCCCGACGGTCTGAAGCCGGCTACGGGCTCACGGTCTCCTTGGCGGAACGCCGGTGATCTGCGGCGGCGGGCGCGATCGGCGCGCTCGCGACCGCCCGGGCCTCGCCGGGCTCGGCCACGCGCGGGCCGCCGCGGTGCACGCGGCGCAGCAGCGGCTGCTCCAGCCCGTACCAGCTGACGGCCGCGAGCCCTGCGGCCCCGGCGAGGGCGCCGGACGCCCACCACACGGACGGGTGCACGAGCGTGTAGTCCCCCCATCCCCAGGCGGAGAGCCGCCCGAGCACCGCGTCGTGCCAGAGGTAGATACCGTAGGAGACGAGCCCGAGCCAGCCCAGCACGGGCCAGGCGAGCACGCGGCGGACCAGGCCGACCCCCGGTTCGCCCGCGACGGCGGGCAGGACCAGCCCGACGGCCACCACGGCGTAGAGCGCGTGGCGCCCGGCGTACTGCCAGTCGCTCATGGGGGAGAAGAACTGGCCGCTGATGCCCAGGCCCAGCGCCGCCCCCAGGAACGCCCCGAGGGCGACGCACCAGGCAAGCCCTGGACGCGCGGCGACCGCCGCCCAGGCCCGCGGCGCGGGACGGCCGAGCTCGCGGTCGCGGACGCTCAGGACCGCGAGGGCCATCCCGATCGCGAACTGGTCCAGGTAGCCCGGCAGGGCGATGAGCCAAGGGGTCACCACGACCTGCTCGGGTTGGTGCTGCAGCGCCAGGACGACGGCCTTCCACACCACCGAGAACGCCGCGAGCGCCGCCAGTGCCACAAGCTCGCGCCGTACGCCCCGCCCCGGCGCCGCGCGCGTCAGGCAGCGCATGCCCCAAGCCCAGAGCGGCAGAAAGGCGTAGAAGGTGATCTCGACGCAGAGGGACCACGCCTGGGTCAGCCCGCCGCCGATCGTGGCCGTGTCGTAGATCTGTCCGAAGAGGTAGTAGCGCGCGCCGTCGGGCTCCAGCACCCCGGGGGTGCCCGTGGTCAGCGCGAGCACCGTGAGCGCGAGCCAGTAGGCCGGCACGATGCGCGCGAGGCGCCGCACGGCGTAGGCACGCGGCCGCGGCGCGGCGCCGCCCGTGAGGTTGGCCGCGGCGAACGGGCGGTAGAGCAGGAAGCCCGAGATGACGAAGAACACGGTGACCCCGACCTCGAGGCGCCCCGCGAGCTGCCCCTGTACCCCGGGCTCACCGTAGGCCCCGGCGAAGTAGGCCGCGTGGGTACCCAGGACGCCGATGGCGGCGATCGCGCGAAGGGGGTCGACCAGCGCGAAACGGGGCCGCAGGGCCGCCGGCGCGTGGGCGGAACCGGGGGGGTCCGCCGGTAGGGTGCGCGGCATGGCGGCCCGGGGCATGTCCTCATTCTGGCGGTCGGTGGCCCTCGTCGTCGTGCTCGCCCTCATCGTCCGCGGGCTCGTCTACGTCCTCGTCGGGCGCGACACGGGTGGGCTGGGGGACTTCGCGTTCTTCCACGAGCAGGCCAAGCTCATCGCCGCCGGCCACGGCTGGCTCGAGCCGTTCGACCACGCCTACGGCGTCGACCACGCCTCCGCGGGTCACCCGCCGCTCTGGTCGCTCGCCCTCGCCGGCCCGTCGCTGCTCGGCCTGGAATCCGTCGACGCCCACCGCGGGTTCGGCCTGCTGCTCGGCGGGGTGGTGGTCGTCCTCGTCGCCCTGGTCGCCCGCCGGCTCGCCGGGCCCCGGGCGGGCCTGATCGCGGCGCTCATCGCCGCCGTGGACCCGGTCCTGGTGGGGGCCGACGGCTCGCTGCTCTCCGAGACCCTGTACGGGATCTGGGTGCTGCTCGCCGTCCTGGTCGCCCTCGGCCTCCGGGAGCACCCCACGGTCCGCGGAGCCCTGGCGCTCGGGGTGCTCGCCGGGTTGGCCGCCCTGACCAGGGGCGAAGGGGTGCTGCTGGTGGCCTGCGTCGCCCTCGCGGCGCTGGCCGGCGCCCCCGCGCCGCGGCGCAGCCGCTACGGGCTGCTGGCTGTGGTCGCCGTGGCCTGCCTGGCGACGATCGCCCCATGGACCGTCCGCAACCACGCCCGGCTGGGCGACTGGATCCCGATCTCCACGAACGACTCGACGGTGCTGGCGGGCGCGAACTGCCGCTCGGCTTATTACGGGGCGAACATGGGCGGCTGGGACCTCGGGTGCATCGACACGCCGCCGCGCCCCTACCGCGACGAGGCTGCGCTCGCCCGGGGTTGGCGCGCCGACGGGATCGGCTACGCCCGCGACCATCCGGGCCGCCTCCTCGCCGTCCTGCCCATCCGGGCCCTGCGGACCTTCGATCTCTGGCAGCCGCGACGCCAGACGCTCTTCGCCGAGGGCCAGGACCGGCGGGTGGCAGAAGCCGGGGTGGCAGCGTGGTTCCTGCTCGTCCCGTTCGCGGTCTGGGGCCTCGTGGTGCTGCGGCGCCGCCGGGCGGGCTGGCTCGTGCTCGTGGCGGTGCCGGTCGCCCTCGTGCTCACGAGCCTGGTGGGCTACGGGGCGCCGCGCTTCCGCCACCCCGTCGACCTGGTCGCCGTGGTGGCCGCGGGCTGCGCGGTCGGACTGCGAGACCCGGGCCGGCGGCGCCCGCGGCCGCCCGGCGAGGCGTTCAGCGCTGCGGAGCCACGGCCCGCGGGTTGAGCGCCCGGCCACGGGCCAGCGCGAGGCGCGCGCGCCCCGGGTCGGTCTCGAGGCGCCCGAGGGCGATCCACGCGTAGGCGTCGCCGGGCTCGCGCCGGACGAGCGCCCGGGCGATCGCCAGCGCGTCGACCCGGTGCCCGCGACTGCCGAGGTACACCGCCGCGAGGACGGCGGGCTGCGACGCGGCGCAGCGGTCGATCGCGGCCCGCGCGAGCGCGGCCGTCGCGTCCGCCGGTGCCGACGAGGCGACCCGCTTGGCGTCCGCGACCGCCGCCGCGCAGCGGTCGTCGGCGCGGCGCGCGGAGAGGCCCACGGCCCCGCAGGCGACCGCGAGCGCCACCAGCAGCGCTCGCGCCAGCGCCACGGCCCCGCGGCCGGTCGCGCGGGCCCCGGTGCTCATGCGGGGTCCTCCGCGGCTCCGGTCCGCGCCAGGAGGACCGCGGCCAGCGTCAGCGCCGGCAGCGTCACAGCGGGCATCTCCCAGTCCCAGTCGATGGTGGCGTGGGCCAGCCAGACCGTGAGCGCGGCGCACGCGCCGGCGGCGAGCTCCGGGTCGCGCCGCTGGACCGCCACGGCGCAGCGGGCGATGCCGCCGAAGGTGAGCAGCAGCAGGGCGAAGCCGATCAGGCCGAGCTCCGCGAGCGTCTCGAGCTCGATGGAGTGGGCGTCCCGCGCCGCCTCGGGGACGGAGCGCTCCCGCAGCCATTCGGCCGCCCAGCCCCCCGAGCCGACGCCGAGCACGGGGTGGGCGGAGAAGCTGCGCAGCGCCACGCTCCAGTAGGCGTAGCGGTTGGACGAGACGCTGGCGAAGCGCTGGGTGGTCGCGCCGAAGCGGGCCTCGGCGGCCGAGCGGCCCGGCGCGCGCTCGTTCCGGCTCACGAGCACGGGGCCGACGACGGCGAGCACGATCGCGGCGGCGGCGACCCAGCGGGCCGCGCGAGGCACCCGCAGGCGGACCTCGGGCGCCGGAGCCCGCGCCGCACGCGCCGTGAGGGCGCCGGCGGCCACGGCCATCGCCACCGTCAAGGCGAACGCGACGAGCCCGTCGCGCTCACGGGCGGCCAGGTCGCCGTCGAGCGCGCGGACGCCCGGCAGCAGCGCCGAGCCGGCGACGGCGACGGCGCCCGTCAGGAGCGTCACGCCGACCGCGCGAAGCTGGGCCCGGGTGGGCGCGCACAGCAGCAGGACGAGCCCGCCGGCGACCAGCGCGGCCAGCGCGCCGCGGGAGAAGCTGAGGTAGACCCCGCAGAGCAGCGGCGGGACGGCGGCCGCCGCGGCCGCGCGCAGGCCGGTCCGGCGGGACGGGTCGCCGGCGAGGCGGGCGCAGAGCACGGCGCCGAGGGCCGCGAGCATCCCCGTGGCGTTCCAGTAGGTCAGCGGCTGCTCCAGGCGGCCGCCCGCGCTCGCGGTGGCCTGGAGCTCCACGACGCCCGGCAGCCACCGTCCGGCCAGGCCGTAGAGGAGCACGACGAGGACCCCGGCCGCCACGGCGGGCTCGGCGATCCGGGCGAGCGCGCGGCGCCGCCAGGCGACCGAGCCCGCGGCCAGGAAGCCCGCGTAGAGCAGGACCCGCTCCGCGTCGTCGCCTGCGACGTCCGGCACCACGGAACGGCCTCGGCTCAGCGCGACCCAGCCCGTCCACAGCACCAGGCCGGCCAGCGCGGCCCACACGCCCGCGGAGGCCGGCAGCAGATCGCGCGCCGGCGCCGCGAGGGCGAGAACGAGGGCGACGACGGCCATGCCCACGAGCGCGGTATCGCGCGGGCCGTCGAAGAACGCGCCCGAGGCGAACGCGAGGGCGACCGGCCCCGCGAGCAGGACCGCGGCGGCCAGCGCCACCGCGGGCGATGGGCGGCGGCCTGTCGCCTGCATCGGCTCGGTGGGGGAGCGCATCGGCGCGCCAGCGTACCCTCCTGCTCCGGTGGGCGATCCGTGCGAGCGCGCGGTCGCCGGGCCCGCCGCAACCGACCTCCTCGTGGAACCCGTCCGCCAGATGCGCCAGCGCGCCATCCCGATCGTCCTCGCCGCCGCCGCGTACGCGCTCGCGATCTTGCAGCGGCCGGGCGTGCTCATCGCCGACACCAAGCTCGACCTCTACGTCTCGCCGCGGAACTTCCTGGCGGATGTCGCGTCGGCGTGGACGCCGACCAACGGCCTGGGCCACGTGTGGGGCGGCCAGTACGGCGGCTACCTGTTCCCGATGGGCCCCTTCTTCGCGCTCGGGGACCTGTCGGGCCTGCCGATGTGGCTGGTCCACCGCCTCTGGCTCGGGACGCTCTTCGCCCTGGCCGCCTGGGGCGTCGTCCGGCTGCTGGACGCGCTGCTGGACCGCCGGCGCGGCGCCCCGCACGCCGTGGCGGCCGCGCTCTACGTGCTCAACCCGTACGTCGCGATCTACGCCAACCGGACCTCCGTCGCGCTGTTGGCCTACGCCGCCCTGCCCTGGATGCTGCTCGCGGTGCACCGTGGCCTGCGCGACCCGCGGGGCTGGTGGTGGCCCGCGGCGTTCGCCCTGGTGCTCACGAGCACGGGGGGCGGGGTCAACGCGGCCGTCACGGGGTGGGTGCTGCTGGCGCCGGCCCTGCTTGTCGCCTACGAGCTCGGGTGGGGCGGGGTGGCCTGGCGCGACGTGCGCGGCTGGCTGTGGCGGATGGTGGTCGTCAACGCCGTCGCGTCGGCGTGGTGGGTCGTCCCGCTGCTGGTCCACTCCGCGCACGGGCTGGACTTCCTGCCCTTCACCGAGCAGCCCGGGACGATCTGGGGCACGACGTCGCTGCCGGAGTCGCTCCGGCTCGGCGGCTTCTGGACGGGCTACATCGGCGTGGGCTACGGCGGGCTGCTGCGGCCGTTCTCCAGCAGCGCGCCGGGGCTGCTGTTCAACCCCGTCGTCGTCACCGCCGGCCTCGTGGTGCCCGGTGCGGCGCTGCTCGCCGCGGCGTGGACGTGGCGGGGGCGCTACGTGCCCTTCCTGCTGGCGATGACCCTCGTGGCCCTGCTCGCGATGGTGGCGGGCTTCCCCGAGGGGACCCCGCTGCGCAAGGCGCTCACCTTCACCTACAACCACGTCCAGGCGCTCCAGTTCCTGCGCACCACCTACAAGGTCGGCCCGCTCGTCGCGCTCGGCCTCGCCTGCCTCGCGGGCCTCGGCTTCGCCGTCGCGTGGGGCAGCCTCGGAGGCTCACGGGCGCTCCGAGCGGCGCTCGTGGCCGCCGTCGCGACGGTCGCCGCCGTGGCCGCCTGGCCGCTGACCTCCGGGCGGGCGCCCGAGGCCCAGCTCGCCTTCGAGGTCCCGCCCGCCTACCGCACGGTCGCCCACGAGCTCGATCGCGCGCCCGACGGCGAGCGCGCCATGGTCCTGCCGGGTCAGCTGTTCGCCTTCGCCCGGTGGGGCGGGACGATCGACGCGCTGCTGCCCGCGCTCACGTCCTACCCGATCGCCGAGCGCTACATCGTGCCGTTCTCCGACTTGCGCGCCCAAGGCCTGCAGTGGGCGACGGACGCGATCGTCTCGCAGGAGCGCGCGCTGCCCGGCGAGCTGACGCCGCTGCTCGACCTCATGGGCGTCGGCACGGTGGTGACCGCGAGCGACGGGGACCGCGCGCGCTCCGGCGAGGTCGGTGCGGCCGAGGGCGCGCGACAGCTCGCGACCGCTCTGCCCGGCACGACGCCGCGCGGGGTCGGGCCGCTGCGGACCGTCCGGCCCGCGTCGGGGCGCCTCGACGCGTCCGTGCGGCTCCCGGAGCTCAGCGTGCGCCGGACGCGGACCGCCGGGATCGTGCGCGTGGTGGGCCGCGACGCGCCGACGGTCGTCGACGGCGCGGCCGACGGTGTCGTCGCCCTCGCCGCCTTCGGCGCGCTGCGCCCGGACCAGGCGCTCGGTTACGCGCCCGACCTCGACCCCGCGGCCCTGCGTGCGACCGCGCGCGACGGGGGGACCTTCGTGGTGGCCGACGGCAACCGCCGCCGCGCCTTCGTGTCGTCCCGCCTGCGCGGCGGCACGGGCCGCACGCTGCCCGCCGCGCAGGACGTCAGCGCGGACGGCACGATGCTCAACCCGTTCCCCGCCGCCGGACCCGACGCGCAGACCGTGGCGGTGCAGCGGGGGGTGGCCTCCCTGAGCGCGCCGTTCAGCCCCCAGGTCACCCAGTTCCCCGCGCGCCGGCCGGCGGCGGCCATGGACGGCGACCTCGGGACGGCCTGGGTCGCCGACCGGACGCTCGGACCGGACCGTCACCACCTCGACCTGGACTTCGGGCGCCCGCGGGACGTGCCGTTCGTCCGGCTGTACCCGTACTCCGACCCGCGCGGCGTCGTGCGTGCGGTGAGCGTCAACGGGCGCCGCTTCCGCGTCCACCAGGGGTGGAACCGGCTCGCGGTCGGCCTGCGCGGGGTGCGCGGCCTGTCGATCGCGATGTCCGACGTGGGCATCCCCGCGTCTCGGTCCGCGGGCGCGGGCGGCATCCGGGAGCTGCAGGTGCCGGGCGTCCGGGTCCGCGAGCTGCTGCGCCCGCCCGTGGTGCTCGAGCGGGCGCTGCGGGGCGTGCCGCTCGGCGCGAGCACGCTCGAGTACCTGCTGGAGCGCACGAGCGCCGATGCCCCCGCCCGTCAGGGGCGGTACGCCGACACGGCGCAGGCGAGCCTGCTGCGCGACGCGCGCGACCCCGAGCTCCGCCTGGCCCGCCAGCTCTCCCCGCCCGCGGCGCGTGACTGGTCGGCCCGAGCGTGGGTCTCCGTGGACCCGCGCACGCCCGACGACGCCCTGGATCGCCTGGCGGGGACCGCCGCCGGGCTGCGGGCGACGAGCTCCTCGCGCTTCGAGGGTCGCCCGCGGAACCGCGCCTCGGGCGCCTTCGACGGGACCCGCTCGCGCGGGTGGATCGGCCAGTGGCTGCGCGGCCACCCGGTCCACTTGTCCTGGGAGGCGCATGCCCCCGCCACCGTGCGCGAGCTGCAGCTCGTCCCACCCGCGGTCCGCGTGCGGCGGCCGACCCGGGTGCGCCTGTCGGTCGACGGCCGCGACGCGGGCGGCCCGCTGACGGTCGGCGCGGCCGGCCGCGTGCGGCTGCCCGCCCCGGCCACCGGGCGGCGCTTCCGCCTGGACGTGCTCGCGGCGCGCTTCGCCTCCGGGACGCCCGCCCGGGACCGCGCGCGGCGCGCCGTCGGGATCGCCGAGCTGCGCGGGACGGGGGTGCCGCGGGTCGCCGTGCGCCGCGGCGGGCGGTTGAAGGCCGCGTGTGGCGCGGCCGGCGTGGCGACGCGGTCCGCCGGCGGGATCGGTGGCGCGATCGGCCTGCAGACCGACGCCGACCTCGCGCGCTTCGACGCGGGGCTGCCGCTGCGGGCGCGGGCCTGCGGCGCGCCGGTGGCGCTGCCCGCGGGGCGGCTCGACGTCACCGACGCCGGCGGCCCGCTGCGGCTGGACCGCGTGCAACTCGTCAGCGCCGCGCCGGCGCCGCGGGTCGCCATGCCGGCGCCGGCCGGGCGCGTGCTCTCGGAGGGCACGGGCGGGCGCGGCAAGCGCGACGGCGTCCGGCTGGCGGTCGGCCGCCCGGCGTGGCTGGTCTACGGCGAGAGCTTCGAGCGGGGCTGGCGGGCGACCTGCGACGGCCGCGACCTCGGTGCCCCGACGCCGCTGATGGCCTTCGCGAACGCCTGGCGGATCCCGGCGGGCTGCACCCGCGCGAGTTTCGTGTGGGCGCCGAACGCGATCCTGCGCCCGGCCTACGCCATCTCGGCGCTCGGATGCCTGCTCCTGCTCACGCTGCTCGTGCTGCGCCGGCGCCGGGGGCCGCTCCCGCGGCGCCTGCCCGCGCTGGCCTGGGACGGCGAGTTCGGCCGCTGGGGCTGGCGGCGGGCGCTCGTCGCGGGCCTGCTCGCGGCGCCGGTGCTCGGCTTCGTCTTCGCCCTGCGCGCAGGCGTGGTGCTCGGCCCGCTGGTCGCGCTCGTGCTCTGGCGTGGCCTGTCGGTCCGGCGGCTGGTCCAGGTCGCCGGGGCGGTGCTGGTGGTGGCCGTGCCGGTCGCCTACCTGCTCACGCCGGAGGCCGACCCGGGCGGCTACGACACCGCCTACGCCGTGCAGCGCATCGCGGCCCACTGGCTGGCCGTAGGGGCACTCACGCTGCTGCTCGTCGCGCTGGTCCAGGTGCTGGCCCGCAGCCGCGTCCGCCGCGCGTAGCTGCCGGCCCGGCGCTCAGTAGGGCCAGGGACCGTCGCGGTGGCCCAGGGCCCGGGCGAGCCGCGGACGTCCGGCCAGGATGAGCGCCTTGACCGCGACGTTGCGCGCGAACCAGCCCAGGGAGGCGAGCTGGGTCGCGATGCCCCGCGCCCGGTCGGCGAAGGACGCCGGGGAGGCCAGCCGCTCCCACTCGGCCAAGGACCGCGATCGGCCCAGGTAGCGCCAGCGGCCGGAGAAGACGACGCTGCGCAGCAGGGCCAGGGTCACGCCGATCGAGGAGAACGAGTCGTGCACCAGCATCCGCCCACCCGGCGGGACGCGGGCGCCCCAGCGGCGCACGTCGTCCAGCGCCGGGCCGTAGCGGTGGGCGCCGTCCACGAACAGCACGTCGATCGGGCCGTCGACCGCGCCGAGCGCTTCCCCGGAGAGCTCACGCACGTGGGTCACGCGCCCGGCGACGCCGGCGCCGGCGAGGTTGGCGTGGAAGGCATCGAAGTCCGAGGCGCCGCGCGCCGGGTCGGCCTCGATCTCCTGGGGGCCGCGGTCCGAGCCCAGGTGCGGGTCGATGCAGACGACGCGCTCCGTCGCCGTGGCCAGCACGCTCGCCGAGCGTCCGCGGAAGGAGCCGATCTCGACGACCTGGCCCCCGGAGGGGACGGTGAGCCCGGCCAGGTAGAGCCGGCGCGCCTGGCCCTCGGTGAGCCAGCCCTCGATGGGCTCGGCCCGGCGCCAGGCGTCGTGGAAGCTCGTCATGCGACGACCGCCGGTCGCCCGCCGGCCGGGGGCCGCGTGCGCAGCCCCAGCGCGAGCACCGCGCCCGCCGCGACGACCTGGGCGCCGAGGACCAGGCTGGCGAACCCGGTGATCGAGGCGCCGGAGAACAGCAGCGCCACCTCGGCCACCGCCACGACCCCGAGCACCCAGAGGAAGCGGACCTCCCCGAGCGCGAGCATGTACTGCACGGTCAGGTACGCGACCGCCAGCAGGGTCATGGCCAGCCCCAGCAGCCCGAGCGCCGGCGCGGCGTCGACGGTGTCCGGCCCGAAGGCGGTGCGCAGGATGAGGCGGGGGAAGAGCCAGAAGGCCAGCAGGGACGGCGCGGCGACCGCGGCCAGCACGCCGAGGGCGCGGAACAGCACCGGGCGCGGGTCCTCGCCGGCGGCGGCGCGAGCCGTGGCCTGCGGCAGCAGCTGCAGCCCGACGCCGATCGCGACCCAGATGACGACCTTGGCCGCGACGGCGGCGACGGCGTAGGAGCCCGCGCGGTCCGCGCTGAGCTGGTGGCGGGCGATGATGACGTCCACGTTCTGTAGGACCGCGAGCAGGGCGAGGCTGGCGATGGGCACCCACCCGTTGGCCAGCAGCCCGCGCAGCGTCCGCGTCACCGCGCCGCCGGGAACCACCGGGGCGGCGCCGAGTCGCCGCGCGAGCACCACGGCGAGCCCCACGGAGGTCACCAGGAAGCACAGCGGCGTGGCCATGAAGACGCCGGTCACGCCCCCCGCCGCGAGCGCGAAGGCGAGGCCGATGACGAGACGCCCGAGGCCCTCGCCGACGATCGAGAGGCCGATCGGCTCGAAGGCGTGGAGGCCCTGCAGGACGCCGCGCTGGAGCGACAGCAGCA
>JBBQZE010000079.1:0-12830 GCA_038207985.1 Solirubrobacterales bacterium
CGGCCCACGCCGCGGACGAGCTGCGCATCGCCATCGAGGCGTCGCTCGGCGCTCGCGCCTTCGAGGAGCTCGCGGTCAGCACTCCGGCGGACTTCGCGCTGCGCCTCCTGCGCGAGGAGGCGCTCGAGGCCGGACTCGACCCGTTCGTCCTCCCGGCCACGCCGGCCGACCGCCTGGCCCTCCTGCTCGAGCGCGTCGACGAGCTGCCGCTCGCGCGGCACGACCTGGCGGGAAACCCGGCGGCCGCGCTGGCGCGGATCCTCGCCCGGATCGATCGCGGGAAGGACGAAGGGGTCACCGCCACCGCGTGGGGCGCCTGGGCCGCCGGCCTGCCGGACGACGCCGAGGGCGCGGAGCGCGAGCGCGAGTTCGCCGCGCTCTACGCGGCCCACGACCGCATGCTGGCCGAGCGCGGCGCGCTCGACACCGGGGACCTCGTCCTGCGCGCCCACGGGCTGCTCGTGGCCAAGCCGCACGTCCGCGCGCGCACCGCCGAGCGCTTCGCCCACGTCCTGGTCGACGACCACCAGGACCTCACGCGCGCGCAGGCGCGCCTCGTCAGCGGGCTGGTGGCCGAGCACGGCAGCCTGCTCGCGGCGATGGACCTCGACCAGCGCATCGACCCGTCCGCCGCGGATGCCTCACGCAACCTGCGCGCCCTGCGCCGCCTGTGGCCCGAGCTCTCAGAGCTCCAGCTCGGCCCGTCGCTGCGCTGCCCGGAGCAGGTCGGCCGCGCCGCCGAGGCCGTGCTCGCCCCGCTGCCCGCCGAGGATCGCGGGCCGCGCCCGAGCGCCGCGGCCCGCAGCATGGCCGACCCGGGCACCGTGCGCTTCTGGCGCTGTTCGACCGAGCGGGCGCAGGCGCAGGCCACCGCCGCCGACGTGGAGCGCCTCGTCCGCGAGGGCACCCCAGCGGAGCGGATCGCCGTGCTCGTGCGCTCCGTGCGCGACGAGGGCCAGGCCGTCTCGGTGGCGCTCGAGGAGCGGGCGGTCCCCCACCGGCTCGTCGGTGCGGGGGCGCTCTTTGCCCAGGCCGAGGTGCGGGACGTCCTGGCCTGGCTGCGCCTCCTCGTCGACCCGGGCGACGCCGCGGCCGTAGTCCGCGCGCTCGTCCGCCCGCCGGTCGAGCTGCGCTCCGTCGACCTCGCCCGCTGCGTGCAGATCGCGCGACGGCGCAAGCTCGACATGGTGGCCGCGCTCGCCGCAGCGCTGGAGTCCCCGCAGATCCCGCCGGAGGCGCGGGAGCGGATCATGGGCTTCCTCAAGCTGCACCGCCAGGCGGCCGCCGCGCTGGACACGACCCAGCCCGACCTCTTCGTCCACCGCCTCGTGGAGCGCCTGGGCCTGCGCCGCCAGGGGCTGTTCGCGGCACAGGCGGACGTGGTTCAGCGCTTGCGCCACCTCGCGCGGCTCGGCGAGCTCGCCACCCAGCACGTCCGCGGCGCGCCGCAGGCCAGCGCGCGCGAGTGGGCGCGCCACATCACCGCCGTCGCCGACGCCGGGCTGCGCGAGGAGGAGGCCACTGGAGCCGACGCGGACCGCTCCGGGATCCGGGAGGGCGTCGTCGGGGTGCTCTCGATGCACGCCGCGCGCGGCCTGGAGTGGGATCACGTCTTCGTGCTCGGCCTCCAGAGCTCGCGCGTCCCGGGCGCCCGCAGCACCCTCGTCGAGCCGGTGCCCGCGCCCCTTGTCGAGGCCGAAGCGGGCCGAACGCCGGATGGAGCCCACGGGGTTGGCTCGATCCGGCACTCGGCGCCGGCGGAGGCGCACCAGGCCCACATGCGGCGGCTGCTGCACACCGCGATGACGCGGTCGCGGGCGCATCTCGTGCTCGCCTACGCCGCCGGCTCCGACCGGGGTGCCCGCCAGCATCCGTCGCCCTACGCCGAGGAGGCCCGCGTCGCCCTCGGCGCGCGCTGGGAGGAGCGCGAGGAGGAGCTGTTCGGGCCGGACGAGGCCCTGCACGCGACCTTCACCCAGCTGCGCGACGAGCTCCTGGCCTCCGTCGGGCGCGTGGGCAACCGCCTCGGCGAGCTGCGGCTGGACACCGACCTCGACGTGACCCACGGCGTGACGCGCTACCTCGAGCTGGTCAAGCTCTCGGCGCTGCTCGAGCGGCCCGCGGGGCAGCCCGTCGCCGACGCCCTGGCCGACGTCAACGCGCGGCTGCTCCAGGCCGTCTCCGCGCAGCAGCGCGAGGCCTTCACCACCAGCGCGCTCGACGCCTGGCTGCTCGACGCCGAGCGCGACGCCCGCGCCCGCGTCGCGGCGACCGCCGCCCGCGACGAGCCGTCGCTGGAGGCGTTCATCCCGCGCCGGGGGGACGGCCTGCTGCTCAGCGCCTCGGACATCGAGACCTACCGCTCGTGCCCGCTGAAGTACAAGTTCGCGCGCGTCTTCCGGATCCCGCAGGAGCCGACGATGAACCAGCGCTTCGGGATCCTGGTCCACCAGGTGCTCGAGCGCTGGCACGCCGCGCACAGCACCTCGCGCGCGGAGCTGCTCGAGCTGCTCGACGCGGGCTGGCGACGCGGCGGCTTCGGCGACTCCGAGGAGGAGCGTCAGTTCCGCGCGAAGGCTACGTCGGCCCTGGAGCGCTACTTCACGCGCGACGCCGGCGAGGCCTCCGAGCCCGTGTGGCTGGAGAAGGCGTTCCAGTTCAAGCTCGGCCGTCACGTGCTGCGCGGGCGGGTGGATCGCGTCGACCGCCTCGCCGACGGCGGCTACGAGCTCATCGACTACAAGACGGGCCGGCCCCGCAGCCGCGAGCAGCTGCGCGAGGACGTGCAGCTCTCGCTCTACGCCGTCGCCGCGCGCGAGGCCTGGCACGTCGAGAGCTCGTCGGAGGCCTATCACTACGTCCTCGACGACGAGAAGGTCCGCGTTCCGGCGGCCGAGCTCGACCCGGACTGGATCTCCGACACCGTGATGCAGGTCGCCGACGGCATCCAGGGGCAGGGCTTCGAGCCCACCCCGAGCTTCGCGGCGTGCTCGTGGTGCGACTACCGCATCGCCTGCCCCGCGGCCGAGCGCTAGCTCGCGTACCCCGCGAGCTTGCGCAGGATCCGGTGCAGCTCGGCGAGCTCGGCCGGCTCGATGGCGGCGAAGACCTCGCTCTGCGGTCCGTTGACCTCGGCCAGCGCGGCCTCCAGCGTCGCCTGGCCCGCGTCGGTGAGGTGCACCGAGTGCTTGCGGCGGTCGGAGGCGTGCGGGCGCCGTTCCGCGAGCCCGGCCCGCTCGAGGTCGTCGACGAGCGCGACCATCGTCGAAGGGTCGATGTGGGTCGCGGTGACGAGCTCCTGCTGGGCGAGGCCCGGCGAGGCGTCGAGCATGACCATCGTCATGAAGTGCTGCGGGCGCAGGCCCCGCGCGTCGAGCTGGGCGGTGAACGCGGCGCGCGAACGCCCAGCGACCCAGTTGAGCAGGAACCCGGTGAAGTCCCCCATGGGCTCCGGCGGCGTCGAGGACCCGAACAGCACAGTGCCAAAGAGCTTAGCTCCGGCGACCGTTTGTGCTACAAACGATCGCCATGGCCGCCTTCACCCGCTGGGTCCTCGCCCACCGCCGCCCCGTCGCCGCCTTCTGGATCGTGCTCACCGTCATCGGCATGGCGACCGCCGGTGCCGCCACGAAAGCCATGGACCAGAAGTTCTCCGTCCCGGGCAAGGAGGGCTGGGAGACGAACCTCCGCATCGCCGAGACCTTCCGCGGCACCGGCGGCAACGCCGCGCCGCTGGTCCCCGTCGTGTCGCTGCCCGCCGGGCGCACGGCGGCCGACCCAGCCGTCCGCGCCGACCTCGCAAAGGTCGAGAAGACGCTCGCGACCGCTCTTCCCGGCAGCCGCGTGGCCGGCTACGCCTCCACCGGCAGCAAGGCGTTCGTCTCGAAGGACGGCCGCACCACCTTCGCGCTCGCCTACCCGCCGCCGGACCCCGACCAGCCCTTCGGCGATAACCCGAAGGCCGAGAAGCGGGCGCGCGACGCGCTCGCCGGCGCGACGGTCGCCGGCGCACCGGTCCGGCTCTCCGGCCTCGACGCGCTGCAGGACCAGAACTCCTCCGGCAGCGGCCCGGGCGTCCTGGTCGAGGCGCTCGTCGGCGGCGTCGGCGCGCTCCTGGTGCTCGCGTTCGTCTTCGGCTCGTTCCTGGCGATCGTCCCGATCCTCATGGCGATCCCCGCGATCATGGTCTCGTTCCTCACCGTCTATGGCCTCACGACCGTCACCGGCATCTCCCCGATCGTGCAGTTCCTGATCGCGCTGATCGGCCTCGGCGTGGCGATCGACTACTCGTTGCTGGTCGTCGTGCGCTGGCGCGAGGAGCTCGCGCACGGCACCACCGGCGACGCGGCGATCGTGAAGGCGATGGAAACCGCCGGGCGCGCCGTCGTCTTCTCCGGGACGACCGTCGCGGTCGGGCTGCTCGCGCTCGTCGTGCTCCCGCTGCCGTTCCTGCGCAGCGTCGGCATCGGCGGCATGCTGATCCCGCTGATGAGCGTCGCGGTGTCGCTGTCGCTGCTGCCCGTCGTGCTGCACGCGTGGGGGCCGAAGCTCGACTGGCCTCACCGCCGGACCGACGACAAGGCCTCGGCCGCGTGGACCCGGTGGGCCGAAGGTGTCGTGAAGCGGCGCTGGGGGGCCGCGACCGTCGCGCTCGTCTTCCTTGCCGTGCTCGTCCTCGCCGCAACCCGGCTGCAGCCCGGCGTCTCCGACCCGGGCACGCTGGCCAAGGCAGGCGCCGCGAAGACGGGGCTGGTGGACCTCGAGCGCTCCGGCATCGGCTCGGGCGCGCTGCTGCCGCACGAGCTGCTCACCCCCGTCGCCGGCGCCAGCCGGGTCGCCGACGCCGTCGCGCGGGTCGACGGCATCCACGGCGCGGCCGCGCCCACCGCCTGGCGCAGCGGCGGCAGCGCCGACGTCGTCGCCTTCCCCGTCCAGGACGGCTCGAAGCAGGCGGCGCGGGACCTCGTGGGTCCGGTCCGCCAGGCCGCGCGCAGCGCTGAGCCCGACGCGCGCCTCGGCGGTGAGGTCGCGCAGAACGCCGACTTCATCAAGGCGGTCTACGGCTCGTTCCCGCTGATGCTCGCCCTGATCGCCGTCATCACGTTCGTCCTGCTCGCCCGGGCCTTCCGCTCGCTGCTGCTGCCGGCCAAGGCGGTACTGCTGAACATCATCAGCGTCGGTGCGGCCTGGGGCGTCCTGCAGCTCGTGTGGCAGTCCGGCCACGGCTCCGAGCAGCTGTTCGGCATCGCGGCCACCGGATCGATCACGGCCTGGATCCCGCTGATGGTCTTCGCGTTCCTGTTCGGGCTCTCGATGGACTACGAGGTGTTCATCCTCGCCCGCATGCGCGAGGAGTACGACGTCACGGGGAACACCGACCTCGCGGTCGTCCGCGGGATCGGCCGCACCGGGCGGCTCGTGACCAGCGCGGCGCTGATCCTCTTCCTCGCCTTCGTCTCGATGGCCTCGGGGCCGGAGACGGACATCAAGGTCCTTGCGACGGGGCTGGCGGCGGGCATCCTGCTCGACGCGACGATCATCCGCGCGCTGCTCGTGCCCGCGGTCGTGTCGCTCTTCGGGCGCTGGAACTGGACGCTCCCGGTGGGGGCGGCCCGCGTGCTGCGCGTCGAGCCGTCACTGCCGCGGCGTGAGGCGCCAGCCGGGGCGGCTTAGGGCCTGCCGCGCACCGGGTTCGGCCGGGCGGCGTGTGCGCAAAATGCCTCCATGGCAGCGATTAGGGCACACACCGCCCACCCACCAGTGTCGAAACCGCGGATCCCGCCAGCGGGAACGCCCTAGAGCAGGAAGCCGAGGATCGCGGCGAGCACGAGGAGACCCGCGAGCGCGACCACGACGAGCACGAGGGTGCGGGGCGCGCCGACGCTCCGCACGTCGGCCTCGCCCCGGCGGGCGGGCCGGGTCGGAGCCAGCCGATCCGAGGCGCGGCGCAGCGGGATCGGCCCCGTGTCGTCGGGCACGGCGACCACCTCGGTGGCGGGGTCGTCCTCGAAGTCCGGGTCGGCGTCGGGACGGGCGTCCGCCTCGTAGGCGGCGTCCGCGTGAAGGACGGTCTCGGGGTCGACCTCGGGCTCCGGCTCGGGCTCGGGCTCGGGGTCGACCTCGGGCTCGGGCTTGACGTCTTCCCCCTCGACGGGAACGGCAACGGTCGGGGCGTCCGCGCGAGAGGACCGCGCCTCGCCCAGTGCGCGCCGGAGCTCCGCCTCGCGTGCTGCCGACGCCTTGGCGAGCGCCTCCTGTCGCGACGAGGCCGCTTCGCGGTCACGGGCGAGGCGGTCCGCGGCGGCGGCGTCGGCGGCCGCGATGCGCGCTTCGGCGTCCGCCTCGGCCTCGGCCAGCCGCTCGGCGGCGACGCGCTCGGCGGTGCCCACGCGCTCGGCGGCAGCCCGCTCGGCGGCGGCGTGTCGCTCCTCGCCCGCTGCCGCCAGGCGCTCGAGCTCGGCCGCGTGGCCGCCCGCCTGCTCCCGCGCGGCGACCACCTCCGCGCGCAGCTCCGCCAGCTCGCGCCGCAGGCCGTTGACCTGGCGGGCCAGCGCGACGGTGCGGTCGGCCCCGCCGACCGCGTCGGGGTCCGGGAGCTCGAGCAGCAGCCCGCCGACCGTCAGCGCGAGCGTCGCCGTCGCGGCGTCCCCGGCAGCCACGGCGAAGCTGGCGCGCAGCGCACCGTCCTCGACGACCGCCTCGACCGGAGCGTGCTCGCGCCGGTCGCCGTCCACTGTCTCGACCAGCAGCCTCGGTGGGCGGGCCCGCGCCGGCGCTCCCGACAGCCGGCCGTCCACCTCGAGCAGGACCACCCCGTCCGTGATCGGGGCAAGCGCGAAGCGCTCGAGCTCGAAGGAGGCGCCACGGGGGCTCACCGCTCGGGCTCGTCCTTCGGTGCGTCGAAGGCCTGCGTCGCGTCGGGATCGATCGCCGCCGAGCCCCCGGACGGCCGCGGCGCGAAGCGATCGTCGCCCTCACCGGGCGCTCCCGGCGTGGCCACGGGCGCCTCGGGCCCTGGCGCCCCGGGCGCGGTCGCCCCAGCCGCTCCCGGCGCGGCCACGGGCGTAGCGGGCGCCTGCGTGCGCTTGTCGACGGTGGCCACGCGGCGCCGACGCTCGCGCCCGCGCACGTCCACCGTGACCGCGATCTGCGCGGCGATCAGCGCCGCGCCAGCGAGCAGCGCCAGGCTCGCGACCAGCGCGAGCCAGGCACCGACCTCGCGGTCCGCGCCGCCGGCCGCGGGCGGCGGCTGGATGAGCTGGGACACCACCACGACGGTCGCAACGGCTGCCGCGACCAGCCCCACCCGCGAGTCGAGCCGCCCGAACGCCGCCGCGACGACCGTGACCGCGGCGGCCAGCAGGACGAGGTCGAGGACCTCGAAGACGTCCCAGGCGCTCACCCCCGAGGCGCCGGCGAGCCCGAACCAGTCGAGGAACTCGGAGACGACGAGCAGCACGGCGGCTGCCGCCACCAGCACGGCGCCGGCATCGATCTTGCGGTCCATGCCCCGGAGTTCAACGGGGGACGGCGACGTCCTCCCGCTCAGGCAGGACGGCTCAGCTCTCGCCGGGCCCGCGCTGACGCAAGAAGCGTTGGAACTCGCGGGCGAGGACGTCGCCGCTGGGCACCGCGGGGCCCTCCGCGGCCTCCTCCTCGATCGCCGCGGCCTCCAGGCGCTCCACGAAGGCCTGGACGTCGGGATCCTGTGAGACGGCCGCCGAGACCTGCGTCTCGTAGCGGCCGGCGTCCGACTCGAGCTCGAGCGCGTCGACCGAGACCCCGACGAGGCCCTCGAGCTTGCGGACGAGCGCCAGCGCGGCCTTCGGGTTCGGCGCCGCGGCGACGTAGTGCGGGACGCTGGCCCAGAGCGACGCGCACGGCATCCCGACCTCCTGGCAGGCGGCCAGGATCGCGCCGGTGATGCCCGTCGGGCCCTCGTAGCTCGAGCTCTGCAGCCCGAGGCGCTCGACGAGCGCCTCGTCCGACGCGAAGCCGGTGATCGTGACGGGCCGGGTGTGCGGGACGTCGGCCAGCAGGGCGCCGAGCGTGACGACCATCTGGACGCCGAGCGCCTCGGAGAGGTCGACGATCTGCTGCATGAAGGTCCGCCAGCGCATCGACGGCTCGGGACCCTGCAGGAGGATGAGGTCGCGGGGGGCGCGCGGGATCCGCGCCGCGTAGACCTCGACCTGAGGCCACTCGATCTCGCGCGACTTGCCGTCGACCAGCTTGATCTGCGGCCGGGTGGCCTGGAAGTCGTAGAACTCCTCGGGATCGATGCGCGCGAAGCGCGTCGCGCCGAGGGACGACCCGATGAACTGCAAGGCGGCCGACGCCGCGTCGCCCGCGTCGTTCCACCCCGTGAAGGCGCAGATGAGGGCCGGGGCGCGCAGGCCGTCGGGGCGGCTCTCCCAGATGAGGGGCTCCATCCGGCCACGGTAGCCGCCTGACATGGTGGGGGGCGTGACGGAGCAGCCCGAGGTGACGATCGCGACCCTGCGCGCGGGCGAGCAGGTCGACGCCGTCTTCGCCTGCGTCCGCAAGGACCGGCTGACCACCAAGTCGGGCGCCCCGTACCTCACGGTGGAGCTGCGCGACCGCACCGGGACGGTGCCCGGCCGCGTCTTCAAGGACGCCGACCGGCTCGCCGGGCGCTTCGAGCGCGGCCAGCTCGTCCGCGTCCGGGCCCGCGTCGAGCGCTTCCGCGAGGAGCTGCAGCTCGAGGTGGAGAACATCGCGACCGCCCCCGACGGGACCGACCCCTCCCGGTTCCTGCCCGTCGCCTACCGGGACTTGGACGAGCTCGACGGCTTTTTGGAGCACCTGGCCCGGGAGGTGCACGACCCCGCCTACCGCGCGCTGCTCGACGTGCTGCTCGCCGACGACGTGCTGCGCGCGCAGTGGCGCCTCGCGCCGTGCGCGCCGCGGCCCGGCCACCACGCCTACCTCGGGGGTCTGCTGGAGCACACGGTCGCCGTCGGCACGCTCGCGCTCGAGACCTGCCAGCTCCATGTGCGCCTGAACTCCGACCTGCTGGTGACCGCCGCCCTCGTCCACGACCTCGGCAAGACGCTCGAGTACCGCTACGGGGCGGAGATCGAGCTCTCGGATGAGGGGCGGCTGCTCGGCCACGTCGAGCTCGGCCTGCGCCTGCTCGAAGCGCACGCGGACCGGGTGCCGTCGCTCGACACCGCGCGCCGCCTGCAGCTCGCCCACTGCGTGCTGACCCACCACGGCGCCGACGCCGCGCCCCAGCGGCGCTTCGGCTCGCCCGAGGCGCTCGCGCTCTTCCGCCTCAACGCCCTCGACGCCGCGGTGAAGGGCGCGCTCGAAGGCGGCGGCTGAGCGGCAGAACCTCAGTCCGCGCGGATGAGCTGCACGGCGACGACAAGCAGCAGGCCCGCGAAGGCGACCTCGATCGCGCGCTCGGGCACCGCGTTGACCACCACCACGCCGAGCGCAGCAGCGGGGACGGCCAGCACCCCCACCAGGAGCCCTTCGCGGACGCGGACGTTGCCGTAACGGTGCTGGCGGGCGGCGCCGACGAGCGCGACGGGGACGATCGCCAGCAGCGACGTGGCCTCCGCGTCGACCTGCGGCAGCCCCAGCGCCAGGACGAGCGCGGGGACGAGCAGCGCGCCGCCGCCGATCCCCAGCAGCCCGGAGGCCACGCCGGCGAGCAGCCCGATGGCGGCGACGGTGATCACGCGACGAGCAGGTCGACGGCGGCGGCCACCAGCAGCGCGGCGAAGAGCAGCCGGACGCGGCGCGGCGCGATGCGCTGCTGGAGCGTCGTGCCGGCGACGACGCCGGCGACCGCGGGCACGCCGACCAGCAGGCCGTCGCCTACGTGGACGTTCCCGTAGGCGCCGTGGGCCAGGGCGGCGGCGGAGGCGATCACGGCGATCGCGGCCAACGAGGTGCCGGTCGCCTCGCGGTCGCCGTAGCCCAGCCACAGCACCAGGCCGGGGACCACGACGATCCCGCCGCCCACCCCGAAGAGCCCCGAGAAGAGCCCGGCGGCCGTCCCGATGCCCGCCAGCGCGAGCGTTCGACGGCGGGCCATGGCTGCCATGCTACGCACGGATGTCCGTCGTCTCCCCGCTCGCCGACGCGCTCGCCCCGCTGTCCGCCGACCCGTCCCGCGCCGCCGTCCTGCTCGACGTCGACGGCACCCTGGCGCCCATCGTCCGCCACGCCGACGACGCCCACGTGCCCGAGCCGACGCGGACGCCGTTGATCCAGGTGGCCAAGCGCTACGGGCTGGTGGCCTGCGTCAGCGGGCGCCGCGCCGCCGTCGCCCGGCGGATCGTCTCGCTCGGATCGATCACCTACCTCGGCAACCACGGCTCCGAGGTGCTGCGCGGCGGGGCGACCGAGGTGGAGGTCGACCCCGAGGTGGCCGAGTGGGCGACGCGGGTGCGCGCCTGGGCGCGGCGGGCGCACTCCGAGGAGCTCGACCGCATGCGCGTGCGGGCCGAGGACAAGGAGGCCATCGCCGCCTTCCACTGGCGCGGCGCCCCCGACGAGGCGGCCGCCGAGGCCGCCGTGCGCACGCTCGCGGCCCGCGCCGAGGGCGAGGGCTTCCACACCCACTGGGGCCGCAAGGTCCTCGAGGTCCGCCCGCCCGTCGCCATGGACAAGGGGCGAGGCATCGAGCGGCTGCTCGACGGCGAGGACCTCGCGGTCGGCCTCTACGCAGGGGACGACCGGACCGACCTCGACGCCTTCGCGGGCCTCCGGAGGCTCGTGGCCGACGGCCGCCTCGGCGCCGCGGTGTGCGTCGGGGTGCGATCGGACGAGACCCCGCCCGAGCTCGAGGCGGAAGCCGACCTCATGGTGGACGGACCCGCGGGCGTCCGCGACGTGCTCGTCGCGCTCGCCCACGCGGGCTCGGCCCCCGGCTAGGCCCGCGGGTGCGCTTCGCCGACCTGCTCCGCTTCACCGTGCTCCTGAGCGCGGGAGCCGCCACTGCGCTGGCCGCCGCCTGCCTGGTCGGGACCAGCAACGACCCGGGCTCCACCGTGGTCGTGCAGGCGGCCGCGTGGTGGGCCGTCGCGGCCGTGGCCGGCGGCCTGCTCGGGCGCCGGGCGCAGACCACGACGCCGATCGCTCGGGCGCTGGCGGAGGCCAAGCCCGCGTCCGCCATGCCCGAGGACCGGCCCGGCGCCGTCGTCCTGAACCGCCTCTGGCCGTTGCTGCTCTCCACGCTGGTCGCGGGGGCGCTCGCCTTCCTCGCCCCGCAGGTGCCGGGGATCGCCGCGGGCTTCGCGATCATCTGGGCGCTCGCCTGGCGTCATCAGGACAAGGCGGTCGTGGCGGTCGAGGAGCGCGACGGCGTGTCGTTCTGGGTGGCGCCGACCTCCCCGCTGCAGCCCGTTGCGCTCATCCGGATGCCGGGGCTGCGCCGGGAGGTCCCGGAGCTGGCGGCCGACCTCTAGCGTCCGGGGCGTGCGCGCCTCGTTCGACCCGGCCACCACGGACCCGGGGAGCTTCTACCGCCTGCTGAACTCGGTCGTGGTGCCGCGCCCTATCGCCTGGGTCTCCACGACGTCGGCCGACGGTGTCGACAACCTCGCGCCGCACTCGTTCTTCACCGTCGCCTGCGTGAGCCCGCCGGTAGTGCAGTTCACCTCGGTGGGGCGCAAGGACTCCCTGCGCAACGTCGAGGCCACGGGCGAGTTCGTGGTGTGCTTCGCCCCCGAGGCGCTCTTCGAGCAGGTCAACGCGACCGGCACGGACTTCGCGCCGGGAGAGAGCGAGTGGGACGCCGTCGGGCTGGAGCGCGAGCCGAGCGCGTGCGTCTCCCCCCCGCGCGTCGCCGCGTCGCCCGTCGCGCTCGAGTGCGTGCTCCACGCGACGCTCTCCCTCGGGAACTCCACCGTGGTGCTCGGCCGCGTCGTCCACGCCGCGATCGACGAGGACGTGCTCCGTGACGGGCGCCCGGAGATCACCCGGCTGCGGCCGCTCTCGCGCCTCGGCGCGAACGAGTGGGGAACCGCCGGGGAGATCCGCGACATCAAGCGCATCCCGCGCGCGGAGTGGCCGGGCCACTACGCGGGCTAGGAGCGGACGCTCAGAACAGCGAGGCGATGCCGACGATCGCCGGGGCGAAGACCAGCGCCGGCAGGAAGTTGCCCACCCTGACGTCCTTGACCGCCAGCAGCTTCAGCGCGATGCCGATGATGAGCACGCCCCCGGCGCTGGTGAGTGCCGCCAGCGCCTCGGAGCCTTCGGCCAGGATGTCGGAGAAGAGCCCCGCGCTCAGCGAGATGCCGCCCTGGACCACGAGGACGCTGAGGGCGGCGAACGCCACCCCAGGACCCAGCGAGGCGGCGATCGCGACCGAGGCGAAGCCGTCGAGCACGGCCTTGGTGGCCAGGGCCTGGTAGTCGCCGGTCAGCCCGTCCTGGATCGCGCCGACCACGGTGAGCGGGCCGACGCAGAACAGCAGGCTCGCGGTGAAGAACGCCTCGGACACGGTGGAGGCCCCGGCGGCCTCGCCCGAGGTCATCGCCTGGAGCCGGTCGCCGAGGCGTTCGAGGCGGTCCTCGATCCGCAGCCCCTCGCCGGCCAGGCCGCCGAGCAGGACGCCGCCGAGGACGAACAACGTGTTGGTGTCGCGCCAGGTGAGCGCAAGCTCCACCCCGATGACCAGCGTGACGAGGCCGAGGCCCGCGAGCACGCGCTCCTGCAGACGGGCGGGGAGGCGCGCGCCGAGCAGGGTCCCGACGAGCGTCCCCAGCAGGACCGTGCCCACGTTGATGAAGGTTCCCGTCACGCGGACGGGAACCCTAGGGCCCCGGCCCCGCGCCTGGGAGGATCGC